>NZ_JASPJT010000005.1:0-170394 GCF_030232425.1 Corynebacterium sp. MSK019 | reverse complement strand
ACCTTATATAAGCCCGTTTTATGCGGCCTGACCAGCAAATAGGCTGAAAATCAGACACACTTTTTGTCACTTAACCCTTTATTGCTGCGATTAGGCGCTAGTCGGCAATCCCATCAATGTGCGCCAGCAGGGCCGAGTTGTAGTACTCCGGGGTTTCCTGGTTGAGCAGGTGCTTGGCCGGCGAAATGACGACCATGGTCGAGCCCGCGATGCCGTCGTGAAGCGAAGTGACGACGTCGAGAGACGTAGAGGTGTCCTGCTTGCCGGCGATGACCAGCGTCGGAGCGGTGATCTCGGCGAGGCGCTCGCGGGTGTCGAAGCGAGAGAGTGCTCCGCAGGCGCCGATGTAGCCGTCATCGGGGCAATCTGCGATCATGTCGCGGAAGCGGGCGGGGAGCTCAGGGGTAGTGTCGAAGCACTCGTCGGTAAACCAGTTGCGGACGACAGTGTCGGCGAGTGCGACCGTGCCCTTGTCGCGCACGAGCTGGGCCTTTTCCTGCCAGGCCTCGGGTGTGCCGAATTTCGGCGCCGTCGACGACAGTGTCAGGCTGACCACGCGATCGGCGTTTTCTAGTGCGATGGTTTGGGCGATAGCGCCGCCGAGAGATAGTCCCACAAAATGTGCGCGGTCAATATCCTCCTCATCGAGGACCTCGATGATGTCGGCGGCCAAGTGGCTCATGTCCCACTCACCCTCGGGGATAGGGGAATCGCCATGGCCGCGGACATCTGGCGTGATGACCTGGTACTTTTCGCTCAAAGCGGCTACCTGTGGCTCCCACATCTCCTGTGTGGTGCCCAGCGAGCCAATCAGGACAACCGTACCGTTGTCCTTGTGGTTGATTGCATGTGCGGTGTAGTCGATGGCCACGGGAGAATCCTCCTTGAAGGTGTCAGCTGTGTCGGTGTGTCAGCTGTGTCGGCTATTTCTCGGCGTTGCGAGCAGCTTCAGCGGCAGCCCGACCAGGGCCGTCGTCCTTCTTGGCCTCTGCCTCAGCGGTTTCAACACGCTGCTTCGCCATGGACTCACGAGCAGCCTCCAGCCACTCCGGCATCTGCTCGAGCAAATCCTTAATCTCCGCCGTTGTCAGCGGCTTGTCCATGTCGTTCTTCTTCAACGCCGTGATAGTGATGCCCAGCTTGCGGGCAACTTCTGGACGCGGGTGCGGTCCGTTGCGGCGTAGCTCAGCGAGCCATTCCGGCGGATTGGATTGCAGTTCGGCAAACTGCGCGTGCGAAATCTCACCAGTGCGAAATTCCTCGGGTGTGGCCGGGAGGAAAATGCGAAGTTTTTTGGCTGCGGTTAGGGGTTTCATGGGTTCAACGCTAGCACCCATTCGAGTAACCTTGCGGAGTATGTCGACTCCTGAACCCGCCGTCCTGCGCATCGTGTTCGCCACCGGCACCAGTCCCGAGAAGTGGTTTCGCCGCTTTAGGGATCGAATTCCGGCAACACTGCACACCCACGCCGCCGACGATCCGATGTCCGACCTGGTCGGTGGCGCCGCTGACATGGCGCTGGTTCGGTTAGAGTCCGAAAGCTCGCTGCCCGAGTCGCTCCATCGCATCCGGCTTTACGACGAAGCCTGGGGCGTGGCCTTCGAGAAAGAGCACGTGTTCTCCCTCACAGAGTCCGTGCCGGAGGAGCTGTTGGCGGACGAAACTGTGCTGCTGACCTCCGTGGATGCGGATGAGCTGCGACAGATGCTGCCCGTTGCGGCCACTGGTGCAGGTGTCGTGGTGGGACCTCGCACGATTTTGAAGGCGCTGTCGAAGAAGGCGGTGGCCTCATCGAACTTGGTGGCCGAGGAAGGCGCCACGGAACCGCTGTCTCGGACAGCTATTTGGTTGGTGTGGCCGAAAGTAGAGGACGACGAGCTCCGGCAGGAGTTCGTCGGCATTGTCCAGGGGCGCAGGGAGGGCTCGACACGCACGCAGTTGGGGCGCAAGAGGGCTGACGAGCAGCCGAAGAAGTTGTCGGCCAGAGAAAAGACGCTTGCTAAGCAAGCCCGCCGGCAGCGCGCTGGGACCGTCGTAAAGCATGCGCGCAGTGGTCGTGGTGGACGTCGAAGCAGCGGCGGAAGCAGGCGACCGCGCAGGCGAAAGTAATCTTTTTACAATATTTTTGCCGTTTCGTTCGACGTGCGCGGAAAAATTAGCCACACTTGTAGTTATGGCTGAAAAGAAGCGCGATTTCACGATTCGAATGATGCGTGAAGAGGACTATCCACAGATCCAAGAGATCTACGAGATTGGCCTGGATACGGGGCACGCGTCCTGGGAGCACTCCGCTCCCGAGTGGGACGAATTCATCGCACTCAAACGAGTGGATTTGTGTTACGTCGCCGTCGACGCAGAAAACCCGGACAAGATTCTGGCTTGGGCATCGGCAGCGCCGGTATCCAAGCGCCCGATTTTCAATGGCGTCATCGAAGACTCCATCTACGTCCATCCTGACGGGCAGGGCATGGGGCTGGCGGCGACGCTGCTGCAGAAGCTTATCGACGATGCCACGGAGCTCGACTGCTGGTCGATTCACTCGTGGGTCTTTCCGGAGAATGTGGGATCGTTAAAGCTGCATCGAAAGCTCGGCTTCCGTGAAGTGGGGATTTACCACCACATGGCAAAGATGACCTACGGCCCAATGGCGGGGCAGTGGCGCGATGTCATTATTTTGGAAAAGCTCCTGGAAAAGCCAGAGGAGCGCGCACTGAAGCGCGTCCAGGAAGAAGCAGAAGCCGCCGGTGAGCCGAACCGTCCGATTCTGGACAAGCTCGACCGCGCCGACGGCCAGGTGGGGGCATAGCTGCCGGGAGCCGCGGCTCCCGCGAATTAATTATTCGACGGTTTCCTTCAACGGATCCTCGCGAACAAAGAACACAATGATTGCTGCCAGAATAATCACTGGCATTAGTACCAAGAAGATCGGCGTCAAACCATCGTTGTAGCTGGAGATCAGCGCTTCGTGGATTGGCGCCGGCATGCTATCTAGGACGTGCGGCGTCAGTGAACCAATCGACTTAGAGGAAAAGCCCTCCGGGCCCATCTGCTTTGCGAACTCTGCTGCAGCCTCCGGTGATGCGGCCTTGATCTGTTCGATAGCCGCCGGAACGCGTTCGCCTGCCAGGTCCTTCATGCGGTGGATGAAAATCGAACCCACAATGGAGGAACCGACCGCACCACCAATCTGGCGGAAGAAGTTATTCGCAGCGGTAGCGGTACCGACCATGGCGACCGGGAAGGAGTTCTGCACGATGAGAACCAGAACCTGCATGCCGGTGCCCAGGCCGAAGCCCATGATGAACAGGTAAACACCAACCTGCCACAGCGGGGTGGTGGTCTCCAGCGTGGACAGCAAGTAGAGGGAGACAGCCATAATCATCAGGCCGACGAAGGGGTAGAAGCGATACTTACCAGTCCGCGAAATAATCTGGCCAACGCCAATTGAGGTGAGCAGCATGCCGACCATCATCGGCGTCATCATCAAGCCTGCAGCGGTCGGTGACATTGAGTGCACCATCTGCAGGTAGGTCGGAATATAGGCCATAGTGCCGAACATCGCGATACCCAGAATGAGACCCGACACAGTCGTGAGCACGAAGTTCCGGTTATTAAACAAGTGCGTCGGAATCAGTGGGTTGGAAACACGAGTCTCGGTGAGGAAGAACAGCACCCAGGAAACCACGGAGGCAACGATAAGCGAGATGATGACTCCGGAGTTCCAGTCGTACTGTGTACCGCCCCACGTGGTGGTGAGAATTAGCGTCGAGGCAGCGGCAGTCAAGAACATCGTGCCGATGTAGTCGAAGTTTCCTTCACTCTGGCGTCGGGGCAGCTTCAGGAAGGCTGCAGCTGCCGATAGTGCAACCACGCCCATCGGGACGTTGATCCACAGGCCCCAGCGCCAGCCCGGGCCGTCGGTGAACCAGCCTCCCAGCACTGGTCCCAGCACGGAACTCAGGCCGAACACAGCACCCATGATGCCCATGTACTTACCGCGCTGGCGTGCGGGAATAACCTCGGCCAGGATGGCCTGCGAGGAAACCATCAATGTACCGCCAGCAAATCCCTGAAAGGCGCGGGCGGCGATGAGCAGGCTCATGGAGTTGGTGATTGCACCCATGACGGAACCGACCATGAACAGCGCGATCCCCATCATGAACAGGCCCTTGCGCCCAATCATGTCACCGAGCTTGCCGACAATCGGCATTGCCACAGTCTGTGCCAACAGGAATGCAGAAATAACCCACGACATGTGGTCAACTCCGCCGAGCTCGCCGACGATGGTCGGCAGGGCGGTGGCGAAAATCATCTGCCCCAGCGAGCTCATCAGCATAGTGAGAATGAGCGCGAAGAAAATGATTCCCAAGTGGGACTTGTTGTCAGAAACCGTGGTGTCGGTTTGATCTTGAGCAGTGGTGTTGCTAGCTGTCACTATTCCTCCTCCAGAAATTTTTAACGACGTCGGCGGCGTCGTGAAGCGGTGTATCTGTTGTGAATTCGTCCCGATGAGCCGATGAGTACAGCACGCATTCGCGGACGAAACCGACCGACAGTGCTACCTCGTGCCCGACGGGCAGCTCGGGGTGCGTGCGCGACTGTGGATTCATCTCGAAATAGCGCTCAAAGGCAGAACGGACGCGGCGCATTGAGTTGCCAAAATTCGAAATGACAACCGTCGATAGCTTTGGCTCATTGCGCAAAATCTCGCGGATACGCTCCTTGAGCAGACGGTGAAACTCTTCGGTTGCCCCCAGCTCTTTATATCGGAGTAGCTGGGATTGCTGCTTTTTCTCGATGAAATCGAGCATGTCCGCGATGGGGTCTTGGTGGATTTGGGCGAGGAATACCTCTTCATCGTCAGCATCGAATGACATGATGCCGTTGCCGAAGATGGCTTGATCCTTGGAGTCGAAGTAATTGAAGAATGTGCGTCGACTGATATTGACCCGCTGACAGATGTCTTCGATGTTGACTTGGTCGTATCCGCGATCCAATACAAGGGCGGTCGCGGCATCGGCCAAAGCGCAGTGTGTTTGAAACCTTTTGAGCTCCCGGAGACCGCACTCGGGGTGTTGGCCCGGGTCCAATCTGTGATAGGTATTCTCATCAATTTGCACGAGGTGCAAAGTTACACCGAGTGCAATGTGATGGCAAGTTGATGAGTCAACAGGTGTTTGAGTACCTATGCAGAGAGCATCTTTGGGTTGTTCAGGATGCCGTGGACTCAGGCGCAGGGGTCGGGTTGTTGATAGTCGCAACGCGCCATTCAATTACACAACCTTCGTGTTTTGTGTAGGCACGGTGGAAGGCTACGTCTCCTTCAATAGCTCGTGGCGCAGGGCGTCGTTAAGCGAAGTGAAGCGGAACCTGTGCCCCGCCTTTTGCAGCGCTGCTGCCTCTACTCTCTGATTCGCGAGAGCCAACTCCGCAGCACCGCGTTTGCCCAGCAGTACTGCAGGCCCCAGTGAAGGAATCGGAACCGCCGTCGGGCGGTGCAAGACCTCTCCCAATACCCTCGTGAACTCCGCATTATTCACTCCGGAAGCCAGTGGCACCACCGCATTGACAGGTCCGGCAAGTGCGGAATCTGCCAACGACCGGTGATAGATGTCCAACAGGTCGTCCAAAGCAATCCACGGGAACCACTGCTCGCCCGACCCCAATCTTCCTCCAAGTCCGGTGAACACCACGCCCGCTAGTAGCGGCAAGAGTCCGCCGCCACCAGCAAGCACGAGACCAGTACGGACGTTTACGACCCGCTTGCCTGCATCGCGAGCGGGATCCCATGCATTTTCCCAATCGCGCACGATAGCCGAGAGACTGTCCGCGGCGGCGCTGCCGTCGTAACGCTGCGCTTCCGCGCCAGGGCCAGCGTCCTCGGTGAGCACCTCTGGGCCACGATCCGCACCGTAGAACCCCACCGCCGACGCTCCAACCGCGACCTTCACGCTGTCAGTAGATGCAACGAGCTTTGCCAGAGCTCGCGTTGGTTCGACACGGGAATGGCGAACCTTTCGAAGATGCGCCTCCGTGAAGCGCCCCGCAATCGGTGCGCCGGCCAGATGGATGACCGCGTCGACTCCCTCCAGCAAGTCAGCTGCGGGTGCCGCAGTATCCCAATATCGCTTGTCCGCACCCGTCTGTTCACGTGAGCGCACCAGCAAAATCACCTCATGTCCGGCCGTGGTCAGTAGCGCGCGCAGCTGCGTTCCGATGGTCCCCGTAGCTCCACTGATCGCCACTGTCAGCGGCTCCGGCACATGCCCCAAATACTCCGAAAGCCTATCGACGGCCGCAAGGTCTCCAGCAACCTTCGTAGCACGGTAGGCGAACATCGAATCCAACCCGGGTACCGGAACCTTGGTGTCAACGGTGTCCTCTAAAACCGTGCCAGCGCTGCCGTCGTCAAGCGGAGTATCGGAGAGAACGTGGGTGTGCTTCCACCCCGTGATGCGGCGAAAGGGCTCGCTGGTGACTTCGTCAATGAATCTCTGGCCGGGGAGGAAACCGGCCGGGTCGTGACGTGCAATCCATTTGAGGCCAGCCGGCATGGAGAATACGGTCGTGCCGTCGGCGAGGTTGGCGGATTCGGATTTCGGTGACATCGGGAGAAGCCCCGGTGTTAGGCGGGTGACAGCGCCTGGGCGGGAGAACCACTCGGCGACGCAACGGCGAGGAAATGCGATGGTGTGGCGATAGGTGGGAATAGTTAGTCACTCTCTGAAACTTGTCCGACGTTAAGGAAAAATAGTAGACCCCGAAGTCTTTCAGCGAAGTGAGACTACGGGGTCTTATGCGTAAGGTGCTCTCACACCTTCGAGTTCAGAAAGAACTAGTCACGATCAGTGTTGGCCATTGCCAGCACGTCGAGGCGCTTGTCCAGCTCTTCCTCGGTCAGCTTCTCGCCGTCGACGAAGCCCATGTCGATAACAGTCTGACGGATGGTCTTACCTTCCTTCAGAGCAGTCTTAGCGACCTTAGCTGCGTTCTCGTAGCCGATGGCGGAGTTCAGCGGGGTCACAATCGACGGGGAGGACTCAGCCAGAGTCTTCATACGCTCAACGTTCGGCTCGATGCCGTCCACCAGCTTCTCGGCGAAGACGCGTGCGGTGTTCGCCAGCAGCTTAGCGGACTCCAGCACGTTACGTGCCATGACCGGGATGAAGACGTTCAGCTCGAATGCGCCGTTAGCGCCAGCAAACTCAACAGCGGTGTCGTTGCCCAGAACCTGCGCTGCGACCTGGGTGGCAGTCTCGCACAGAACCGGGTTGACCTTACCCGGCATGATGGAGGAACCCGGCTGCAGATCCGGCAGGTGAATCTCAGCAAGGCCGGTCAGCGGGCCGGAGCCCATCCAGCGAATGTCGTTAGCGATCTTGTTCAGGGAGACTGCGACGGTGCGCATAGCGCCGGAGAATTCGACCAGGGCATCGCGGTTAGCCTGAGCCTCGAAGTGGTTCTGAGCCTCGCGCAGCTCCTTGATGCCGGTCAGTTCGACGAGCTCAGCGGTGACCTTGGCACCGAAGTCCGCCGGGGTGTTCAGGCCGGTGCCAACAGCGGTACCACCAATTGGCAGCTCGCCCAGACGCGGCAGGGTCGCCTCGATGCGCTCAATGCCAGCCTCAATCTGGCGAGCGTAACCGGAGAACTCTTGCCCCAGGGTCACCGGGACGGCATCCATCAGGTGGGTACGGCCGGACTTAACAACGGTCTCCCATTCCTTGGCCTTCTTAGCCAGGGACTCCTGCAGAACCTTCAGTCCCGGGATGAGGTCCTTGACAGCTGCCTCGGTTGCTGCGACGTGAGTAGCAGTCGGGAAGGTGTCGTTGGAAGACTGGCCCATGTTGACGTGGTCATTCGGGTGAACCTCAACGCCGTTGGCCTTTGCGATGGATGCAATGACTTCGTTGGTGTTCATGTTGGAGGAAGTGCCCGAACCGGTCTGGAAGACATCAATCGGGAACTCAGCATCGTGCTTGCCTTCAGCAATTTCCTTGGCAGCGGCGACGATGGCATCTGCCTGCTCAGCAGACAGCAGGCCGCGGTCCTTGTTGACGATGGCGCAAGCTGCCTTCAGCAGACCCATAGCGCGAATCTGTGCAGACTCCAGCGGACGGCCGGAAATCGGGAAGTTCTCAACTGCACGCTGAGTCTGTGCGCGCCACAGGGCGTTAACCGGAACCTTAACCTCGCCCATAGTGTCGTGCTCGATGCGGAACTGCTGCTCTGTCATTCGTTGCCTCTTTCAGCTAGGGAAACTTGAGTGCGCGCAAAACGGCCAATTATGCATGTCATTTTCATGCGACGCAGAACCGTTAGCGCATTCGCCTTCAAGTATGAATCAGATTGATAAAAAAGTGGTGCCCTGAGGGCACCACTAAAGGGGTAGTTACTTACAGATCGATGTCAGGCATCTCGCCCTTGCCGTAGTCGATGGTGGCGTACTTACGCAGCTTCTCCAGGGAGTGGAAAGCCTCGATGCGGCGAATGGTGCCGGACTTGGAGCGCATAACCAGCGAGCGGGTCCATGCACCGTTACCGCGGTAAGCGACGCCGCGCAGCATGTCGCCGTTGGTGACACCGGTGGCAACGAAGTAGCAGTTGTCGGATGCGACCAGGTCATCGGTGGTCAGAACACGAGAAAGATCGTGTCCAGCGTCGAGAGCCTTCTTAATTTCAGCCTCATCGCGCGGGTGCAGTTTGCCCTGGATCTCGCCGCCCATACACTTCATGGCGCATGCGGTGATGACACCTTCTGGGGTGCCGCCGACGCCCATCATGATATCGACGGAGTTCGTGTCCTGCGCTGCGGCAACAGCGCCGGCAACGTCACCGTCGCCGATGAGGCGAACCTTGGCGCCAGCCTCGCGGATGTCACGAATCATGTCAGCGTGGCGCGGGCGATCCAGCACGACAACGGTGACATCTTCCGGACGCAGACCCTTGGCCTTAGCGACGGCTTTAATGTTGTGCTCAACCGGAGCCTCGATGTCAATCTTGCCGGCAGCTTCCGGGCCAACAGCAATCTTGTCCATGTAGAACACAGCCGATGGGTCGTACATGGAACCGCGGTCTGCAGCGGCAAGAACAGCGATGGAGTTCGGGCGGCCCTCAGCCATCAGAGTCGTGCCGTCAATCGGGTCAACCGCGATGTCAACGGCCGGGCCTTGGCCGTTGCCGACCTTTTCGCCGTTGAACAGCATCGGAGCTTCGTCCTTTTCGCCCTCGCCAATAACAACGACACCGTTCATAGCCACGGTGTTGATGAGCTGACGCATGGCATCGACGGCAGCGCCGTCGCCCTTTTCCTTCTGACCACGACCGACCCACTGACCAGCTGCCAGTGCAGCGGACTCAGTAACTCGGACGAGCTCCATCGCAAGGTTGCGATCTGGTGCTTCAGGATTCGAGGCGTTCATTGACTTCTGGCCCTTCCGTCGTTTTTTTTAGGAACTCTTTTGAGGTTTGAGAATGTGCTGGGAGACGCCACGCCAGGAAACTGGGGTTTGGCGCTGCAACAATTTCTATTTATCGATGTTTGGCGCGTCCTTTTGAGCGCCATTGCATCTGTTACTAGTGTTCCACCTTTTTCATCTTCGGGGGTGGACGCAGCGCCAAAGTGGGGGGAGCTTCAGGGCTAAACTCCCACATCACGTGAGTATCAGTATTTTGTTCTGAAATCCGTTCGCTTGACGACGTCGACAGCGTCCGTCATCAAGTATTGCTAGCCGCAGCTGTGCGGATGCGACTGATGACTAGGTTCGTTGCGGGGCCTTTGGCATACTTGAGCGCGTGGCGAATGAGAAACCTAGGATTTTGCAGGACAGTCGAGACATGATTCTCACCCTCGTGGTGATGTTTCTTGCGGTGGCTGTCACCATCGGCTTTACCGGCCTGTGCAGTTTTAACCCCGGGAAGCCGGAAAACGGTCCGGTGCGCGAGGTCGATGCCGCCCCATTCGTGAACATGGAGGCTCGGCGCGTGGACTATCCAGTTCGCCTGCCGAAGGTGCCTGAGGGCTGGACTTCAAACTCGACCCGCGCGGGTATGGCGGCGGGGAAGCAGACGACCATTATTGGCTATGTCACCGCTAGCGGAGCATTCGCCCAGGTCACGCAAACAGATGCGGAAGCAGGTCAGCTGCCGGATGACGGTAAGAATCGTCTCCGCGACGGTACCACTGACGTGGAAGGTACAACCTGGACTAAGTATGTGCCGGCTGAGGACAACGTGCGTCGCGTATGGGTTGGGAACCTCGGTGACTCCCGCGCAATTATCGAGGGCACTGCCAACGACGAGGAGTTCACACAGTTGGCGGCGGCTTTGCAGAAGGCCGAGCCAATCGATCCGGACGCGACAATGCCGGATCCGTCACAGCCGCAGCAGACTGCGTCCGAGACGCCGTCGGCACCAGCAAAGTAAGCTGAGTTGAGAGGTCGCCTGGGTCGATAATTCCAACTAGCGCGATAAAATAGCTGAACTCAACTATCGGCCACGAGATGAGAAACGACGTGCACTGACGATCGTTTCTCGTCTCTTTTTATTCCTCACCGCCCGCATTCTCGGCCGAAGCCGCGGCATCCTGATTCTTGCTGGCCAAGGCGGCTTCAACTTTTGCCCGTGCGCCAGCTAAATGTTCCTCGCAGCGGCGGGCCAGCGCCTCGCCTCGCTCCCACAGAGCCAGGGATTCATCCAGGCTCATCTGTCCGAGTTCTAGGAGCTTGACGGTCTCAACCAGCGCATCTCGCGCCTGCTCGTAGCTCAGGTTCTCCACCGGTACCTGTTCCTCCGAAGAGGGAGCCTGACCCGCGCCGAAAACATTGTCATTCATTAGCGAATACGTCCTTCACATCTAGTAATTAAAGCTTCAAGGTTGGAAAAGTCAGTGCTTATTAATTCGCTGGCTTCGTAGCGAGCGTTGCTGCAGAGATGGAGCCGTCACTGACGCGAATTCGCAGTTGGGAACCCATCGGAGCATCTGCAATAGAGGTCACAATCTGTGGTTCTGGCTGAGTAGCCGATTGTGCCTGCACGATGGCATAGCCGCGAGCGAGTGTGGCAGAGGGGCCAAGTGCTGAAACCTTGCCGCGCAATCCCGATACCACTGCTTCCTCGCGTTCCAGACTGCGGTGGATGAGAAAACGCAGCCGATCGACCTGCGCCGTGACAAACTCTTCACGCACGCGGATGGGAGTGAGCGGATCGCGCAGTACCGGCCGCGACGTCAAATCCCGCAGAGTAGCTACTTCACGGTCAACCCATCGCCGCAGGGATGCCGAGGTGCGTTCACGCAGCTGTGCAATTAGGCGGCGTTCCTCAGCAGCATCGGGCACTGTTTTCTTTGCTGCATCCGTCGGTGTGGCAGCACGTAAGTCAGCGACATAATCCAACAGTGGAGTATCCGGCTCGTGTCCGATCGCAGAAACCACCGGTGTTGTCGCCTTACTCACCGCACGAATCAGCGCCTCATCTGAAAAAGGCAGCAAATCTTCGACACTGCCACCGCCACGGGCGACGATGATGACGTCGACCTCCGGGTCGGCGTCGAGCTGTGCCAGAGCCTCAATAATCTCCGGAACAGCCTTGGCTCCCTGCACAATTGTGTTGATTACCCGGAAATCCACCTCAGGCCAGCGGGCACCCGCAACCGAAAGCACATCGCGTTCAGCTGCCGAACCGCGACCGGTAATCAACCCGATCTTGTTGGGGAGGTAGGGCAGAGGGCGTTTCAGCCGTGGATCAAAAAGGCCTTCCGCCGCTAGCGCTTGGCGCAGCTGTTCCAGCCGTGCCAATAGTTGCCCCAAACCTACGGGCCTCCACTCCGTAGCCCACAGGGAAAACTGCCCCCGCCCGGCATAAAACGCAGGCTTGCCCAAAACCACTACGCGGTCGCCGTTGCGCAACGGATTATTACGCAGTGCCGCAGTAGAACAAGTCACCGACACCGAAAACTCCGCGGAGGTGTCACGCAGAGTGATGTAGGAGAGCTTCCAACTCGGCTTGGAGTTGACCTGGGCGATTTCCCCCTCGACCCAAATCTGTCCAAGGCGCTCAATATAGTCCTTGACTAACTGGTTCAGGCGCCGAACCTGAACCGGTTTCTCGGCCGACGTTTCCAATTTCGACATACATCAACACTTACACGATGGGGCGGATCGCCCTGCTAATAAACGCAGGTTGCCCACAGGCTAAATTTGCCTGTGGGCAACTGTGACGGTAAAGGTGCAAGCCCGAGTTACTTGCGGTAACGAGACCTGCTATCGCGCCCGGTTATGCGTTCCTGGCGAGGGCGCTGCTGTCGCGGTGGCCACTCCTCGGTGCGACGGTGGTTGCTCCCCGGGCGTGCGGGACTCTGTTGAGGCTTTTCGGACCGAGACTCCGGCGAAGACTGTTCTCCCCACATCCGTGCCGTTCCTGCCGCTTGACGACGGGGAAACTCCTGCGTTGGCCGCTGCGGTGCGTTTGGCCGTTCAATCGGACGACGAGGCTGCTGTCTAGTCGAGTTCGGCGAAGTGGAATCCTGAGTGAACTGCGCCTGTCCCGGATGCGGGCGAGACTGCCAACGGGATGTTGGCTGCTGGGCCCGCTGTGCGAAATTCGAGCGCTGCTGGGCGCGCTCCCCAGAGCGGTCAACTGGTCGCTCACGCAGTTGCTCGGCGTTGCGCGATGCCGAGCTGGCGCTCGCTGCCGGTCGGGCACCAGAACGAGAAGTCTCCTGCCGAGAGCGTGCAGCCTGCTGGCGCGCCTGGCGGCGAGCTTCGGCATCTCGGATAATGTCCGCAGCGGGACGTCGTGAAGCAGGGCGTTCCTGAGAGCGAGAAGCTACGCGGCGATCAGATTCGGCGAGACGACGGCGCACCTGAGAGCTGGATTCGACAGCGGCTTCGTCACGATGCTGGCGCTGTTTAGCGGCCTTGCGCTGGGTGTTGAGGGATTTCTCCTGGGTGCGGGTGATTTCGAGGTAACGCCATACTGCGATGATGACACAGATGATCATCAAGATCAGCAGCCACGGGAACTGCTGGATGATGGGATATGCCGAGGTCACCAGGCGAGCGCGTTTAGAGGTCGTCGCGGTCGCGCCACCATTTTCGGGATCGGCGAGAGAACCGGTAAACCACGCTGTGAAAAACGTGACAAGCGCGAACAAAATGGGGATTTGAGCGACGGTAACTACCAGGCCGCGAGGAACCACCAACAGTGTTCCGGCGACAGCAGCCACGGCAAAAGCAATGAAGTAGGGCTTGCCAAGCGAACCGTTGGGAACAGAAAAGAGCAAACCAAAAACTCCGGCCAGAAGCATCAGCAACGGCGGCACAAACATTGGCACGCGTGGAAGCAGGGGTTTGTTCCCACTGCCTTTACGGGTTATTGCTGATCTGTTCGACACGAATGCGTATCCTACCGGTTATTAGTGATAAAAACGGGCAAGCCCGGTATAAGAGCCTGCCCGTGTCTTGGAATCTCGCCCTACTTGTTTTTCTTAGAGAAAGGCCCGGAGACGACTTCAGTGACCTTGTGGAAGGCCTTGGTCATCGTTCCCTCTTCCTGCTTGGTCGGACCAGCATCGGGGGAAACCTTACCGGCGGTGCGAGCATCTGCCTTCACAGCGCTCTCCGCGGAGCTGTCGGAGTCATCACTGCCCAGACGGAACGAAGCCAGTCGGTCGCGCATCGCACGGCCGGCAGCTTCAATCTGAATGCCGGAGATTGATCCGGCGTCCGTGGCGAACTCGATATCCTTTGCAGTCTTGTCGCCCGTACGCAAATCAGTGAGGTCGCCGAGGTAGCGGAACCAGACCGCGACGACTGCAGTGACCGGCACCGCCAGGAAGGCGCCGATGATGCCGAAGATACCGCCACCGAGTAGGACAACCAGCAGGACGATTGCGGCGTGCAGGTCCATAGCCTTGGACTGCAGAATCGGCGAGAGGATGTTGCCCTCAATCTGCTGGACGGCAATGATGATGAGCAAGACAAAGATTGCTGTGGTCAGGCCGTTGGCAACAAGTGCGACAACCACCGCAATGAAGCCGGCGGTGAACGCGCCGACAATAGGAATGAAGCCAGCGAAGAAAGTCACCACGGCCAGGACCATTGCCAGCGGCACATTCAAAATCGCAAGACCGGCACCGATGAAGACCGCGTCGATAAGCGAAACGATAGCCTGCGTGCGGATGTAGCCCGACAGCGTGTTCCAGGAGCGGGTGAGTACCTCCGTGAGATGCCAGCCGAGGCGACGTCCGGTCAGGCGGCGGAGCCATGGCAGGAAGTCCTGGCCGTCCTTGATGAAGAAGAACGTCAGCACCAGCATTGCCATCAAGGTTACGGCGACCGAAGAGACCACCGAGATGCCTTGGAAGACTGTGTTGGCGATATCGCCGGAGCGCTCCTGGAGCCATTGGGAACCCTGGTCCAGAGCGTCGAGGATTTGTTCATCCTTGACGTTAAATGGCGGTGCCTGAATGATGTTCTGGACTTCTTGAATGCCGTCGGTGAACTGGCGACGCAATTCTGGGAACTGCGACTGCACAGTCGGTGCGAGGAACGCGACGACGCCGCCAAGCAGCGCCAGCGCGCCTAGGATGACCGTCAGTGCGGAGAGTGCGCGGGGCCAGCGGTGTTTCATCAGGAACACGGCGGGCGGAGCCAGCACCGTGGAGACAATCAGAGCCAGCAGAATCGGCAGAACGCCAGCCCAAATCTTTCCCAGAATCATAGCGCTGACATACAGCGCCGCTGCGGTGATGAGGAAACGCAGGCACCAACCTGCGAACCATCGGGCGCCCTCGCCAATGACGTCGGCGCGGTCGATGGACTCGGAGTCATTTTCGCTCATAAGCTCATCGAGGTTTTCAGCATCTTCCGGCAGATCCGGTTGCGTTGCCGCTGACTTATGGGCGTCGGAGGGGATAGACAGAGACTGTTCTATACGCAGAGGCTCCGATCCCATTACGTGATCGATAGCGTCTTTTTCGGACTGCGCAGTCCACTCTTCGCCTTCATTGGGTTTATTGCTCACGTATTCATTATGGGGGTTCGGAGGGGATAGGGGGCAACTTCACGAAGTTAGGGCGAGTTCAAATCTTTCTCCCCGAGCCCGTAAGATGAGCAATGTGAGTCTTACACTTGGAATCGTCGGTCTGCCCAATGTCGGAAAGTCAACCCTGTTTAACGCCTTGACACGCAACGATGTGCTGGCTGCGAATTATCCGTTCGCCACCATCGAGCCGAACGTCGGCGTTGTGGAGCTTCCCGATCCCCGTTTGAATAAGCTCGCCGAAATTTACGGCTCCGAGCGTATTCTTCCGGCTACGGTGTCGTTTGTGGACATCGCCGGCATCGTCAAGGGTGCATCGGAGGGCGAAGGTCTTGGTAACAAGTTCCTCGCCAACATCCGCGAGGCTGACGCTATCTGTCAGGTCGTCCGTGTCTTCAATGATGATGACGTTGTGCATGTCGACGGCAAGGTTGACCCGGCCTCTGACATCGGTGTGATTGAAACCGAGCTTATCCTGGCTGATATCCAGACTATTGAGAAGGCGCTGCCGCGTCTGGAAAAGGAAGCCAAGAAGGATAAGGAAAAGGTCGGCGAGGTTGAAGCCGTCAAGCAGGCTCTGGCCGTGCTGGAAGAGGGGCGCACTCTCTTCGCTGCTTCCGATGATGTGAAGCTCTCCGCTCTGCGCGAGCTGCACTTGCTCACCGCAAAGCCGTTCCTCTACGTCTTCAATGCTGACGAGGAAGTGCTTGCCGACGAGGACCGCCGCGCGGATCTAGCCGCTGCTGTGGAACCGGCAGACTGTGTGTTCCTCGACGCCAAGGCTGAGTCGGACCTTCTGGAGCTGGATGAGGAATCCCGCAATGAGCTCCTGGCTGAAATTGGCCAGACCGAGCCGGGTCTGCATTCGCTTGCTCGCGCTGGTTTCCGCACTCTGGGGCTGCAGACTTACCTGACCGCTGGCCCGAAGGAGTCTCGCGCCTGGACCATTCCGAAGGGTGCTACGGCCCCGCAGGCTGCCGGCGTGATTCACACTGACTTTGAGCGTGGCTTCATTAAGGCTGAAATTGTGTCCTTCAGTGATCTGGTCGAGGCCGGTTCGATTGCCGAGGCAAAGGCTAAGGGGAAGGTCCGCCAGGAGGGCAAGGACTACATCATGCACGACGGCGACGTGGTTGAATTTAAGTTCAATGTGTAGCTAGGCCTTATTAATAGCGTTTGACAACACGCGCTCCTATTTACCTTCGTATCTCGCGAGACGCTGACGTGGATGGCCGCACCATCGACCGGCAGCGTCAGGACTGTGAAGCCATTGCAAAGCAGCGTGGCTTGGACGTTGGACATAGGACATAACGACGTCGATCAGTCCATTTCCGCGTCAAAGAAGAATGTGGCTCGCCCCGACTACGACGCCATGGTGGCATCCTTTGAACGCGGCGAAATCGACGCGATCATCTGCTGGGACCTCGAACTACCCGCCCCACGTCGGTGGGTAGTCCGATCAGTCGGACAAAACTACTCCCGCACCACAGCGTAATAAGGGGTGCACCTTAAAAACATCCGGAGGTGGGGGTAACTCCCCCTCGTTGCCCAGAGACAAAATACGCCAGTGGCGTCTGTACGACGAGCCGAAGGTAGGACAAATTCCAATCCAGAGAGGTCTTGCACTGTTGCGGTGCGGTTGTCTTCTTTCTCACCGTATTGGACCCTGCGAAATTAATTGGATACGATAGGCCCATGTTGATTTCAGGTTCCGTTTTCATGCGGCCGCTCACCAGCCGCTAAGGCGGTTTTCTCCCTCCCGCAGGTTAGAAACCGCTCCGGTCCTTTAGCCGGGCGGCCATTTGCCATGCCCGGCTCCGTTTCAACTCCACGGAGCACACCTGATGTCTACATACGGATACGGCCGTCACGAACATGGCCAAAATTTTCTCACAGACCACAAGATCATCAACTCCATCGTCGATCTTGTAAAACAAACCTCCGGCCCCATCATCGAGATCGGGCCAGGAAGCGGTGCCCTCACCCACCCGATATCCCACTTGGGGAGGGCAATAACGGCAGTTGAGGTAGACGCAAAACTAGCTGCCAAACTCACAAAAAAGACCGCCTCGGCGTCGGTCGAAGTGGTCCATGATGATTTCCTCAACTTCCCGTTACCCGCCACTCCCTGCGTCATTGTGGGAAACATTCCCTTTCACCTCACCACTGCCATTCTTCGAAAGTTGTTGCATGCGCCGGCATGGACTGACGCTGTACTCCTCATGCAGTGGGAAGTCGCTCGCCGCCGGGCCGGGGTAGGCGCAAGCACGATGATGACGGCTCAGTGGTCCCCATGGTTCACGTTTCACCTTGGTTCCCGAGTACCAAGGTCTGCTTTCCGTCCACAGCCTAACGTTGACGGGGGGATCTTAGTGATCCGCCGGGTGGGTGACCCGAAGATCCCGATAGAGCAACGCAAAGCCTTTCAGGCTATGGTGCACACCGTTTTCACCGCCCGGGGACGCGGGATAGGGGAAATTCTCCGAAGGGCAGGGTTGTTTTCATCACGTTCAGATACACAATCATGGTTGCGCTCGCGAGGAATCGACCCCGCAACCCTACCCCCCAGATTGCGCACCAGCGACTGGATCGATCTCTTTCAGGTGACTGGTTCCTCTCCATCGCACCATCGGCCAATTTCACAATCGGGAAGTAGTCAACGCCCTCCTCAACGCAAAAAACGAGGCCGGCGGCGTTAATCTCCCCGCCACCCAAACCGAAATCCACCAGTAGTAGTGGACGACCAGTGCTGGTCTACCGTGAGCCGGGTTATGACAGTGACGTGTTCTCGTCGGGCACAGTCATAGTTCCCGGCGTTGCCGGCGACAGGGTTCTATACCCAGCAGCGGGGCCGATCAAAATTACCCGCACGGGGAACGACCCTGCTGGTGGTTTCGATTTTGATGGAAGCGAGGAGATTAGCCCCTCGACAACTCCCCGTAGCTGGCGAACAGTAGCTCCTGGCGCTGGCGCTCGTTGGTGAGTTTGCGTGCCACACCGAAAGCTTTATTTACTTCTCGGTCCATTTCGTCGTGAGCCTTGAGCAGAGTTTGGTCCATCGCTAACGGGTTGTAGTGCTCCGCGAGTGACCCCTCGGGGTGCCGCTCGCGGGCCCGCAGTACCAACTGTCCAGCGTCGATGATTCGCTGCTGCGCTTTCTCATCTAGTTCACACGGAGCTGGTCCGAAGGAGTAGCTCCCGGTGTACTCCGAAGAACGGAAAAATGAATAGTGGGGATACATCGACTTCCATTTTCCATTCTCCCGGCTCAGAGTATTGAGGGGGCTGGGACCGGGTCCGTAAACCCTTTATGTTTTCCACGCACAGCGGTTTATAGCGACGATCCCTATAGGTTTTCCGCAGAACCTATATGTATTTCTGTGCACCCCCATGTTGTCCGTTTTAGCGGTATTTCGTTGCTACTTCCGCACTTGCGAATAAAATGGTTATTTATCGCCGACACTCCGTGGAGTTCAAATTTAACGTGTAGCGTTATTGACGCTTCGCGTTATGGGGGATAGGGTGAAGCATGATCCAGTCGTTCGCTGACAAGGACACTGAGCGTTTGTGGAATCGAGAGCGAGTTCGCTCGATCGATTCCCGCATTCACTCAGTAGCGCTGCGCAAGCTTCGCCAGCTTGGGTACACGCAGACTCTTGATGAGTTACGGATTCCCCCGGGAAACCGGCTCGAGGCGTTGAAAGGTGATCGGCGGGGTCAGTTCAGCATTCGAATCAACGACCAGTGGCGGATCTGTTTTCGTTGGTCCGCCGCGGGGCCAGAGGAGGTTGAGATCGTTGACTACCACTGACAAGCTCCCTCCGGTTCACCCCGGTGAGATCCTCATGGAGGACTTTCTCAAGGAAATGGGGATCACCCAGCACAAGCTCGCAGTCTCCATCGGCGTTCCGCCCCGCCGGATCAACGAAATTGTTCACGGTAAGCGGGCTGTAACCGCGGACACTGCTCTTCGCTTGGCTAAGTTCTTCGGAATGAGCCCCCAGTTCTGGCTCGGGTTACAGACTCAATATGACTTGGACGTTGCGGAAGACAAGATCCTCTCGGAAATCGAGCGGATTCAACCGGTCCAAGCTGTCTCAGCGTAGCGGTTACCCGAACCAGGTCCGTCAGCGTGAGGATATGCATGCGGATGGTTCGAACTAGGGAATTTGGGGCCGCCGTCGCGTGGACTTGAGTTCCGAGCGCCGCTTTTTCGCTTCGAGACGGCGTCGCACCGAGCTCCGCGTCGGCTTGGTCCTGCGCCGCGGGGGAGGAGGCGGAGCGAGCGCCTCGCGCAAGAGGGCGGCCATGCGTTCGCGTGCCTCGGCGCGGTTGCGTACCTGCAATCGCTGGGTCGATGCGGTAACGGTAAGGACGGTGCCGTCTAGGCGGTGCTCGTGGTTGTGGAGGACGCGGCGACGCTGGGCGTCGGAAAGCGATGAGCACGTAGCGATATCGACGGAAAGCTGCACTTTGCTGTCCGTAGTATTGACGCCTTGGCCGCCTGGTCCCGACGACTTCGCGAACCGCTCCGTCAGGTCGGCGGCGACGATGACCAGACCCCCGGGGATCCCTGGGCCAGGCGCGATGGTCAGGTCGTTCATACCGCCCAGCTTAGTTAGAGTTGTTTCCGGATCAGACCCGCCGTGCGAGATCAGGGTAGTGTACGACCACGCCGTCACCGTCGACCTCCAACTCGACGTCGACTCCCCGTGTTCCGCTTTTGTATCGGACAGTTTCAGCATCGACGGAGCTGTAGTACTGGTCTGATGCGATCACCTGGAGGGACGGTATATCAATCCAAGCCATGATCAGCTGCGTTTTCGGGACCTGAGTCTCAAGCAGCGTCAAGCGACGAATAGGCATTGTGTTGGTGAGAGGGCACAGACCGAGATCGCAATCGAGTGCGGCTTTCAGGTCGGCTGACTGGACGATACCGGGGGAGGGCAGATCTTCAGGCTGGGCGCCCTCTTCATTGGTTTCCGCCGACCACACGCCTTGCTCGGACCTAAACAGCTCGAGGCTTCGCCCCCATCCGTCGCCTTCAACGTTCACCGACACACGTTCGGTCACCCAGTTCTCCGCGGCGCGCAGCTCCCACGTGGCCTTGTATCCATCGCCGTATTGCACTCCGGAAGCGGTCAAACCGGCTCCTAAAAAATGAACTGCGGCCTCGTTCCGGATGAGGGGAGTCTTGACATGCTCCCACTTATACGTGCGCTCCATGGTGAGGATTTTACCACGCTTGATGGTGCGAAAAGGCAGGTAGCTTTCGACTGAAACTCGGTCGAGTTCAAATTCAACGTTTAACGCGGGCAGCCGCCGCCGGATTCTCGGTGGCGATTCCGGCCCGAACCTCGGGGACATTCTCGCGCTTCCTCATCTACGTGAGCTCCGCGATTCCGGCCAGCTCACCGCTGCCCCCATCTTCGATAGTTTGAGCGAGCTCGACCACGACCATCTGATCTGGTGCACTGGTTTCCGTCCGGCCCTCGGCCCATTCCGCCACCTCATGCGCGACCGCGAAACCGCGGTGAAGAATCTCCATCTAGTTGGTTACGGCAACTGGACCGGCGACGGTTCGGCAACCCTGATAGGTGTCGGGTCCTTTTGCTAAATACGCTGCCTAGGTAGTCGCGGGTCGTGTCGATGAAGCGCGGCATCAAAAGTTTTGAGACGACGCTTGGTCCCTGAGCAGCTCGATCCTTCAAAGATCCGCGCTGGAGAGCCAGCGCGCTGGGCGAAGGTGCGCCTCAGCGCTTCGCTCGCGCAGCCCGCAGGCCGTTCAAGATCACGATAACTTCAGCGACCTCGTGAACCAATACGACGGCGGCCAGACCCAGCACGCCGCTGATCGCCAGCGGCATCAACACGATGATGATGGCCAGAGACAGCACGATGTTCTGGTTAATAATCCTGCTGCCTCGACGGGCGTGCTGCAGCGCCTGCGGGATCAACCGGAGGTCGTGGCCGGTGAAGGCGACGTCAGCGGACTCGATTGCGGCATCAGAGCCGGTCGCTCCCATTGCTATGCCCACCGTCGCGCCCGCCAGCGCAGGAGCGTCGTTGATGCCGTCGCCAATCATCGCCGTCGGCGTCTTGGAGGAGAGCTCGGCGACGATGCTTGCCTTGTCCTCCGGGCGCAGCTCAGCGCGCACATCGTCGATTCGGGCGATTTCAGCCAGAGCCCGGGCGGTGCGAGCGTTATCGCCGGTGAGCATGCTCACTTCCACGCCGTTGGCGTGCAGGGTCTGCACAGCTTCGGGTACCTCGGGCCGCAGCTCGTCGCGGACCCCGATCGCCCCGGCGAGAGCGTCATCGACGGTGACAAGGACGCAGGTCTGGCCCTCGGACTCCATGCGCTCAACGTCTGCCTTCAGTGGCCCGGCGTCGATCCACCGGGGACTGCCCACAAGTACCCGTCGACCTTCGACGGTGCCGCCGATGCCATGCCCGGCTTCCTCGCTGATGTCCAAGGCAGCGGGCGCTTCGGGCCCCGCTGCCGCGATCGCAGCGGCGAGGGGGTGCGTCGATTGCTGCTCAACTGCCGCCGCGAAAGCAAGCACCTGAGCCCGATCGAATCCGTCTGCCGGGACCACGTCGGTAACCTCGGGCTGGTTGCGGGTAAGGGTTCCGGTCTTGTCCACCGCCAGGTGGCGGATGCCGCCGAGTCGCTCGAACGCCGCGCCGGATTTGATGACCACGCCGAACTGGCTGGCCGCGCCGATCGCGGCCACGACCGTCAGCGGCACCGAGATTGCCAGCGCACACGGCGATGCTGCGACCAGGACCACCAACGCGCGGGTGATCCACGTCTCGGGGTCGCCCAGCAGCGAGCCAATCACGCCGACCAGCACCGCCAGGATCATCACCCCGGGCACTAGGGGTTGGGCAATCCGGTCGGCGATCCGGGCGCGGTCGCCCTTTTCCGCCTGCGCCTGCTCGACCAGGTCCACGAGTGTGGTCAGCGAGTTGTCCGTTCCAGCTGCGGTCGTCTCGACCTCCAGCACGCCGGCGGAGTTGATTGCTCCCGCGGGCACCTCGTCGCCGGGCGCAACCTCCTCCGGAATGGATTCTCCGGTGATCGCTGAGGTGTCAAGGCTGGAGCGCCCAGACCGAATGATGCCGTCCGTGGCGATCCGCTCTCCGGGGCGCACGAGCATCAGCTCGCCAGCCACGAGATCCTTCGCTGCGACCTCGACCGTCGTACCGTCGCGCAGCACCGTCGCGGTCTGCGGTACCAATTTCAACAGTGCCCGCAGTCCGCCCTGGGCCCGGTCCATCGCCTTGTCTTCCAGTGCCTCGGCGATCGAGTACAGGAACGCTAGCGCCGCCGCCTCTCCGACGTAACCGAGGATTACCGCGCCGACCGCGCTGATCGTCATCAGCAAACCAATGCCGAGCTTGCGCTTCGTGGCAAGGTTCCGGATAGCGCCGGGCGTGAACGTATACGCCCCTAGCAGCAGGCCGATCCAGAACAGAACTGTCGCGGGTGTCTCTAGTCCGGACCAGTCCAGCGCCAGACCTATGCAGAGGGCTACGCCGGAGAAGATCGGCAGTAGCAACTCGGGGTCCTTCCACCATGGCCGATCGAGATCTTCGATCTCCGTGGCTGGTTCGTGTTCGCATCCACATGCTGAACTCATGCGTCCGCTCCTTTTCCGTCGCAGCCGGGCACCGAGCACTCAGGGTCGATGCACGGGGCGTTTTCGTCGACAGCCAACGTCGCGTTCACTAGTGCGTTGAGCGCTGTCGCGAGGTGCGGATCGGCGATTTCGTAGCGTGTCTTGCGGCCCTCCGGCTCGGCGACGACGATGCCGCAGTCACGCAAGCAGGTCAGGTGGTTCGAGACGTTCGAGCGGGTCAGGTCCAGGTCGCGCGAAAGCACGGCCGGGTAGCTCGGGCCGTCGAGTAGGGTGATCAGGATTCTGGAGCGCGTCGGATCCGCCATGGCCCGGCCGAGCCGGTTCATGACGTCGAGGCGTGAAGCAATAGTCAGCATATACTGAACTATACAGCAATTACTGAACTATTCAACACGCACTGAACTGACATTGAAGCGAAGAGCTTGCGAACTGCAGGAATTAGTCGATGAGATAGCCGGTAACTGGGCCTTCGTGATTCGGCTGCCAACCCAACGCGGGGGCGACATGCGTGGCGAAGTTGTCCAAGATCTTCACGTTGACGTCGACGCCATCCCGGTGAGGCCCTCGCTTCTGCTGTAAGTGATGCCACATGTAGGAAGGTGTTCGGCAAGGTAGTCGCCGTTGAACCACGGGTACTTCCTGGATCCGGGCAGCTTGCGCACATCCACGATGGATGCCACACCGGCAGCTTTGATCATTTCAGCGAAGTCCTCGAACTCGAGGTTGGAGTGGCCCACGGTGAAAATGCGCATGTCGCCAATGCTACGCGCCAAGCGGTTACACCCACATCGGCTTCACGAATGAGAAGGTGACTTTGCAACGACACGTCGTGGAGTTTAAGTGCAACGTGTAAAGGTTTTTCAAGCATCGCGCGATGGGGACGTGGACCCACGATTGCAGGGTCGACTGCGACGGAGTGACCATTGTCTGGCTCAGCCAAGCTATTGACTCTGCGATGCTGCGGATGTGCCATCAGACTCTTCGTGCTGAATGCGTGAGGCATGCAGTCGGGCGTGGGCGATGGCGTCAGGGGTGTTGTCGAAGACGTGATTCTCGTGTGCAAGCTGGTCGAATACGCCGAGTTCGCGCAACACCGGAAAATGTTCGGGCTTCGTGGCTGCGAGCAGGACTCTGGTACCGCGGCGTTCGAGGCGCCCGATTGTGTCGGCGAGCATCTGGGCGCCGGTGGCATCGATCGTCGTGACGTAGCGCATGCGGAGTACGACAACCTTGACCGACGAGGCATCAGCGAGCTCGAGGAGGAAATCGTGCGCTGCGCCAAAGAAGAGAGGGCCTTCCATACGGAAGGCGGCGATGTGCTCGTCGAGGAGCTCGCGTTCCTTGTCGCGGTGGTCTCCCTCGTCTAGTGGGGCGGCTTCCAACACCGCAGTGCGGGCGGTCTCGCGCAGTGCGAAGAAGCCCGCCATTACAAGGCCGATGAGTACGGCGACGACAAGGTCGAACACGACGGTGGCGGCAGCTGTGATGAGCAGGGTCGCCCCGTCGCCCTTGGTGGCGCGTATCACCGAGCGGAGGTTCCGCGGGTGGATCATCTGAATCGCAGTGGCGATGAGCACGCCGGCGAGCGCGGCGAGAGGAATCTCGCCCACCCACCGGGCCGCGACGAGCACGGCCACGAGCAGGAGCAGCGAATGGAACACCGCTGCCAGGCGTGTGCCTGCGCCTGCACGCACGTTGACGGCAGTTCGGGCAATCGCGGCGGTTGCGGGAATCCCGCCGAACAGGGGCGCGACGACGTTGGCCACGCCCTGCCCGAAGAGTTCGCGGTCGGGATCGTGCCGGTCGCCGACAGTCATTGCGTCGGCAACCGTCGCAGACAGCAACGATTCCAGCGCACCGAGAGCTGCGACGGCGACCGCTGCAAACAGCAAGGAATCCAGGTGCTCCCACGGAATCTCTGGCCAGCGCGGAGCAGGCAATGTCGACGGGATGTAGCCGATTGTCTTCAGGCCGCTGTCTGCCAGCATGTTGATGGCCGTTGCTGCAGCTACCAACACTAGCGCCGCGGGGAAGCCACTACGGACGCGCGCAGCAAGCACGATTCCAGCCGCTACTGCAAGGGTCATCACGGGCGCCTGCCATGCCGGAGTATCTAACCAAGCATTGATTGAGCCCCACGCCAACCCGAGGACTTTCTCGCCCTCCACGTCAACACCAAGTGCTGCAGGCAGCTGTTGTAAGCCGATGATTAACGCAATACCGGCGGTGAAACCTTCGACGACAGGTAGTGGCATGTACTTCATCGCGCGGCCAGCGCCGGTGAACGCCAGTACGAGCAGCATGAGCCCTGCCAGCACGCCGACGACGAGAACCCCATCGGCACCATGGTTGGCCACGATGGGGATTAACACGACGGTCATTGCGCCGGTCGGGCCGCTTACTTGGACGTTACTACCGCCGAAGATCGCGGCCAGGATACCCGCAACGATGGCCGTCGTAATTCCGGCCGCCGCGCCGACACCGGACGCAACGCCGAAGCCGAGCGCGAGAGGGAGTGCGACGAGGGCCACCATGAGGCCTGCCGAGAGGTCGCGCCCAATCGTCGCGCGGGACCAGTCCGAGCGGCGCGGTGCGAAACGCAGGGCACGAGATTGGAAGCCCACCGTAGAGGCGGCGGAGGAGGGGCGGGTCATGCTACTTTCTTGCTCCTTCAGGGCTCAATGACACTCAAAGGATACACAAGGTATCATCCTCCGACGGCCGCATTCCCGGTTCTGGCCGAGGCCTCATGTCGACGGAATAAAACTTCCTGACCTGGCGGGAGTTCGCTGGAGCGTTGTCGCGGTGCTTGGAGTGACGCGTGTGAGCCGGTGTCCGAAGAGCAGACAGCCCGGGAGAATCGGTACCAGTGCCATACAGTGCGCGACACCACTGCTCATAGGACGGGCCCGACGGCGGGCTGGGGGGGGCGAGGACCGGCTACCGGATTCGGGCTTTCGCGGCGACGAGCAGCAGGGCGGCATGGTCGACTTCGCCGTTTTTGATCTCGCGATTGAGCTTGTGTAGCACCACGGGGCAGCGCAGGCAGCGGATGCCGGATTTGCAGCACTTCTTCTTCGGCGTCATCGCAGCCAGTTTAAAGGGGTCCTTGCCGGCGAGCTTTTTCGCGGCTTTGGCCTCGGCCTTCGAGTATTCGGGCAGGCGTAGCGAGGTCGTTGCCGCAGCCTTCTTCTTGGCTTTGGCGGCGTCCTTCTTCTTGCCCTTGTCGCCTTTCTTGCCCTTGGCCATGCGCGTTCCCTTCGTCGCGAATTTTCCTGAATTAGGTTAGCGTCACCTCATGCGATGTGGGGAGGCGTGGGTGCCTGACGGGTGTAATTGGGTGTTGCTTGACGACGGCTTGCTTGTCGGCCAGTGCCGCAGCGGTAAATGACGGCCAAAGGACGCAAAACCGACCAAAACGACTCAGGTCTGTTTACTGTGACCTGCGGAAATGGCGAGCGGTAGTGAGTTGTTTCGGCGACCAGTACAAACAGTGGAACGCCGCCTTCGATGCAGGTTACTGTGCTGCGCGGAACAAACCGGACAGCAACAAGCCCGCTAGGAGATTGCGAAGCCAGATGCTGGTCCAGGTTTTTCAACGGGCTCGCCAGCCTCGTCGACCATCCAGTCAATTTCCAGCTCCAGCTCGCGCTCGATGCCAGCACGCTTTCGAGAATCGACGACTTCCATCGTGGTATTAAACGATGTCGGCATGGTCATCGTCACCGCGGACTCGCCAGTGCCGAGAGTCATTTCCCCGGCGCGGATGCGAGCTGCCAGCGTCTCCAGTAGATCCGCGAGCTCATCGCGGTTGAAGCTTGCCTTGCTCTTCACCAGCTTTTGATTCTTCGGGGGCGTAATCTTTTTAGGTTTCGGTGCCATGTCTTTACTTACCTTTCCAGCCGTGTCGGTATTTGTGCAGTGCGGAGAATTGGCCGTCACTCCACACTGTCTTTGAAGATGGTCTAGAAAGCTTTCAGGAAGCTTATCCATCTCCATTATCCCAATAAAAGTAGTTATTACCAGGAGAAATAATAAGAGGCTAGAAATGTCTATAGGTAGGTTATAAATTGTGGAAAATCCCTACGCTATGCTCTGGGGTGCAAGGTCCTAAGTGCCTTAGGTGAGGAGCTTTAGTAACGGCGCCCTTGGAAAGTGCTTCAAACGTGTCGACCGACAGCAATAGGGGAGGAGTAAACGTCACATGGTGTCACCCGACAACATCCTGATGTACCTTCTGCCTGAGCAAGAGGCGCAGATTAAAGAGATCTTTGTGCAACTGGCAGAGCGTGGATTCCCGCAGCAGAATCAAAAGCCCCACATCACCGTTACTTTCGCACCGACCATGAGCCCGGAGGTAATCCAACGAGCAGCCGAAATTCTCCCACCGCTGATGCCTGCGGAATTTCGCAGGGTAGGAACGGTGGTGTTCGGGACAAAGAGTAAACAGACTGTCGCATGGTTATTAGAAACAAGCGATGAGCTGGAAGAAGCTGCTCGCGAGATCAGTCGTCTTAACCCTGAAGGTCGCGGCTCCCGCTGGATTCCGCACCTGACTATGGGGCTGCGAATCCCGCGGGATATGGTTCCCGGTTACGTCCGGGCTCTTGATGAACTAACAAGCCCGCACTTCAAAACTCTTAGTGCACCACGCGCTGCGTTCTGGAGTCCCAAAGTGCAGGAATTAACGGAGTTCTAGGGAGACTCCAGTACTTGTGTGCTGCTGTGCCTCAGCGATTACGTCCCCGCTACTTCACAAAAACTGTGGTTTCAGAAAACAGTAGCCTAAGAAGAAAAACTAAGCGGCATCCATAATCTTCTTTGCCTGGGCATCGAAGACCTCCAAGGCGCGCTTCTTTGCCGCTTCCTTGGACTCTGGGGTCGCCTCTGGAATCTGCATGGGATCCGTCGTGTTTTCCATGTTGCCAGCTGATGCATCCGGAGTCGGGGCGGCGGACACCATTACCATTACGCCGTTGACGATGCCGACAATGTCGTAGCTGGTGGCCGTAGTATCCGTGCCACCGGCGTTGATGTTCGCACTGGTCTCGTGTGCAGTGAATTCAGCTGGCTTGACGGAAAGATTTGGCTCCCACTTTTCTCGGTGCAGTTTCATTGTGGTCGTCATGTCCATGTCATTAAACATGTCCTGCATCTCAGGAGAAATCTCCTGACCTTCCATGGAGTCTTTCAGAATGTCGGAAGCATCCATCGTAGCTGTCACGTCGGAGCACTTTTCGAGGCTGTCTTCGTACTTCTGGTACGCATCAGTGTTCTTCAATACTGAGACGCTGACAGCGACGTTCTCTTCCTTAATGTCCGTGTAAGCACCGGCAGCATTCTCCAATTCCTCAGTTGAGTTGGTGAAAGTGGCACATTCGGCCGGCTCTATATCTAAAGAATCCTCCGAAAACATCTCCATTGCGTCCTTGTACCCATTAATCCTGTTGTTGGAGAAGTCCACACCTTGAACTTCATTAGTGAGCAGGAGCTGATCTTCGGCTGCAGCTGGAGCTGACCCATCTGCCTTCGTCATCTTGCTGGTCGACTCTTTGCCTGCCTCGCCACCGGCATTGCTGCTTTCTTCCCCCGAGCCGCATGCGGTGAGCAGGGCGGCGCTTGTACAACCTGCGACGACAGTTGTCGCAATTTTCTTCCACATTCCAGAGCTGCGCTGCTTCATGATTCCTCATTCCATCGAGCTGAATTTCAACAACCTATGCAACCTGCTCAGATGTCCTGAGCCGGAGCCAATATTTTGTGAAAGAAAGAATACAAGAGCTCGCCTCGGCACGCTTCCCAAAAACAAGAATTTCAGTCGCGTCTGCTTTACGACGCTCCGTCGGACCTCACCGCAGACTGTGCAACCTTTGCCACGGGATACGTGGATACCAACGCAACAATCGCACCGAAGATGAAAACGGGCACGAATCCGAATTTCGGTGCTGCGAAAGAAATAACAAAAGGGGCGAAGAAACCAACATAGGTCAGCGAATAGTAAATAGCGGTGGCAGCACCCAACTCGGCTGGCGGTGCGATAATTTGCACTTCGCGGAGGCCGGAGACCATCATCACGCCGTACGCGGCACCGAGAGCCAGGGCAGCGGGGAAAACGCTCCACACATTCTGGGTGAGTGCGACGATGAGGCTGAGCAGCATTCCGACCGTCGTTAAGCCAAGACCGAAAATAGCTGGCGGGATAAAGCTGCTGGAACTGATGCGAGTGACCAGTGGTTGCACCAGAACACCGGTGCCCATCGTAAGGCAGGCGATGAGTCCTGCGAAGGCGATGGGGTAGCGGGATTCGGCGATTGTTGGCAGGACGACGAAGGATGTGCACGCAGCGCCGAAGACCCACGGTGCCCAAGCGGCGACTGCCCACAGGAACCTCGGGCTAAGCGTGGCGGAGGAGAAGAACCGTTGCGGAGAGTCGCTGTGCGCTGCGTTTGGAAGTCCTCCGGAAGCGTTCCATGTTAGTGGTGCGATAAAAAGCAGCAGTGCGAGATGAACAAGATAGGGGATGACATCAGGGCGCGGGGTGAATTCTGCGACCAACCCGGAAGCCAGGGGGCCGAGGGAGAATCCGGCGGAGAGTGCAACGGTTGCGCGCCGGGCAGAAATTTGAGGTGCGACGGGCGCAATTTCTTTGATCCACGAGGCACCGGCGGCCATTACCATGCCCATCGAAATGCCGATGATAAGACGTCCTACCAGAAGTGATGGGAAGTGGAACCAGATGCCGGTGAGTAGGACGGCTGAGCCAACGGCAGAGGTTATGAGTGCAGGCCGGATGATGGCGCGACGGCCGAGCCGGTCGGAAAGTGGGCCGCAGATGAGTAGCGCGGGGATGAGTCCTGCGACGTAGATGGCGAAGAGAAAGGTGACCTGGGACTGGTTGAGAGCATCGGTTATTCGATACGCGGGCAGGAGTGGTGCGAAGAGGTTGGCTCCAAACGCAACCGCGAACATGCCCAGGGCTACCCGAATCCAGTCTCGTATCACGGTTGCCTCCTGAGGGCTCTCATCTGTGGGGATAGAACAGTGTGGTAACAACAATAGGCCAGCTAGCAAACGCTAGCTGGCCTATTGAGTTACTCGGGTCGTCTACCCAAGTTAGTCGCCCTAGTTATTGGCGGCGCCGAAAAACGCGGTAATCGGCGAGAAGAATCCCTTGGACTTCTTTGACTTCTTAGCTGCCTTTGTCCTGCCAAGAATGCGCTCAGAGATGCGGTCGGTGAGGACACCTACCAGCTTGCCGCTGCGGACGACGGGCAGCTCGCTGAGCGGCCCGTCAATAAGCTGGCGAGCCCTGATTGCAGCTGGATCCTCGGGCTTGACAAAGACCTTCACCGGGGCGCCGACGGTGTTCATGTAGGCATCGCGGTCGGCGTACTCACGGAGTTCCTTCAGCGTAATATCGCTGGTCAGGTAGCCTTCATCGTCGACGAGGAAGACACAGGTATCGTCATCGAGACCAGCAAATTCGGCTGCGTAGGTGCTCAGTGCCTCACCGACCGTGATGTCCTCCGGCAGCGCAATGTAAGAATCCGTCATGTGCATGCTTACGGTGTCAGGCAGGAGGCTGTACGGGCTGATTGAAGACTTCGGCTTGAAGAAGTTGGCGATGGTGTTCTGTGTCTGTGTCATTGTGGATCCTTTTCCAGGTATCCCAGCTCCTTTGCTAGGAGGGAATTTCTGTTGATTGAAAAATTATGGCTCCCCGCCTAAGAGTGTTGGCAATGTAATGCCGTAACTAAAGGTGGCCACTTGAGATGGACCCTTGCTTCGAGAGTCTTTCGAAACTCTCGATAAAGTGCAGGGCAGCGGCCTATGTGGATATAGGAGCCTTACCTAACGAGGTTGTTCGCTACGCAAAGGTTAACACAAGGTTACGTACACAGTAAAGAGGAATGAATGAAAAGCTTCCTAGAGGTGGCGGAAGTTATAAGCCCATGAACTCTCGAATTGCTGGCCATTCGGCATCGGCTTGCGCCCGGCCGAGCTCGTAGTTGTGCAGCAGCTTCGACCGTCTCCGCTCCGCCTTTGTGATACTCATGTTATTGGCGTAGAAAACATATGCTTGGCCTTTTCGTTCAAGCTCAGCAGCCCAATCGAGAGAGGCGTTGTAGCGCTCGTGTCTAGTGATAAGCAGCTCAGCCACCACCGGGTTACTGCGGAAAATCTGGCGCAGTAGCTGTGGGCGCTTAGGGGCGGTGCGGCGGAATCCCTTCGGGCGAGTCAGGACGATGAGGAACTTCTTGAAACCATCTGCTTCGGCGGCATTAATGGGAATGCCACCTGATGATCCCAGTGCACCGTCGACGAACGGAACGCCATCAATATAGGGCATACGCATGACACCCGGAATCGTCGAACTCGCGCGAGTGTACTTCATCAGCGTAGGTAGATCTGGGATATCGTCCGGCCCCCAGTTGATGGTCTCGCCCGTATCCGCTCGGACAGCAGAAATCCGGTAGGGAGTTGGATTGTTCTTAAAAGTCTCGTAATCCAGGGGCATGGCGCCGTCGGGAAGTCCCGCGTCTTCATAGATGTACTCGGCATCGAAATAGCCGCGTCCGCGCAACATTGGGCGCCAGCCACTGCTGTTCGGCTGTGCGATGAAGTCAGTGAAGCTTTTTATAGAGCGCTGGATATCCTGGGAAAGGTAATTGACGACGTGAGAGGCGCCGGCGCTTACGCCACCGACCCAGCCGACATCGATGCCCTCGCGAAGTAACCGTTCGACGAAAGGTGCCGTGTAACTATTGCGAGTCCCTCCACCCTCGAAGACTAATGCTACATCGCTGACCTGCATTTACATCCCTCCGGTTGTTCTCGCGCTGCTGCTTTTCGGGCGTTACGATCGTTCAAGACTACCCGAACGTCACCATATTGGATTTCGGTTAGCGCAGTTTACGGCGCATCCTGGAGGATGACTGGCAGCAGCCCCTCGCCCATATCTGGGTTCGGCAGTACGCCCTCCGGGTCGTAGAACAAGATCTCCTTGCCGTCATGGCTCAGACGTCGCATCGCTTCCAGAATCAACGTGCGTCCCACCGGGTTGACAATGCCAACGCGGCTGACGTCGAAGACAACTTCGCTTTCCGACGGTGTGGAAGTCGCCAACCTGTTGAGAATGATCTCGGCCGCAGTGAAGTTGACTGGGCCCTGAATCTCGATGATCGAGCGGCCATTGCTGACGCGCGTACCGCGCAGCGCACGCGAACCAATCGCATCGGCATCCATGAGATGAAGACCCAAATCTTCGGAGAGCTTCCGGAAGATGGCAATGCTGCGGACGCTGTTGCCGTGGTCGTTCAATCGCGGCGAAAAGGCTGCAAGACCCGCCTGTCCAGGCAGCGCTCCCAGCAAGCCGCCGGCGACACCGCTCTTGGCGGGAATCCCGACCTCGGTAAACCATTCACCGGCCTCGTCATACATGCCGGCAATAGCCATCACGGACAAGACTCTGCGAACAACCGAGCGGCCGAGCACAGTCTGATTGGTGACCGGGTTAACGCCACCGTTGGCCAACACTGCGGTCATCATGGCGACATCGCGAGTGTTGACCAGCACGGAGCACTGTGCGGTGTAGCCGCGGACAGCATCGTGGGGCGTGGTTTCGATGAAACCGTAAGCTGCCAGCATATGTGCGATGGACATGTTTCGATGGGCAGTGTCCATTTCGCATTCATAGGCATCGTAGTCAACGCGGAGCTTACGGCCAGCCAAAGTTGAGAGAAGCTCCACCATGTGCTTGGTGCGAGTCTTCCAGTTGGCACCTGGCTGGCATACGAACTGGTTGATGGCCAGTGCGCCGACATTAATCATCGGATTCTTTGGTCGGTGCGTGCCCTGCTCCAGCGACAGCTCGTTGAAGGCCTCACCGGAAGGTTCGGTGCCCACAATGCTGTCGATTTTGTCTGTGCCGTGCTCGGTGATGGCTGCGGCATAAGCGAAGGGCTTGGACATCGACTGAATGGTGAATTCAGTATCGGTGTCGCCCGTGGCGTAGGTGCGCCCTGACACGGTGGTCATAGCAAGCGCCAGGCGGTCAGGATTAGCTTGGGCAAGGGTGGGAATATAGTCCGCTACCTCGCCAGACTCATCGGGGCGGACGGATTCGACGATTTCGGACAAGTAATCTTTGATCGGCGTTTTCATCAGATTCTGCTAAGCATCTTTCCTGGGCTGAAAAATCCCGGTTGAGTCAATGGAGTCCCGTTCGAACCTACACCAGGCGAGGTCAGCCACTGATGCTCACCTCTATGCACTCTCACCGTGCGTGCGGGAAAAATCGGCATATCCTGGGGTGTGTGAAATTCCTCAACAATCAGTCCGCGCCCTACGAGTTGACCTACAGCGATGTCTTCATGGTGCCGTCAAAGTCATCCGTCGGCTCTCGCATGGGTGTCGATTTGGCCACCAATGATGGCACCGGCACAACCATTCCGATTGTGGTCTCCAATATGACGGCCATCTCCGGTCGCCGGATGGCCGAAACCACCGCTCGCCGAGGCGGAATTGCCATCCTGCCGCAGGACGTCCCAGCTGACATTGCCGCTGAGACCATCCGCAAGGTCAAGTCCGCTGGGCTGGTTTTCGACACTCCAATCGTCGTCAAGCCTCACCACACCGCGGGGTATGCGCGCCATCTTCTGCCGAAGCGCGCGCACGGTGCGGCAGTGGTGGTGGAAGACAACAAACCGGTTGGTCTGATTACCGGCCGTGACCTGGCGGGCGTTGACAACTTTGCGCAGGTGGGGACGCTCATGTCCACTTCGCTATTTACGCTTCCGGCCGATATTGAGCCCCGTGACGCTTTCGACCAGCTCACTGCTTCCGGGCGCAAACTCGCTCCGGTGGTGGACGCCGATGGCGCGCTGGTGGGTATTCTCACGCGTAAGGGCGCGCTGCGTGCGACGCTTTACAAGCCGGCTGTCGACGCGGAGGGTAAGCTGCGCGTCGGTGCGGCGCTCGGCATCAACGGTGATGTTGAAGGGCGCGCGAAGACACTGCTCGACGCAGGTGCCGACGTGCTCGTTGTCGATACCGCCCACGGTCATCAGGAATCGATGCTCCATGCTTTACGACGAGTCCGCGCGCTCAACCCACCTGTGCCAATTGCCGCTGGCAATGTCGTGACCGCCGATGGTGTTCGCGACCTAGCGGAGGCGGGAGCCGACATTATTAAGGTCGGCGTCGGTCCGGGTGCGATGTGCACAACCCGAATGCAGACCGGAGTTGGGCGTCCACAGTTCTCCGCCGTGCTCGAATGCGCTGCAGCCGCCCGTGGATGCGGCGTGCATGTCTGGGCTGACGGTGGGGTGAAGGATCCTCGCGATGTTGCGCTTGCGTTGGCTGCGGGTGCGTCCAACGTGATGATTGGCTCGTGGTTTGCCGGTACTTTCGAGTCCCCAGGTGATGTCCAAAAGGACGTCGACGGGCGCATGTTCAAGGAGTCGTTTGGCATGGCTTCACACCGTGCAGTGGAGAGCCGAAATGCACAGGTAGAGGCCTTTGAGAAGGCCCGGCGTGAAATGTTCGAAGAGGGTATCTCGACTGCGAAAATCTACCTGGAGCCCGGCCGCGAAGGTGTGGAGGACCAGATCGATCGCATTATCTCGGGTGTACGTTCTTCGTTCACATACGCGGGTTCGGCCACCATCGAGCAGTTCGCTGAGCGGGCAGTGGTGGGAATTCAATCCGCTGCGGGCTTTGCGGAAGGAATGCCGAGGGCGACGCGGTAGCCGTCGTCAAGCCTCTCGGGGCTAAGCCGACTAGCGGTGCTGCGGGCCAATTGGTAGGTATGTAAAGACGTTGTTAGGACGTGTTTAGTACCACGTGCGAGATTGGGGAGGGGCTGGCGATTATGGGTCGGCAGGTAAGAGAAAATAGTGCTGTAACGGAGTCTGGATTGGTAGCAGGAAACGGTGCTAGAGCAGGAAGCGGGAACGCATTTTTCGCTCGCGCCCGCGTTACTGATTCCGATTTGTGCCCGTGTGGTGGGGGACTCTACGGGCAGTGCTGTGGCCCGCTGCACCGCGGTGAGCGGGAGGCGGTGACCACAGCTGAGCTGATGGCAGCGAGGTACAGCGCTTACGCTGCCCACGAGGCGGATTACATCTGGCGGACGTGGCATCCGCGCTACCGCCCGGAAGTTATCAATGTCGATGACGGTGTGGAATGGGAAGGACTCACCATCATCAACGCTGTCGATGGCGGCGAGGATGACCGCGAAGGCATCGTGGAATTTGAAGCGGCTTTTCATGACCATGACGGTGTCGGTACGATGCACGAGCGTTCCCGTTTTGTTCGGCGTGCGCGACGTTGGGTCTACGTCGACGGCGAGGTCACGTACTCCTAAGCATCAGACTTGTTGTGCTTGCCGTGGCCGAATGGCAGCACGGCGACAATCGCCACAATGATTGCACCCCAGATGGTGCCGAAAATCAGTGAGCCGGTGGTATTGGCCAACCAGCCGAGGAAGCCGCCGGTAAACAGCTGCTCAAGGTTGTGGACCAGCTGGTAGGGGAGATGCCAGCCCAGCTCGTCGAGGCCGACCACCATGATGTGGCCACCGACCCACAACATGGCAAACGTGCCGATAATGCCGATCGTGTTCAGAACGATTGGCATGGCTTTGACCAGTGCCGTACCAAACTTGCTGATACCGGCTGACTTCTTGGACTGCAGGTGCAGGCCAATGTCATCAATCTTGACCAAGAGGCCCACCACGCCGTAGACCGCAAGCGTGATGATGAGTGCGACCACAATAAGAATCAGCGCGCGATTGAGCAGCGGCTGATCAGCGACCTCATTGAGAGAAATCACCATGATTTCCGCAGAGAGAATCAAGTCTGTGAAAATTGCAGACTTCACCAGCGAATCTTCATTCTGTGGTGTGCGGTTGGTCGCCGCCTCTATCCGCTCCTGCTCAGTCTGATCGGGAGAGATTCGGTGCTTAATCTTCTCCCAGACCTTTTCCATGCCCTCAAAGCACAGGTAGGAGCCACCGAGCATCAAAATCGGCGTCAGCGCCCAGGGCAGAAACTGACTTAGCAGCAATGCAATCGGCAGAATAATGACAATTTTATTGACCAAGGAGCCCTTGGCGATACGCCAAATAATCGGCAGCTCGCGTTTCGGCGAGACACCCTCGACGAATTTAGGTGTCACCGCAGCGTCGTCAACCACAACACCGGCGGCTTTAGCGCTAGCTTTGCCGGCCGCAGCCGCAATATCGTCTGTTGTTGCCGCTGCAGCACGTGCAATCGTGGCAACGTCGTCAAGCAGCGCGACAAGTCCGCCTGCCATAAAAACCTCCCGTATTGGAGGACGCGACCAGGAGCCGTCGTCGTACCAAAGAATTACCGGAGCAATTTTAACCGCTTTCCCGGATTGACTCTGTGTTGTCGGTAGGGCGTCGATGTCCGGTCGATAGTTCACGTGCTCCTCTGAACGTGGGCACGTGGCAAGATATAGGCCATGAACGCTTCCTTCTCCGAAATCTACCGACAGGTCAATGCGGACAACTCGGACAACGCTGGCACCGAGGCAGACACCAGCAATGACGCCCACTCCGAGGAACAGCAGCGCCCGGCGCGTCCCCGCATGGCACTGGTAGTCGTCGACGCTCAGAATGATTTTTCCGCGGGTGGCGCACTTGCCGTCGACGGTGCTGAGGCAGCGTACACCGCTACATATCTGCATGTTGCGGGCACAGCTAACAAGTACTCGGTTCTTGCGACCACCCGTGACAATCACATCGACCCAGGCACGCACTTCTCTGAAACCCCGGATTTCGTCGATACCTGGCCGAAACACTGTGTTGCAGGTACCCCGGGCGCAGAGATTCACCCCGGCATGCAGCGCGCCATCGCGTTTTTTGAGCAGCTCAACCCCGCTGCTGTGCGTATCGATGTCACAAAAGGGGAGTACGCCGCCGCCTACTCCGGTTTCGAGGGAACAACGGAGGCTGGCGTTTCGCTTGCCGACGCTCTCCGCGCCTCTGACATCGAAGAAATCGATGTGGTGGGAGTTGCGACTGACCACTGCGTCCGCGCCACAGTGCTCGATGGCCTCAAGGAGGGCTTTTCCGTTCGTGTTCTGAGTAATCAGGTCGCGGCGGTGGACCCGGAGCGCGGCAAGGCTGCACTAGCGGAATTGGCCGCGGCGGGTGCGACTGTGGTGTAGTGCGGCGACGTTAAGCGTCAAATAATCCGCCTAGCCGCTTAACTAGGCGCCTCGGCAGCCGCCTAGTTAAAAGTCACCATATCCAGGTCGACCTCGCGGAGGTGGCGGTGGTTGGACGCTGTTTCCACATAACGCCCTGCATGGGCGATGAAGCCCTCTGCTTCCTCGGCGGAGAGTTCACGACGCACCTTGGCGGGAACGCCTGCAGCCAGCGACCTGGGGGCGATAATCTGATCTTCCAACACCACGGCACCTGCAGCAATGAGGCTGCCAGCGCCGATACGGGAACGCGAAAGCAGGGTGGACTTCATGCCGATGAGGCAACCATTTTCAACCGTGGTGCCGTGGACCAAGGCCATGTGTCCGACGGTGACATCATCGCCGAGAATCGTGGGCACGCCTCGGTCGACATGGACTGTGGAGTTGTCCTGAATATTGGTGCGCTGGCCGATGCGGATTGGTGCGACGTCTCCTCGGAGAACAGAACCGTAGAACACGGAGCTATCCGCACCGATTTCGACATCACCGATAATGACCGCGCCGGGCGCAATCCAGGCGCTGGAATGAATGCGTGGGGTCTTATCTTGGTAGGTGAGAATGAGCGGAGTGTTCATCATACAAACCAATATAACTGTCACCTGAGGTCAGCGTAAGAAAAATTCTCAGCGAAACTCTATTCGTCGAAGGGTGCAATTCTGCTTGGACGCGCCTACAGTGGGCGACATGATTTTTATCGTTGTGAATTACCAAGTTAAGCCGGAGTTTGCCGACGAATGGATGGACCACGTCGCTGAGTTCACCGCTGCCACCCGCGCAGAGGCTGGCAACAAGTGGTTTGAATGGTCCCGCAGCGTAGAAGACCCCAACCAGTACATCCTCGTCGAGGCATTCGATGATGACGCTGGTGAAGCCCACGTCAATTCCGAGCACTTCGCCAAGGGGCTGGAGGCGATGAAGCCGCTGCTCGCTGAGACCCCGAAGATTGTCTCGCAGGTACTGCCAGATAAGCAGGACTGGGATCGCATGGGCGAGCTGCAGGTCGACTAATGTCCTCAGACACCTTTCGCGATAGCGCAGCCGCTTCCAGCAGGGAGACCTATTCTCTGATTGGGCGTGGCCTGCGTATTAGCTCCGCTGTGCTGGCCTCTGCTCTCGTCGTTGGTCTCAGTGCTTGTGGGGATAGCGATGAGGCAGCCCTGGAGAGCAACCAGAATCAGACAAGCCAGGAGCAGAGTGCTGTTGCCTCAACCGCCGCCATTCGGGATAACTTGGCTCAGCTGGCGGCAGATACTGCGGCGCTGAAGACAGCATCGCAGACGCTGATTGCAAAGGAATCGGTTTCGGAAGAGACTCGAAAGATTGCGCAGCAGGCGGAACCAATCTTTGCTGAAGAGGAAGCGCAGCTAGTCAAGACTCTCGGTGTCGATGTTGATCCGTCGGAGACCAAGCTCGACACCGCCACCATGACTCGCCTCGAGAACGAGGAGGGGCCACACGCAGATATGGCTTATCTGACGTTGATGGAAGGCAGCCTGGATAAGATGCTCGGACAGTGGGAAGAGCTGGAAAAGCATGGCGGAAACGACCTGAAAGAGTTGGCACGCTCTTCTCAGCAGCAGCTGGAAGATATTCAGCAGGCGCTGGAAAAACGTATGCAGTACTAGCCGCTGCCCAAAGCTCGTGGGGGAAATTCAAGTAAAAAGTCCTGCAAAGCGTGCCCGGGGAACCGGGGAAGTGAGTAGCGTGTAAATAAAGCCAGTGCGCTGTGATCGTCGTCAAGCGAATGCGCACTCGGATGAAGCACAATGCTGGCTAATAACCCAGAGTAGAAGGTAGGAAAACACGCCAATGGCAAATAGTATCTCGCGAGTAGGTATCGTCGGCGCCGGTCAGATGGGCTCCGGAATTATTGAGGTCTGTGCGAAGGCCGGTAGCGATGTCAAGGTCTGGGAGGCCAAGGAGGAGTTCCTTGAGTCCGGCCGCGCCCGTATTGAAAAGTCGCTGGATAAGGCCGTTTCCCGTGGCAAGCTAGAGCAGTCTGCACGTGATGAGATTCTGGGGCGTATTAGCTTCACCACCAAGCTGGAAGACTTCGCTGACCGTGAGCTGGTCATCGAGGCCATCGTGGAGAACCCAGAAGTAAAGGCCAGCGTATTCTCGCAGCTCGATGAAATTGTTGAGTCGGAAGATGCCATCCTGGCTTCCAACACCTCCTCGCTGCCGATTCAGTCCATTGCTGCAGCTACCAAGCGCCCGGAGCGCGTCATGGGTCTGCACTTCTTCAACCCGGTTCCGGTTCTGCCTCTGGTAGAGCATGTCGTTACTCTGACGACCGGTGATGTTCAGTCGGAGCGTGCGTACGAGTACGCTTCCGAGGCGCTGGGCAAGACCGTCATTCGCGCTAAGGATCGCTCGGGCTTCATTGTTAACGCCCTGCTGGTTCCGTACATCCTCGGCGCTATTCGCATGCTGCAGGACGGCATTGCTACTGCAGAAGACATCGATGCCGGAATGGTCAATGGCTGTGCGCACCCGATGGGTCCGCTGACTCTGGCCGACATGGTTGGTCTGGACACCATCAAGTTCATTGCCGATGCCATGTTCGATGAGTACAAGGAGCCGACTTACGCGGCACCTCCACTGCTCAAGCGCATGGTTGAGGCGGGTCACTTCGGCCGCAAGTCCGGCCGTGGCTTCTACGACTACTCCAAGTAGTCCACGCTTTTAGCCCCGTTTGGGGCGAGTATTGAGTTCTTACCGGTTGACGGGCGTTTCTCCCGCCAACCGGTTTCTTTTATGCATTTATCAGTGAAAACCCGGAGTCTAAGGGGGAAAGTTCCCACGATTGGCCCTAGCATTTTGAAAACTTGTTTCTTTTCAACGCGCCGAAACCTCACAGTGCGCTTAACATAAGTGAAGATTTTGTCAGACCTTGGCTTATAGAGCACTTCACAACTGGTGCCTCCCACGCAGCAATCTGGAAAGGAATGCTTCAGTGTCTTCTTTGAAGCCGCACAAGCGCACTGCAACACGTACTCGCGTCGGCGCTGCTACCGCAGCAATGGCAGTTGTAATGGGGCTTACACCGGCAACGGCCGTGGCAGCTCCGGTCAACCCGTTGGCCGAGCTCGGCAACCGCCTGGACTCTGTTTCTGATCTTCCAGCTAATGTGGCAGCTCCAGAGGGAATCAAGCTCCCCGGCGGTGGCTTCGAGGTCCCGGATTCCATCTCGCTGCCGTCATCTTCCGGTGAAAACACCGACCCGAATGCGCCGAAGCCAACCTCGTACCGCCCGGACCAGATTGCACGTGCGTACCCGTCGGATGCCGCCACCGATAACTGGTTCTACTTCTACGTTGTGCATCCTTTCGTGGAGCTGGAGAAGAACCACCCAGAGGTTATGGACCAGAACCTCGAAACGGTCGTCCGCATTAACAACGCTGCCAAGAATGACCCGCAGGCACAGGAACTCGCTCTTGATGACGACTACCTGGACCCACTGGCCAATATTTCCACTGCTTTCGGTGCAAACCTGGGCCAGCACTTCCGTGATGCCTACGACGAGGATCGCCTGCCGAAGGTAAAGGCCCTGCTGTCCGGCAACCTTGCTCGCGGCGGCGGTCTGGTCAGCTCGACCTTCTTCGAGAAGTACGTCTACGGCTACGATCGCCCGTTTGTGGTGGCGCCGGAGCGCATCGAGCGCTACTACCGCGAAGGTCAGGACGACCCGTACTCGACCACCCCGTCCTACCCGTCGGGCCACACCAACAAGGCTGCATGGACTTCAACCATGCTGGCCATGATGCTGCCGGAGGTTGCACCGCAGATTCAGGCGCGTGCGTCCGAGGCTGGTCATTCTCGCCTTGTCATGGGCGTCCACTACCCGCTGGACGTTATGGGCGGCCGCATGATGGGCAACCAGGCCGCAGCTGATCGTTGGGCAGACCCAGAGTTCCGCCCACTCATCGAAGAAGCCATGGATGAGCTGCGTACGGAGCTCGAGTACCGCTGTGGCGACACCATCGCCAACTGCGTTGCCAAGGACACTCCGTACATGAGCACCGCAGCTGCCGTTCAGCAGTACACCGAACGCATGACCTACGACTTCAAGCAGGTTGGCCCGGCTAACGAGCCAGTTGTTGTTCCGAAGCGGTACGCAGGTTTGCTGGAGACCCGCTTCCCGCAGCTGACTGAGGAACAGCGCAGCTCCGTCCTCGCTCAGACCGCAATCCCATCCGGCTACCCGCTCGATCGCACTGACGGTGAGGGCCAGCACGTTCGCATGAACCTGGCTCGCGCTCTGGCCGCCAACGTTGTTGTCAACGCCGACGGCAGCGTCACTGTCACCAACTAAAACGTCAACTACAAGCGCAGGGCCGCGTCAAGACGGTCCAGGGCCTCACCGAGGATTTCCGGGGAGGTCGCAAAGTTAAGCCGCACATGCCCAGCCCCGCCTTCGCCGAATGCGAAGCCGGGGTTGAGTGCTATTTTGGCGTTTTCAACCAGCCACGCAGCTGGGTCCTCACTGGCAACACCAGGCACGTCACCCAAGTCCAACCACGCCAAAAATGATGCTTGCGGTGGGGTAAAGCGAGCCTGCGGCGCAATAGTGGACAAACGTGTTCGCAGAGTCTCACGGTTGGTGCGCAGGACATCGACAAAATTGTCCAGCCAGGGCACGCCATCGCGGTAGGCGGCGGTGGCCGCGACGACACCAAGAATAGAAGCGCCTTCGCGAACAATGAAGGGCAGCTCCAGCCAGGTTTTGGCATCTTCGTCGTTAAAGATGATTTGCGCACACTTGAGGCCGGCGGTATTCCAGCCCTTCGAGGTAGCAGTCACCGTGATAGTCACGGCCGCCGCGGTATCCGACACCGACGCGGTTGGAGTGTGAGTGCCATCTAGAACAACTGGGCCGTGAATCTCGTCTGAGATAACGCGCGCACCAAAGCGAGCGGCTAAATCGGTAATCTCACGCAGTTTTTCGGGGGAGTAGGTAAAGCCGAGAGGATTATTCGGGTTACACAAGATCAGGCAACCGGCACCGTCGGCGAAGGCGCGTTCGAGGGCGCCGAGATCCGGGCCGTCGGCAAGCGTGGGAATGCACACTGTCTCGCGTCCCAGCGCGGGACCTACCTGGAAAAACGGCATGTAGGCGGGAGTGGGGACGACAATTGCGGAATCGGGGCGGGTGAAGCGTTCAACCGCGAGTGTGACACCGCGGACGACGTCAGCGACGGCAAAGATATTGTCGGGGTTCGGGCGCCATCCGTAGCGTTGTGCAGAAAAGTCCGCGGTTGCGGTCGTAAGCGCGGTGATGTCCTGCGAGAGGTATCCGAATTGTTCGCGCTGACACGCCTCGTCGATTGCGGCACTGACGGCAGGGCAGGTTGTGGCATCGGATTCGGCGATCCACAGTGGCAGCACGTCCGGTGAATATGCGGTCCATTTGACTGTCCTGCGGGAGCGGAGTTCATCGAGGGAGGGGAAAGTGACAGCGTTATTTACACTCATAGTTTCCGTGTATACAGAAAAAGCGGGAAGTCCGAAGACCCCTGCTTTAACCAGTAGCTACGGCCGCATCAGAAGCAGCCGCGGCAATGGCCAGCGCTAGGCCAGCCCCAGTGCCTCCTGAGCAGCTGGCAGGGCAGCTTCGCGATCAGCCTTGACCAGCCCCAGACGTGTGCGGCGATCGAGAATATCGTCGACGCTGAGAGCTCCCTCGTGCGTCACATGCCAGGCGAACTCGGCGCGGGTGACATCGAGACCCTCCGCTACCGGGTCGAGCGGTCGGTCGAGCGGACAGGATTCGATGACCTCGAAGGATTCGGCACCGTAGCGGTTAAACAGCGGCATCGGGATACGGCCGGCAGCGGCGGCGGTGCGAGCGCGGTCGAGCTCCTCTGGCTCGGAGCCCAGCACAGGGATGGTGCGGGTGGAGCACGGAGCAAGCGAAACACCGAGCTTTTCCGCAACCTTGTCCACGGTTTGCTCCGCCATTAGACGGTACTCGGTGAGCTTGCCCCCAGTAATGGAAATCAGGCCGTTCGGGGCCTCCAACAAGGCGTGCTCGCGGGAGAGGTCAGCGGTGTGTGCCTCGCCGGCGTCGATGAGCGGACGCAGGCCGGCGAAAGCACCGATGACATCGTCACGAGTGAGCGGAACCTCGAGTGCCTGGTTGATGACATCGAGCAGAAAAACGATGTCATCCTCCGGCACTTCCGGCTCGTCCGGAATCGGGCCCGGTGCATCCTCATCGGTCAGGCCAATGTAGACGCGGTTGTGCTCTGCGGGAAGGACAAAACAGAAACGGTTGGTGTGACCAGGAACCGGTACCGTGAGAGAGCCGGTAGGGTTGCCTAGCTTCGCGGCGTCAAGAACCAGATGCGTGCCGCGAGATGGGCGAATCTTGATGTTCGTCGCTAGGTTTGCGGCCCACACACCAGTGGCATTGACCACAGCGTGAGCCGGCAGCTCGAAGGAATCGCCAGTGAGCTCGTCGCTTAGTGTGGCGCTCGTTCCAGAGGCAGTCTCGCAGCGGACCCGGGTCAAGATAGTTGCACCGTAGCTAGCGGCGGTTCGAGCGATAGCGGTGACCAAGCGTGCGTCGTCACGCAGCTGACCGTCGTAGTTGACGTAGCCGAATTTCACGTCGCGCTTACGGACGGTCGGCGAAAGCTGGCTGACTCGGCGGGAACTGACAGTGCGGGACAATGGCAGGGTAGTGGCGGAGGTACCAGCGATAATGCGCAGAAAGTCACCGGCCAAAAAGCCTAAACGCGGCAAAACCCTGGTCAACGGTGCAAAGTTATCCATCACCGGTACAACCTGCGGCAGGTTACGCACTAGGTGCGGAGCGGTGACGTCGAGCAGCGCACCACGTTCAATAGCTGAGCGGCGAGCGATACCGACATTGCCGCTGGCAAGGTAGCGCAAGCCCCCGTGGGCGAGCTTCGATGACCAACGAGAGGTGCCGAAAGCTAGGTCCTTCGATTCGACGAGAACGGTCGTCAAACCCCTCGACGCCGCATCTAAAGCGATGCCGACACCAGTAATACCGGCGCCGATGACCAGCAGATCTGGGATGTCGCCCTTAACGGTCTCTTCGCGTAGACGATTCAAGTCCGCTTGCCGACGAGCCTTGTTCAAAACCGCAGCTGAGCGATCGCGCTGAGGAGCGTGCGTGGCAGTCATAGTCTTTCTTCCTCGACTTTCCCGAAGACGGTAATAGTGATGAAACTATCTGGCGTAAGTGATGAAGTTGTGGAGTGCGTAGTGAGTGTGAACTATTTCGGGCGTACCCCATTGCAAGGCGCTTAGAAATAGACTAAGTTGTTCATTATCAACGACCGGCACGGATATTGATTCAAGAAATCTTTCTTAGTTGCGAATCATTTCCCGGGATTACAAGGAAGGAGACACCTCGATGGCTATGCACCCAGCGTCCAACCGCTCTGAGTCCATGAACCGAGCTTTCGCTGCTATTGCACCATCGCTGCAGATGTGTTGCTGCTGTCTCCAGTCCGTGCCACCCCAGACAGGTCGTAACTAGAAAAGCACGCTTAGGTATTTAAAACGCCACGCTGTTTGCGGTCGCACGGACGAAATCGCACCGATTGAGCCGACCATCCCACTATCCGGGCATCTTCGCTTGGAATCCCAGGAAGAAGCGACAGCGACAATGACCGCAGCACTTGAATCTTTTACCCTTGACGATTACGTTTCACTGTTTATTTATGACGGCCCAACGTCACCGGCAATCTACGCCAGCGAACTGGTCAGTCTAGCTCGCTAGCGGAGGCTGGCGGCAACAGGGTTAAATCATGTTGCCGTCGTAACGCTCTTCCAAGGAGTGCGGACCGGTAGCCAACTTGCCCGGGTTGAGGATGCCAGCAGGGTCGAGTTCGTCCTTAATTGCACGCATGACCTTGGCGAACAACTCGGTGTTCTCCTCGTAGTACTGCGGGCTGTGATCCTGGCCAATGCCATGGTGGTGCGTGATGGTGCCGCCAAAGTTCATCATGGCCTCCGACGCCGCGGTCTTGATGTCCATCCACTGCTGGAGGATCTCGCCCTCGGTCTCGCGGAAGAAGTACGTGAAGTACAGCGAGCAGCCGGATTCGTACATGTGCGAGATGTGGCAGAAGACGTACACCGGGGTGCCGTGCTTCTCGCCAGCGGCTTCCATTGCGGAGGCGATTTCGCGGCGCAGTGTAGCGGCGTTATCCCAGGTGGTGGCGGTTTCCAGGGTGTCGACGCCGACGCGGCGAGTCATCATGACATCGCGCAGGTACGGCGAGGAGAAGCGGTGGTTAACCCAAGCCATGCCCGGGATGGAGCCCATGCGGACGCACTTCTTGGCCAGCAGGCGAGCGGCCAGGCGCTCACGGGTGACGCGGGCGCCGACCGGATCCGTCTGCGCAAAGCCAAAAATCACCATGCACGGGGTGTCGATGCCACGCAGCTTCAGGTACTTTGTGACCTTCTCGGACATGCTGGCGGAGCCCAGCTGAGTGAGGCCGAACAGCGTCTCCTTCTCGTCGGAGATGCGTGCTAGGTGCGGGATATTGCCGCTCTGCTCCAGTTTGCGCAGCTCCTCGGCGGCTTCCTCAAAGGAGTTGAAGAAGTAGGTGTCGAAGAGCATCTCCTTTTGTGGACGCTGATTCAGGGCAATCGTCACATGCGTGATGATGCCCAGGGTGCCCTCCGAACCCAGGAAAAGCTCACGCGGGTTCGGGCCGGATGCCGACGACGGCATGTCGCGGAATTCCATGGTGCCGGCTGGCGTGACGACGCGCATGCCAATCACGTTGCGGTCGATACGACCGTAACCAGAGGATTCTTGGCCTGCCGAGCGGCAGGAAACCCAACCGCCGACAGTGGAGTACTCGAAGGACTGCGGGAAGTGACCAGCGGTGAAGCCGGCCTTGGACAGCTCCTTTTCTAGGTCGGGGCCGAAAACGCCGGTCTGGGCGGTGACAGTGCCAGCGACTTTGTCGATGTCGATGATCTTGTTAAAGGCGGTCATGGACACTGCGATGGCCTTACCCATGCCTCCGTCAACAGCCTCCACGCCGCCGACGACCGAGGTGCCACCACCGAAGGGGACGACTGCAATCTTGCGCTCAGCGCATACCTTGAACAGGTCTTCGATGTGCTTTTCAGTTTTCGGTAGCACTACAGCATCTGGGGCGACATCGAGCTTGGCTGCGCGAAGGCGAACCAGGTCGGGGTAGGAGCGTCCGACCGCGTGCTTGACGCGGGTGTCGTGGTCGGTGGCGACGGCATCCGCGCCGACAACAGCGCCCAGGGCTTCGATATCCTCGGCGCTGAGGCGACTATTGGGGATGGTGACGTCGGCGATGTTGCGCGGCGGGTTGTTTGCGTCCAACGACATACCGATTTCGCGCTGCAGTAGCTTCTCGCTGGCCGTGGTGATTGGCTTGTCGTTGCCGTCAACACCCCAGCCCCACCAGCGCATGCGGTACGGAATCGTGAGCTTGTTAGACATCCTGAGCTTCTCCTTGGGCATCGGTGCTGCGAGTCTGAACTGCGGAATTATATGTAACTTGCGCGGAAGCACATCTTTACATCTTTTATTATAGCGGAATTACGTTACGTTTTCTCAAAAAATGTCAATCAATCTTGGTAAGCTTTAGTTAGATGCATTAACGCACTCCCATAAAGGCCAGTATTGACCGGTCAAAAGCCCACGTAAAAGTAGGTATTTCTTCGATGAACGCTAACGACAAGGATCTCAACTACCCGCTGGGAACAACTGAGATTCGAACCCTTGCTCTGGTCACTAACCCCCACGCGGGTCATGGCGCCTCGCAGATTGCGTCCGCCCGGGCGAGCCGGGTGTTCGCGGATCGCGGCATCGATGTCATCGCTCTCCAAGGTGCTAACCCCGACGACGCCCGCAAGCTCATTCGTGAGGTCATCGCCGACGGCCGAATTGATGCCCTGGCAGTCTGTGGTGGCGACGGCATGATTAACCTCGCACTGCAGGAGCAGGCACAGACCGGCATCCCCCTCGGTATTATCCCGGCCGGCACCGGAAACGACCACGGTCGCGAATACAATCTGCCGCGTGGCAATGCTCGCGATGCCGCTCACGTTATCGCCGATGGCTTCTGGACGACCACTGACCTCGGCCGCATCACCAATGAGGCAGGGGAGCAGCGCTGGTTCGGCACTATCATGTGTGCCGGCTTCGACTCGATTGTCTCCGACCGCGTCAATCAGATGACCTGGCCGCATGGCCGTAACCGCTACAACCTGGCCATCGTCCGCGAGTTCTTGGCTTTCCACTCGCTGCCATTCCGCATCACGCTCGATGACAATCGGGTTCTCGAAGATCCAATCACGCTGGCCGCCTTCGGTAACACCCGTTCTTATGGCGGTGGTATGAAGATTTGCCCGTCCGCAGACCACTCCGACGGACTGATGGATATCACTGTCATCGGCAAGGCCGGGCGCATCAAGGCCGCCCTGGCCTTCAAGTCCGTGTTCGACGGCACCGTTGAAAAAATCGGGGAGGTCAGCACCTACCGCGCCAAGAAGGCTTACGTGGAGTACATCGGCCCGCCACGCCAGATGAACGCCTACGCTGACGGCGACCTCATGTTCCCGATGCCGGTCACCGTCGAAATTGTTCCGGGCGCTGGCCGCTACATCGTTCCCCGTCCGTAAAAGGGCGCAGGAGTGCCCGTCGTCAAGCGTTTCCTGCATGCTTGACGACGGCGCGTTACCCCTTGATGCCGTATTTCTTCAGGCGCAGACGATCCGCCGCCGAGGCCGAAGCCGTCAGGCGTAGCAACTCGGCGTAGATACCGTCAGTCTGCGCCAATTCTGCGGGTGCGCCGACCTCGTCGACGTGACCGTCACGCAGCGTCACGATGGTGTCCACATCGGAAATTGTGGACAGGCGGTGGGCGATGATAACCGTTGTGCGTCCCTCCATCAGCTTGTCCAAGCCTCGCTGAACTTCGCGTTCGGCCTTGGTGTCTAGCGCCGAAGTGGCTTCGTCCAGGATGAGCAGGGGAGCGTCCTTCAAAATAGCGCGCGCGATGGCGATGCGCTGCTTCTGGCCACCCGAGAGCTTCAGACCTCGCTCGCCGATAGTGGTGTCGTAGCCTTCGGCGAAGCTGCGGATGAAGTCGTCGGCGTTGGCCTTCTTCGCGGCGGCAATGATTTCTTCGTCGGTGGCGTTGGGTTTGCCGTAGGCGATGTTTTCCCGAATCGTGCCGGAGAATAGTGACGAGTCCTGGAACACGACGGCAGAGCCAGCACGCAGAGTGGAACCGGAAACCTCGGAGACATCCGACCCCAGAACGCTCAAGCGGCCTGCGGTCGGGGCGTAGAAGCCGAGCAGCAAGTTGACGATGGTGGACTTGCCGCCACCGGACTCGCCGACCAGGGCGATTTTCTGGCCTGAATATGCCTGGAAGCTGACATTGGAGAGCACCGTCTTGTCCTCTTCGTAGGCAAAATCCACTGCGTCGAAGTCGACAATGGGAGCGCCAATTGCCTCCTGTTCGGCTGCGCGTTCCAGGGAGGAACGGTGGGCGCTGTCGACGGACTCTGCGTCTGCGGTGGAACCAACGGACGCGGAGTCGAAGTCGCCGTTATTCGCGGTCGCTGCACTGAGCAGCTCCGGCTGCGTGCGGGTCTCTGGAGTAAGCTCCATGACCTTGAAGTAATCGCGCGAACCGGCGACTGCGCGCTGGGCAGCGTCGACCAGGAAGCTCATCATGGTCACTGGTTGGCGCGCCATGTTAATCAGCTGAATGAGCATGACCATGGTGCCGATGGAGAATTCTCCCGACAGCGTACGCAGGAAAAGCAGCAGGTAGATGCCTGCGAAGATGATATTCAAAATGCCCCCGCGAAGAGCATCCATGCGGTGCCACCACGTTGACTGATCGCGGGTCAGGGAGATGGTGCGGCGGAAGCGGGAACCAAAGAAAGCGATTTCGCGCAGTTCCGCAGTGAAGGAGCGGACAACCTTGACTTGGCCGATGACCTCGGCAAAACGGCCACCGGCGATATCGATTTGTTCGTTCTTTTTCGCTTCAATCTTCTGCCAGCGCTTCGAGGTCAGCGCGGTCAGCAGGGTGTAGACCGGGAAAACGATAATCAATAGCACCGCCAGGGGCCAGTAGTGCCAGGCAGTGATGCCCAGTACCGCGCCGACGGTCAACAGCATCGGGAAGAAGTTGTTGGAAAACGCCTGGAGGAACTGCGTGATATTGCTAATCGAGCGTTCCAGGCGGGCGATAATTGTGCCGGTGACCTGACTGTCGAAATAGCGTTGCGGCAGCGACAGCAGCTTTGCATAGTAGCGGGTCGACAGAATCTCGCGCATGCGTGCAGTCATCATATCGCCCAGGTAACCACCGATGTTATGCACGATGGTTTGCGTCAGATCTGCGATTAGCAGCCCGATGACCAGCCAGATTACCGTGCGAGTGGTATCGGACATCGCCGCCTGGCTCAAGGCTTCACCGCTGGACACCGCGCCGACGATGGCGTCGGTGGCATCGCGGATGAGGAAGGGGCTAATCAACGACGCGGCGGCGGTGGCCAGCGAACAGATGATGACCCCGATATAGAAAGGCCAGAGCACTCGTGTAGTGGACAGGATTCTGCTGAGCAGACGCACGAAAGACCTCTATCTTGCGGGAGGATCACTCCCGCTATGAAATTACTGCGACAAAAGCCCTATCCTAACAGCGAGTGCACAGCACCAAGCGGCAGCGGCAGCCAGTTGGGGCGGTTCTGCGCTTCGTAAAGGCACTCGTAGATGGCCTTATCCAGTACAAAGGCCTCCAGTAGCGTCGGGTCACTGGCATCGCCATAACCCTCCAAGAAGGCATCGATATTGCGGCGAGCCCACTGCTCAACACGCTCGGTAGCCGCCTCGGTGTCTTCACGTCCGGTCAGCAGCGGGTAGTGAGCGGCGTAATCGAAGGAGCGAATCATGCCGGCGATATCGCGTAGGCGGTGATCCGGCAGACGACGCTCCTCCCACGGGCGCGACGGCTCGCCCTCGAAGTCAATCAAGCGCCAAGAGCTCGGCGTGCGCAATACCTGCCCCAAGTGCAGATCACCGTGGATTCGCTGGACGACGGCGCCACCTTCCGGAACCGCAGCCTCTGCGCGATCGAAGATAGCCTGAGCCTTATCCTTGACCTCAGCAATTTGTGGCACCACACCAGCGACGAAGTCCAGGCGAGCTCGCAGTGGGGCTACCAGCTCCGCACCGGTCAGACGCTTCTTTACCGCGACAGCGGCAGCGAGGCTGCTGTGTACCGAGGCCACTGCTTCGCCGAGCGCACGCGCTTCGGATGTAAAGTCGGTGCCCAAATCTTCCAGCGGGGTCTGACTGTCGCGGATGGCATCGCGCACTGCGCCAAGAGCCAGCTCCCAGCCATCGACCGAGTTCGGTGCGAATTCCTGCAGCATGGCGGTGGTGTAGGCGTCTTCGCCAATGGTGGTCTCTACCCAGGAGTAGAGCTCAGGGACGAACTTGCAATCTGCCTGGGCGAGTGCGGCCAGCAGCTCCACATCGGCATTAGTGCCGGGGTAGAGGCGACGGAAGAACTTGCACATCACGCGGTCGTCGAAAATGACCGAGGTATTCGACTGTTCGACTCCCATGGGGCGGCCGGATTCCGGACGGAGCTGTTCAGAGCCCGGCACACGTCGCAGTTCCATGCGGCCGAGCTTGCCTTCGTCGGAAAGCTTCTGGCCGAGTGCTGTGATGGCATCCGAATCAATCAGAGCGTCGTAGCCGACGATGCCCTCCGCGCGAACCAGCAGGGACTGCTCGTGGCCATCGGGGACGTCCTCCGCCCAAGCGATGGGCAGCTGATAGGTCGGTGCAGAATGTGCGGTGTGCACCCTCACCAATGCGATATCGACATCGGGACTGTCGGGATTGTCGCGCAGTACGGGGTCAAGCGCGAGGATCTCGACGTGGTCGATGTCAGAGACCTTGTCAGCGAAAAAGCGCATCTTGACCAGTGTGTCTGCCAGCTCTTCGGCAATGAATTCGGCGGTGGGAATAGTCATTTTAGTTCGTTCGCCTTTCGGGACTTAAAAGATCACTCTTTATTATCGGCGTTTGTGACGGCATCGGCGGCGGCATCGGCGGCGGTGCCTGAGTGCTCGCGTGATGACGTCACCGGCGCGTCCGATATCGCCTGCGCAACCGGGATTGTCGGTGCCGACATCGAGGCGCTCGATTCGAGGTTTGTCTCAGGTGGAAGCTGGATTTCGAACCAGTAGAAACCGTGGCCAGGAAGCGTGATCTGGTAGGAATCGGTGCCAATTGTGGGGAAGGGAACCGAACCCGTGAGCTCTACCGGGGTGGCACCGGCGAACTCGGACAGATCCAGTGAGACGGCCGCGGGGTAAGAGGACAGGTTGTTGACGCACAGCAGCACTTCGTCGCCGTATGTGCGCAGATAGGTCAGAACAGAGGCGGTATCGCTATTCAGCTCGCGGAAATCACCGAGGCCAAAAGCCTCATAGCGCTTGCGGACCTGAATCAGTCGACGCACCCAATTCAACAGCGAATTGGAGTAGCTCGCTTGGTTCTCGACATTGACCGCCTGGTAACCGTAGGTCGCATCCTGAATGGTCGGCAGATAGAGCCGACCGGGGTCGGCCTTGGAGAACCCGGCGTTGCGGTCGGGTGACCACTGCATCGGTGTGCGCACGCCATCGCGGTCACCGAGCCAAATGTTGTCGCCCATACCAATTTCGTCCCCGTAGTAGAGCACCGGCGAACCCGGCAGGGAGAGTAGCAGGGCATTGAAAAGCTCGAGCTGTGTGCGGTCATTTTGCAGCAGTGGCGCTAGACGACGGCGAATGCCGATGTTGGCCTTCATCCGCGGATCGTGCGCATACTCGGCGTACATGTAGTCGCGCTCGGCATCGGTGACCATTTCCAGCGTCAGCTCATCGTGGTTGCGCAGGAAGATTCCCCACTGAGCCGAAGACGGAATCTCTGGCGTAGACTCCAGGATCTCCGAGATGGGGAAGCGGGACTGCTTTCGCACCGCCATGAAAATGCGTGGCATGAGCGGGAAGTGGAAAGCCATGTGGCATTCGTCGCCGCCGACCTCCGGGTCGCCGAAGTATTCCACCACATCGGAGGGCCACTGGTTGGCCTCCGCCAGCAGGACGCGACCCGGGTATTCCTCGTCCATGACCTTGCGGCAGCGCTTCAGAAAAGCGTGGGTCTCGGGCAGGTTCTCGCAGTTAGTGCCTTCGCGCTCGAAGAGGTAGGGCACAGCGTCGAGGCGGAAGCCATCGATGCCGAGATCGGACCAGAAGCGCAGCACATCGAGCATCGCTTCCTGCACCGCCGGATTGTCATAGTTCAAATCCGGCTGGTGGGAGAAGAAGCGGTGCCAGTAGTACTGGCCACGCACCGGGTCATAGGTCCAGTTGGAGTCCTCGGTATCGACGAAGATAATGCGTGCGCCCGAGTAGGTGTCCGGGTCGTCAGTCCAGACATAAAAATCGCCGTAGGGGCCATCGGGGTCAGTGCGCGACTGCTGGAACCACTCATGGCTATCGGAGGTGTGGTTCATCACCAGGTCAGTAATAACGCGGATACCGCGCGCATGGGCCTCGTCGAGAAGCACCTTAAAATCCTCGACCGTGCCAAACTCGTCGAGCACGGCGCGGAAGTCGCGGATATCGTAACCGCCGTCGCGCAGCGGGGAGTCGTAGAAAGGCGGCAGCCAGAGGCAGTCAACGCCCAGCCATTGCAGATAATCGAGCTTCTCCGTCAGCCCTTTGAGGTCGCCGGAGCCGTTGTTGTCGGAGTCGAAGAAGGCCCGGACGAGCACCTCATAGAACACCGCGCTGCGGTACCACTCGTAATCTTCCTTGGCGATAGTCATGCATCCCAGCGTAATGACTATGCCACTAGCCTGCAGAGAGAGTTTTCCTGCGAGATCCCACAAGACCGTGCGAGATGGCCGTCCTGGGAGACCTCATTAAACAGCATTCTAAACAGCCTTGTGTTCCTGAATTAACGCAGCGAGCTGGTACGCATCATCCAACTTCAACTCCGTTGCCACCGGAGTGACCGCTCCCGGCACCATGTCGATCCGCACGTTCGCCACTCCCGCCGCTTTCTTCAGCGGAGAAATGGTTAGTGTATGCCCCTGGATGCGCTGCCAGGGGACCATGAACCGCGTATGCCAGAACCGACCCTTGGTCACTAACAGCCCCCGCTTCGTGGCCTGCACCTTTTGAAATTTCCAGTCAATTGGGCTGAGCCACCATGCCGTGCGTGGAGTCTGCCAGGAGCCCAGCAGGTCATCGGTAGAGGCCGGTCCCGCAATCTCAGTCATCAGGTAATCGACAATCGTGTCCGTCTCCGGTGTCGGCGCCACTGGCACCAGTGTGTTGTTCGACTGTGCACTGTCCAGGCCATAGCCCGCCACGGAGACATCCGCACGGGACCACCTCCACGGACGCCACCAGAGCGGTTGCACCACTTTAAAGCCATGAATGCGATCGATCGGAATGGTCTGAGCGCGCGTCGACAACAGTCCGGCGGTAATCGCCAGACGCCTGCTTTCCGACGACACCTTCAGCGTGAAATCCCACGACTGATTTAGTACTCCGAAAAGGCCGAGCGCGAAACTGCCAATCACAATCAGAGTAGTGATGGTTACTCCGCTGAGGATTTCCACGATGAAGTCGGTGAACAGCGCAGAGACAACGGCGAGGAGGATAAGAGCTATGCCGACGAAAAGACCGGGTCCAATGGCCACGGATGCAATCAGCCGTCCGACATTGACCGGGCCAAAGATGGTCTTCGCGTCGGACATGCGGGAGGACATGTGGGCGCCGGAGTCGAGGGGCGCGGTGGGGCTGTCGCCGTCGTAAAGCGAATGTGCCAGTTCGGTGTCCAGCTTTTCTACCTCACCCAACACGTCGGCGCGGAACTGTTCGCACTGCGGGGGAGTGAGGTATTTGATTGTGAAGTGCGAATCGGAGCCGCCGGCTGTTTCAATGACAATTTCGGCGAGCCCGAAAATGCGCGCCAACAATGGTTGGTTGATATCCACCGCCTGCACGCGGTCGAGCCGTGCCGCGCGTCGAGAACGCAGTAGCCATCCGGAGCCGTAGCGAACCTCATCGTCGGTGAGTTCGTAGAACGTATACCGCCAGGATAGCCACGAGAAAAATGCAATCAGACCAATAATTATGGCGACCGCACCGGTACCGACAAGGAGACCGAGCCATGCCCAGTCGTAGAGCTGAGTCACGACAGCAACGGCCAACTGCCACTGATTCGCGACTGCGAATGCAATCACCGCAGCGATTGTGGCGAAGCTTTTGAGCAGCGGAGATAGGGGATGAACTCTATGCCTCATTTAAAGACCCGCCATCCGGTCGTGGGCGCGCTGAGATAGACGAGCGCGCAGGGCGAGCGCTTCTTCGCGTGGCAAACCGTGGACGGCTGCATCCGAGCTCGCCGATGCTGTGTTGAGCTTCAGCGTTGCCAGTCCGAATAGTCGAAGGAGAGGTCCTTCATCGATGTCAATGAACTGGATTCGTCCGTAAGGGACAACAGTGACCGAGCGCCACCAACGTCCGGACGCAACGATGAAGTCGTTGTCCTCTTCGAGGTATCGGTGGGCACGAACTCGTCGACCGATGAGCCAGTAGATATATGCGAAGTAGAGCACGCAGGCGAGGACGCCCAACCACATCCACGGAGTCCACATCACAGCGGCGACGACGGCTGCAATCGTGATAACTAGCAGGGGAGCGGCGTGCGCGATTCGCTTCACCTTAGCCAGCGCGGGGTCGACCGGTTGTAGCGCGGAATTCTCGGGGACTAATAAATCAAGCGGCTCCATAGTTGATAGTTAAACACAGACGGTAAAGCTTGCGTCTGGCCTGGTGCTTCGGTAAGAACGGTGGCTATGGATCGCAGGAAACTCATAGCAGTACTTATCACGCTGATCACCATTTTGGTCTGCGTCGAGATTTATCGGTACATGCAGACTTTGCCAGCTTAAGTTGCTGGGCTCAGTTGTTGAGCGCAACAGCACAGCGCTAACCAGCGCAAGCTTCACCCGCCTTATTCCCTATGCACCAAAGAGCTGGCGCGGAGCCGCCCACGCATCGATGGCAATGCCCTCGACTGCCTGGGCGTCAGCGCCGGTAAAGGTAGTCACCTTGCGGTCGTCGTTGTAGCGGGGCATGTGTGAGGTGCCTTCGCGGATGAACTCGACCGCCACTTGGTGGAATGGATGGTTGGGTTCTTTCATACCGAAGAAGCGTGCAATGTCGATGCAGTGCGGAGCACCACTGGTGCGGCCAGCAGGTGCATAGCCCAACCCTTCTCCCGGTTCGAACTGTGCCGCCCACACATCCAGCTCAGCCGCCACGGACCGTTCGGCGACTTTAACAGCGTATGAGCGAATCGCTGAGTCAGAAATGACATTCCCCATCGGACGCTCGGCATAGGCGGTGGCCGGAAATTCGCCGTGGCCGCGATGCCCCTTGGCGTAGCGCCGAGCCATCCACTCTCGCATGGGCAACTTGTCCATCGCCACAACCGGCGGTTCTGAGAAGAACTCTTCGCTGGTGGCGGTCACCATCGTCGGCAGTGTGGGAGCAAAGCTGTCGAAGCGAGGCCCAATTGCCGGATCCGAAGGCGAGGATGCCGACACCAATTTCTGGGCCCGAGCGACCCTGCGTTCGTCGGCACGCGAAAAGACGTCGGTGGACGGCACACGTCCCACGCCGATGCCGGCCAACGTGCGGCGGAGGCGCGAGCCCGACAGCAGCGAGAAGGCCGGCGACATGGCGATGGTGCGCTGAATCTGACCGCGCGTGCGTTCGTCGGCCGCGAGGGTGAGCGCCAGCGCCGCACCCGCCGATTGCCCCGAGATAGTGATGTTGTCGATATCGCCGCCGAAGGCAGGCGCGTTCCGACGGGCCCACTGCAGCCCCAGATACAGATCATCAATGGCCCGGTAGGTCTCTGTTTGACTGTCGCGCCAGAATCCCTCCAGTCCCTTGCGGTATCCGAGCGAAACGGTGATGATGCCGGCCTGCGCAAAAGCCGTCGCGTCCGTCCAGGGCTCGGAGGGGTGCCCAAACTCGTAGCTACCACCGTGAATCCACAGCAATACGGGGTAGGAAGCGTCCGCGGGCCCAGCCGGTGCGGTGACGGTGAGAACTAACTCGCGCTCGGGCTCACAGCGCCGAGTGCCTGACTGTGGGCCGTCGGCCACCGGTGCCGACGCGGCAAACGGAGCAGCATCTGCGTAATCGATATTGAAAACTTGTATTGCGCCATCGTGAATCCGGCCGGTCAGTTGCCCGCAGGGAGCGGAAATAGTCGTCTCTGTCATGGCGGAAAACGCCTCCTCGTCACTGTTGGTCCTGCCAGAAGGGCGGGGAGCCTGTGGTAGTCGCGCTCGCGTTTTCGAGCACGCTACAGTTGAATTCACTATGACCAATGATGCACGAAATCCACTGTTGACACCGTCAGAATTGTTCTGCGAATTGCCAGATTTTGCGGCAATCGATGACAGCCACGTCCGCGAGGCCTTTAGCGAAGCAATGCGCAGCCATGCACGCGAGATCGACGCCATCGCCACGTCGTCGGAGGCGCCGACCTTTGTTAATACCATCGAGGCAATGGAAAAGGCGGGCCAGGATCTGGACCGCGTCGCTGCTTATTTCTTCAACGTTGCCGGCACGGACGCCACCGATGTCCGCATGGAAATTGAAGCCGAGATTGCCCCGCAGCTCACTGCACACCTGGATCAGATTCGCATGCGCAGTGACCTGTGGCAGCGCATCAATGCCATCGACAGCGTTGAGGATGCCGCCAATCCGGAAGAGGCGAAGCTGCTGCTGAAGAAAGTCCGCGAAGACTTCCAGCGCGCCGGTGCGGACCTCAGCGACGAGGACAAAGCCGAGCTCAGCCGCATCAATTCCCGTCTCTCTGAGCTCTCCACGGCTTTCGGTGAAAACCTACTGAAGGACACCGTCGCGCGCGCCGTGGAGATCTACGACCGCGAGGAACTCGCCGGGCTTTCCGACGACGCCATTGCGTCCTTCGCCGCCTACGCGAAAAAGGCCGACACCGATGCGCCGTGGCTGATTCCGCTGGACCTACCGTCAACTCCGGCACAGCTGGCTGACCTGGATAATCCGGCTACTCGCGCCAAGCTCTATGAAGCCTCACTGGGGCGTGCGGGTGCTGCCTCCGGCACGTTCGACAACTCCGGCATTGTGCTGGAAATGGCGCGCCTGCGTGCCCGCCGTGCCAAGCTGCTCGGCTACGACACGCATGCGGATTACGTCATTGCCAAGGAGACGGCAACCACCGCAGAGGCTGCTCGGAAGCTCATTGCAGACCTGGCGCCAGCTGCCATTGCCAATGCTGAAGGCGAGTACAAGCGGGTCGCTGATCTGGCTGGCGGTGAGACGGTCACGGGCGCTGACTGGCCGTATTGGGAGCGCCGTCGTAAAGCGGAAGAATTCGCAGTCGACACGGAGGAACTCAAGAACTACTTCGAGCTGCACCGTGTCATCGAAGACGGCGTGTTCTACGCTGCCCGCAAGCTCTACGGCATCGAGGTAGTCAAGCGCGAGGACCTGCAGGGATACGCGCCGGGCACGACCGTGTGGGAGGTACGCCAGGGCGGAGGCGAGACCATCGGCCTGATTATTACGGACTACTTCTCGCGCCCGACTAAGCGCGGTGGTGCATGGATGAGCTCGTTTAGGGACCAGTCCCGTCTGCTGGGGCGCCTGCCAGTCGTGGTCAACGTGATGAACATCGCCGAAACCGAGCCGGGAACCCCGGTGCTACTGACGCTCGACGAGGTCACCACTGCTTTCCACGAGTTCGGGCACGCCCTCCACGGTCTGCTTTCCGACGTCACGTACCCGACCTTCTCGGGCACTAACGTCCCGCGCGACTTCGTGGAATTCCCCTCCCAGATTAACGAGAACTGGGCACTTGAGCCATCCATTCTGGCCAATTACGCCGTCCACGTTCGTACCGGTGAGCCGATCCCGGCCGAGCTAGTCGAGTCTGTGAAGAAGGCCCGCACCGCTGGTGAGGGATTCGCCACGGTTGAGTACCTCGCCGCGTGCGCCATCGATCTGGCCTGGCACAGCCTCACCGAGGAGGAAGCGGCTCAGGCCACCGATGTCGACGCTTTCGAAGCGGAAGCACTCGCTGAACTCGGCCTCGACGTTCCCCACCTGGCTCCGCGTTACCGCTCCCGCTACTTCAACCACATCTTCGCCGGCGGTTACTCGGCGGGCTATTACTCCTACCTGTGGGCAGAGGTGCTCGACGCGGACGGTTTCGGTTGGTTCACCGACAACGGCGGTGCCACAATCAGCGGCGGCAGCCACTTCCGCGAGGAGATTCTCTCCCGTGGTGGCGCCATCGACTTCATGGCCGCCTACCGTGCCTTCCGAGGTCGCGATAAGGACATCCAGCCGCTCCTCGAACGCCGCGGGCTGTCGGGCACTGATGCCTAGCTTCACGCTTTACGACGAGCCCCGCGACCGCCGCCCACTGGTTATTCCGGTCACCGGCAGGGTAGGTTGACACTCATGGCAGAAGCATTCGACAGAGTAGGGCAGTGGCTTATCCAATTGCCACTGCTTGCGCAGGTCAGCGTGCTATGCGTGGTTCTCCTGGTAGTCGGAGGGTTTCTTGCTTTCGTTCTCGTTGGCGCAATCGATGTTGTCAGCGGTCGTCTGTGGCAGTGGTCGGTGCGTCGGCGGGAGCGTTCGCAGGAGTGTCGAGGAGCGGGCAGCGAGAGCTAGCCGAAGAGGTAGTGGCCTTGCGGATAGCTCACCGAGAGACCCGATGAATTGAGCTGGGAGAAGCCCCCTTTAAGTGTTGGGTCGCTATCGCTGCCCTAAGGTATGTCTTAAAGTATTAGGAAATTTGCCCAACAGGCTAGAGTTGGGTAGTTCGCAAATATTTCGCAGTAGGGAGCTGAGTTAGCATGCATCGGTCGAGGCACTCGAAGGTCCTACTTGCCCTAATCGTTTTGCTTCTTCTCATCCTCATCGCTGGTGCAGTCACCGATTTCCAGTTTTAGCCTCGGTTTTAGTGCCGGGCATATAACCTGAAAGATCGGTGAACAGCAAAAATGAGGGATTAGTCGCTCACGAACCAATTAACGCTTGAATCCGGGGAAGCGAGGCAGGTCCTCGACAAGCACGGCCTTGCCCTCGGCATCGGTTAGCGGAATGCACCAGTTCGGGTACTGGTCGTGGCTCGTGCCCGGCTGGTTCTGAGTACGACGATCGCCGACCATGTCCACCAAGGCCTCACACTTCAGCGCGGATGGCGTCTGGTCGAGGAAGCGGTGCAGCCCCGTGACCAGTGCGTCAATTGGTGGCAGATTATCGCGGGTAAGGGAATGAACATCCATGTCCGCCGCAGTCGTGTCACCAAAGCAGCCGGCTTCCTTGGCCGCACCCAAAACCTTTCGAATCCACTCGAAGTCCCGGCGGTCTTCCTCCGCGACGTCGGAAAGCAATAGTCTCAGGCGTTCCCGTAGCTTGATGTGCTCGCCTGCGAGGTAGCCTGCCGTCGGCGGCAGATCGTGCGTGGTGACGGAGGACAGGCACAGGCTGCGGTAAGCGCTTGGTGGTTTCGGCTGGTCGCCCTCGGATTCAAACCACACGATCGAGGTGCCCATGATGCCCCGCGAGGCCAGGTAGTCCTGCACCCACGGCTCGAAAGTGCCCAGGTCTTCGCCTACGACGACGGCCCCAGCGAGCTCGGCCTCAAGTGCGAGAATGCCGACCATTGCCTCGTGGTCGAAGTACAGGTAGGTGCCATTGACGGGGGACTCCATCCGCGGCATGACCCAGAGGCGGAACATACCCAGCACGTGGTCAACACGAATGCCACCTGCGTGGCGAAGGATTGTGCGCAGCATGTCGCGCCAGGGGCGGTAGCCGGCCTCGGCTAGCTTGTGCGGGTTCCACGGCGGCTGCGACCAGTCTTGGCCGCGCTGGTTAAAACCGTCTGGCGGTGCGCCAACAGAGATAGCAGGAGCGAGCCAATCCGCAAGGTTCTCGGCATCCGCGCCGCCAGGGTGCACGCCGACGGCAAGGTCGGCCATGATGCCGATGCGCATACCCGCATCCAGGGCTGCCTCTTGTGCCTGGCCGAGCTGCTGATCGAGAATCCACTGCACCCAGAGGTGGAACTGGAAGATTTCCTCCCGCAGAGATTCGACACTGGCGTGGTTACCCAACGGTGGAACCAACTCGATATCGTTCTCGGTTACGGCACCAGAATCGGAAGTGGCAGCGCGTGCAGCATCGCGGGCAGCAGCGCGATCCGCGAGCTCGCGCTCGGTGCACCACGACGCGTAGTCGTATATGCCACGGCCCTCGGCCTCCAGCCAACGGTCAAATTCCGCCTGGCGTGCGCTGGACAGGGGGATCTTGTGAATTGCCCGCAATACCTTGAGCTTTGCAGCGTAGATGGGGTTGCGGTCAATCTCATCAGGGCTGTGATTGAGCTGGTGGAAAGAGTTCGCTAGCGCACGGGCTTCATCGGCCTCGTCCTTGTCCAGGTACCCGAACTCGTCGATAAGCTCTGGGCGCGCGTACAGCGGATTGACATAGCGGCGCGTGGTGGGCAGGTACGGCGAGTCTTCTACCGGAGGCAGTGGCTCTGCGGCGTGCAACGGATTGATGAGGACGAAATCAGAGCCCGCGTGCTCTGCACTGACCTGTGCCAAGTCGCCGAGGGTAGCGAAATCGCCAATACCCCAGCTGCGGCTGGAGCGTACCGAGTACAGCTGTGCCATGACACCATGCGCAGGATTCTGCACGTACTTGTCGGCAGTGGCGAGACGGTTGGGGGTTACGGCCACATCGCACTCAGCGACGTTGTCATCGTTGACTGCGCGCAAGCGATGCCAACCAAGTGGCAGATCCTCTGGAATTGCGAAGGCGGCTTCACCCATCAACACATCGCCGACCTGGCGTGGCGGTACCAAGTGGTGCACCTGAGCGCAGGGCCATTCTGCGCCGTCCTCCAGTTTCACAGTCACGCTGACATTGCTGCCGTGCGGTACGTGAACCAGAACTCGGTGGAAGATGCCCTGGCGGGTAACTACCACGGGCGGGAGAAGGCGAGACCACTGCGTGTCTGCCCACTCACGACGGGCGTCGTTGATGTCGGCATCGCTGGGATCTGGGCCCAGATCGATGTCGAGAGCAGCGAGAGTTTTTAGCACTGTCTCACGAGAGACGTGCACGAGTTGGCCCTCGGTGGAGTAGTAGGAAACCCCAACTCCGACATCTTTAGCGAGGTCGGCGAGTGGAGAGGAAAGGGGAGGATTGGAAGCTGCCTGTGTCACCCTTTCCATCATGCCAGTTTAGAAAAACTTTGCCAGTAGTAAGGTAAATCACTTCGTTATCGAAATATTTACTGAAATCACAACGGCGCAGGGTTTGATGTTCTAAGTTGATTCCTAACGAAACCAACGACGGACAGAACTACCGAAAGTAGGGGTTTGTAACTCGATGCGTGAATATACTACCGAGGCGAAATACGTCATCGGCGAGGACGAAACGATTATTACCTCGCTGCAGGAGCTGGTGCAGAAGCGCCCGAAGCTGGTGCTTTTCACTCGCCCCAAGAACTTTGAGTGGGTAAATGTCACTGCTCAGGAGTTCTATGACGAGGCAAAGGGCGTCGCTAAGGGGCTAATTGCCAACGGTGTTCAGCCGGGCGACCGCGTAGCGCTGCTCAGTGAGACTCGCTACGAGTGGAACCTGATCAATACCGCTATCTGGATGGCAGGCGCTGCTGTTGTCCCGATTTACGGCTCTTCTTCGTCTGGCCAGATTCGTTGGATTATTGAAAACTCCGGTGCTGTTTTCGCATTTACCGAGTCGCGTGAGCACACCGACCGCATGAAGCCTCTGCTGGTCGAAAAGGGCACCGAGAACCCGGAGGGCGAGTCTCAGCTGCGTCGTGTACTGGAGATTAACGCTTCCGCTACTGACACCATTAGCTACGAAGGCCGTGACATTGACGGCGACGAGGTCGAGCGCCGCATCAAGGACACCAAGGCCGACGACCTGGCAACCGTGATTTACACCTCCGGTACCACTGGTCGTCCGAAGGGCTGCGTGCTCCTGCACAGCAACTGGCTGGCGGAGGCCCGCGCCATCCTCACCAACGAGATTGGCCTGATTGCCCGTCCGGGGAACCGCATTCTGACCTTCCTGCCGTTGGCGCACGTGTTGGCTCACGCAGTGTCCCTGGCTTCGATGATTTCCGGTGCTACCCAGTCTCACTGGGCTGATACCAAGACCGTCACCCTGGAGTTCCAGCGTTCCCGTCCGCACATGATTCTCGGTGTGCCGCGCGTGTTCGAGAAGGTTCGTGACTCCGCCTACGCCTCCGCTAAGGAGAAGGGCGCATTCGGCCTGGCCATGTTCGAGCGTGCTGAGGCCACCGCCATCGAGTACTCCAAGGCACTGGATACTCCGGCAGGTCCGTCGCGTGTCTTGAAGCTGCGTCGCCAGCTCTACGATCGCCTGCTGTTCTCGAAAATTCGCGCAGCTATGGGTGAGGCCGTGCAGTACACCATTTCCGGTGGTTCGGCTCTGTCCTCTGACCTCGGGCACTTCTTCCGTGGTCTCGGTGTGCCTGTCTACGAAGGCTACGGTCTGACTGAGTCCACGGCTGCCGTCACCGTGAACAACCCGAGCGAGCAGATTATTGGTACCGTTGGTCGTCCGGTCGGTGGTTGCTCCGCCGCTATCGCTGATGACGGCGAAGTTCTGCTCCGTGGTCCGGTTGTGTTCGACCGCTACTGGAAGAACGAAGAGGCAACCAAGGAAGCCTTCATCGACGGCGAATGGTTTAAGACTGGTGACCTCGGTGAGCTGACCGAAGAAGGCCACCTGAAGATCACCGGCCGCAAGAAGGACCTCATTGTCACCGCTGGTGGTAAGAATGTCGCGCCGGGCCCGATGGAAGACCGCATGCGTGCGCACCCGCTGGTGTCCCAGGCAGTCGTCATCGGCGATGGTCGTCCGTTCGTCTCCGTGTTGGTCACTCTCGATGAGGAGGCACTGGAGAAGTGGAAGATTGAGCACTCCGTCCCCGAGCACACCTCGATCCGTGAACTCGCTGCCTCCAGCGCAGTTTTGCGCGCCGAGATTCAGGACGCCGTCAACTCCGCTAACGAGCTGGTTTCTCACGCAGAGGCCATTAAGAAGTTCCATATTCTGGACAGTGACTTCACCGAGGAAAGCGGCGAGCTGACCCCGACCATGAAGGTCAAGCGCAACATTGTCATGGACAACTACTCGCGTGACATTGAGGCTCTCTACCAGCGTTAATTCACGGTCTACCCGCTGCCGATAGAAAACGGCAGCGTGTTGTTACCGCGCTAGCGCCCCTCACCCCATTAAGGTGAGGGGCGCTAGAAATTTTTAAGGAGTTTTCAGTTTTCGAAAGTCGGCATTCGTCAATGTTCGTCGATATTCGAAAGCGGAAGACTGCAATGATGTCACCGGCGCCGAAGATGTCGTGGGAGGGCGGGCAATGATTAACCACTTCGATGCTCGGCTACGCCTGCGCGAAGTGACCCAAGAGCTCTACGACATTGGTGACGAAGTTGCCGAACACATCGAGCACCTTGCTCAGGCGGTTGCTGATGTAGATCGTGAGCTGGTGGACGAATGTGTCCTCGAGCTCGCTGACATCGTCGACGAGGCCGTTGAGGACTGCCGCCCTCTGATTGGTGAGCTTGATGGTCTACGCCAAGCGTTTACCTCCGGCATTCGCTCGGGGCGCATCGGTACTCTTTCCTCCGCTTCGACACCGCGTCGACACCCGCATCCGGCACCGAAGTCGCCGGATGTGCAGTCACTGTCGCTCATTCCGGCTCCTTTGAAGCATCCGGTTGCAGTCCCTACGGTCACGCAGGCAATGATTGCTCGCTCCGATGCCGTGGCTTCTTACCTGGAGGAACTCGCCGACTGGGTTTCCGCCGAAAACATCCGAGGCGTGGAAAAGCTCGGTAGTGTGGTGCTTCCGCAGCTTTACGCACAGTCTGGCCGCCGTGCACTGTCCGCTGCCGCCGCTTGGTGTGTTGCTGTTCCCGAGACTCATCCGGCAGTTGCCAATGCGCTGCGCGGCCGTAGGCCTCCGGAGTTCCTGATGGAACGTGCCCGCATCGATGAAATTGTCCGCCGCGTCAAGCAACGTCGAGCCAAGGAGCATGCGTGAGCGAAGCCTCCGCACACACCGATTCCTTCGGTGTCTACTTACACGTCCCATTCTGTGCCACCCGTTGTGGCTACTGTGATTTCAACACGTACACGCCAGGTCAGCTGGGCAGTGGCGCAACGCAGGGAGACTACCTCGATGCCATCGTGGCTGAGCTCGAGATGGCCGTCGTAAAGCACCCCGAACTAGCGCGTGGCGCCGATACCGTATTCGTCGGCGGTGGTACGCCGTCGATGTTGGGGGCGAGTGGTCTTCGTCGCCTGCTCGACGGTGTGCGCAACAGCTTTGGGCTTGCCGACGACGCCGAGGTCACCACCGAGTCGAATCCCGAGTCGACCTCCCCGGAGTTTTTCGAAGGCTTGGCCGAGGCAGGGTTTACCCGGGTGAGTCTGGGCATGCAGTCGGCTGTGCCGCATGTGCTGGCCACTCTGGATCGTACGCACACGCCGGGGCGTCCTGCGGCGGCAGTGGCGGAGGCACGCGCGGCCGGCTTTGAGCACATCAACCTCGACGTTATCTATGGCACGCCAGGGGAGTCGATGGCGAACCTCGATACGACGTTGGAGGCAGTCCTGGCCACGGACGTCGATCATGTTTCGGCGTACTCACTGATCGTCGAGCCGGGTACCGCGATGGCGCGTAAGGTCCGTCGTGGTGAGCTGCCGATGCCTGACGACGACGATCTCGCCGACCGCTACGAGCGCATCGATGCCGCACTGAGTCAAGCCGGTTTTTCCTGGTACGAGGTGTCCAACTGGGCAAAACCGGGCGGCCAATGTCGTCACAATATGCTCTACTGGCGCGATGGAAATTGGTGGGGTGCGGGCCCCGGTGCACATTCGCACCTGGATGGCACGAGGTTTTACAACGTCAAGCATCCGGCTCGCTACGCGGCGACCATTTCCGGCGGAGAATTGCCGATTAAGGATTCAGAAGGGCTAACGGCCGAGGATCGGCACACTGAGAAGATTATGCTGGGCCTCCGCTTGGCCGAGGGTATCGATGCCAATCTGCTCGGTGAGGATGAGCTGGGCAAGGCACGTCGGCAAGCGGAAGCGGGCATGGTGGAGTTTGTTTCCGTCGATGGCGGCCAGCGGATTCAGCTGACCAATCGCGGTCGTTTGCTGGCCGACGCCATAATTGTTGACATCCTTAGTTAAACTATCCGCATGTCATCTCAGACGGATAAGCGCAGGCAGGAAGTTCTTCGGGCAATTGTCTCGGATTACGTAGCTTCCCAGGAGCCCGTTGGCTCGAAGGCTCTGGTGGAGCGCCACAATCTGGGTGTGTCCTCGGCGACCATCAGAAATGACATGGCGGTGCTGGAGGCTGAAGGTTATATCCAGCAGGAACATGCATCGTCCGGGCGTATCCCGACTGAGAAGGGCTACCGCCTTTTTGTGGACAATCTTTCGCAGATTAAGCCGCTGTCCCGGGCCGAGCGCCGAGCTATCCTCGAGTTCCTCGAAGGCGGCGTCGATTTGGAGGACGTTCTGCGTCGCAGTGTGCAGCTGCTGGCCCAGCTAACCCGCCAGGTCGCAGTAGTGCAGGTGCCGACGCTGGAGGTCTCCCGCGTCCGACACTGCGAGGTCGTCCAGCTCGCCGACGCGCGATTGTTGCTGGTAGTCATCACCGACACCGGGCGCGTGGAGCAGCGCAATGTCGAGCTGCCAGCACCGATGGATCCCGATCTCGTGCCGCTGTTGCGTGAGCATTTCAACCGTGCAATGTCGGGGCACACACTTGCCGACGCGTCGATTGCGATTTCCGATCTTGCGGCTAACGCCCCGCGCGATTTGCGGGATGTAATCATCCGCTGCTCGACGGTGCTGGTGGAGTCGTTAATTGAGAGGCCGAATGACAGGCTCATCCTGGCCGGGGCGTCGAATTTGACCCGTGGTAATATGGCCGGTCGCTTACCTTCTACGTTGCCCATGGTTCTTGAGGCTCTCGAAGAACAGGTGATCGTGTTGAAACTGCTGTCGGCCGCGCAGGATTTACACCATGTCCGCGTTTCTATCGGTGAGGAAAACGAGGACGAGGAGCTGCGCGCTACTTCAGTTGTTTCAACTGGCTATGGCACCGGCACCGAGATTTTGGGTGGCATGGGAGTAGTTGGCCCCACATTTATGGATTATCCGGGAACAATTTCCTCGGTTGCTGCTGTTGCACAGTACGTTGGCCGGGTATTGAAAGGAAGTAGCTAAAGTTGGCACGCGACTATTACGGCATCCTCGGAGTGGAGAAGGACGCTACGGACGCTGAGATTAAGAAGGCGTACCGAAAGCTGGCGCTCAAGTACCACCCAGACCGTAATCCGGGTGATGAAGAAGCTGCGGAGAAGTTCCGTGAGGCCTCTGAAGCGAACGAGGTCCTGCTGGATCCTGAAAAGCGCCGGATTGTGGATATGGGAGGAGATCCTCTCAATCCGCAGGGCGGTATGCCAGGCGGTGGCTTCGGCGGTTTCGGCGGCGGCGGAGTCGGCGATATCTTCGAGGCATTCTTCGGCGGTGCCGGCGGTACCCGCCAGCGCCGCTCGCGTGTGCAGCCAGGTGCAGATGCGCTGCTGCGTATTTCTCTGGGCCTCGATGAGGCATTCACCGGTGTCCGCAAGCCCATCACGGTGGACACCGCGGTGCTGTGTGAGCAGTGCGAGGGAACCGGCTCGAAGTCCAAGTCCAAGCCGAAGATGTGTACCAGCTGTGATGGCACTGGCGAGATTCAACAGGTCCAGCGTTCTTTCCTGGGCAATGTGATGACCTCGCGGCCGTGCCCGACTTGTGAGGGCACCGGCGAGATCATCCCCGATCCGTGTAACAACTGCGGTGGCGATGGCCGCGTCCGTGCTCGCCGTGATCTGACGGTCAACGTTCCGGCAGGTATCTCTGATGGCATGCGTATTCGCATGGCAGGGCAGGGCGAGGTCGGTCCGGGCGGTGGCCCGGCGGGTGACCTCTACGTGGAAGTTGCCATGGACCCGCACCCTGTATTCGAGCGTGAGGGCGATGATCTGCACTTTAACGTGCAGGTGCCCATGGCTGATGCCGCACTTGGTACCGAGTTTGAGGTCGACGACCTGCTCGGCGAACCAATGACCATCAAGGTTGATTCGGGCACCCAGCCGGCAGAGCAGATTCGTCTGTCGGGTAAGGGCATGCCGCATCTGCGCGGCGAGGGCAACGGCGACGTGGTCGCACACGTCGATGTCACGGTGCCGACGAAGCTGGACCGCAAGTCCCGCGAGCTGCTGGAGAAGCTACGCGAGCACCGCGATGATGATGCCAAGGTGGCAGACTCGAGTGAGCGCAACGGTTTCTTCTCCCGATTCCGCCGCCGTTAGAACACGCCATCCCCAAAGCCCCCTCCAGTGAGTGTGAAGCACACATGAGTTTGCCCGTATTCCTCGGTGAGTTCACCGAGCTGCCGCGCCCGGAAGAAATCATTCGAATCCTCGGGTCGGAGGCAAAGCACATCAGCGTTCGCAGGCTGAAGGAGGGCGCGGAGATTCTTCTTGCCAATGGTGCGGACAAGGTGGTGCGGGCACAGCTCATGCACGTAGATCCGCGTGAGGTCCACGTTCGCGTAGTTGCCGCCGAGGAACGTCCACGTCCGCGCCCGCACGTCACTGTGGTGCAGGCACTGCCGAAGTCGGATCGTGCTGAGCTTGCGGTCGATTTGATGACCGAGGCTGGGGTCGATGAGATTATCCCCTGGGCGGCCGTGAATTGTGTGGCCCGATGGCAGGGTACCGCGAAGGTCACTAAGGCCCGCGCCAAGTGGCAGTCGGCTGCGCGCGAGGCAGCCAAGCAGGCTCGTCGTGCATGGATTCCGCCGGTCGCTGACCTGCATAGCTCCGCTGATATTGAGCAACTCATCCAGGAAACCACGTCAGCAGGTGGTGTGGCAGCAGTTTTGCACGAGGAGGAAACAGCTCCGTTCGTGGACTTCGCCGCGCAGGCAGCAAACGCTGACAAGGTTCTTTTCATCGTCGGCCCAGAAGGGGGAGTCAGCCCTGGGGAACTCGAGGCCTTCCGCGCCGCAGGTGCTAGCTCGGTAGTACTCGGCCCGACAGTTCTCCGCAGCGCCCTCGCGGGAGCTGCTGCTCTTTGCGCACTGGGCCCGTTGACAAAGCGCTGGGGCGGCGCACCCACGCCTGGTCAGTAGGATAGACGCATAATGACAAAGTATTCAGTAACTGCTCGTACCACTGCCGTCGTCGAGCTCGATGACAATCTCGCGCCGATTGTGGTCGGTCATGCGGATCAGAACCTACGTCTGCTGGAATCTCTGCTGGCAGCGGATATTCATGTCCGCGGCGGAGTTGTGACAATCAAGGGTGCTCCGGCGGATGTTTCGTTGGCTGTCCGCGCGTTCAAGGAGCTAGAGGCAATGGCCCGTCGTGGGCACGAGCTCTCCCCGGAGTCGGTGCGGCACGCGGTGGGCATTGTGGATCGCGGGGAGAAGTCCGCCAGCGAGGTGCTCGGTGGCGGCATCGTGACACATCGTGGCAAGACCGTGCGTCCCAAGACCGAGGGACAAAAGAACTACGTCGATGCCATCGACCGCTATAACGTTGTTTTCGGTATCGGCCCAGCCGGTACGGGCAAGACCTTCTTGGCCATGGCCAAGGCGGTTGCTGCACTGAAGAATAAGCAGGTAGAACGCATTATTCTGACTCGCCCCGCAGTGGAGGCGGGTGAGAACCTGGGCTTCCTGCCGGGTACTCTGCACGAGAAGATTGACCCCTACCTGCGCCCATTGCACGATGCGATGCGCGAAATGCTTGAGCCAGAGCTGATTCCAAAGCTGATGGAAACTGGGGTAGTGGAGGTCGCACCGCTGGCGTACATGCGCGGTCGTACCTTGAACAATGCGTTCATCATTCTCGACGAAGCACAGAACACTACTCCGGCGCAGATGAAAATGTTCCTCACCCGCCTGGGCTTCGGTTCGAAGATGGTCATCACCGGTGACGCCAGCCAGGTCGACCTGCCTCGAGGGCAGAAGTCCGGTCTAGCTGTCGCCCGTGAGGTGCTGCGCAGTGTGCCGGGAATCGCTTTTCCGGCGCTGGCGGCTGCGGATGTGGTGCGCAACCCGCTGGTAACCGCAATTGTCGAGGCCTACGATGACTACGATGCCTATAACGAAGGTATTGAACAGGGCGCCGAGTCCCCACAAAAGCGACAGTCCGCCACAAAGCGATAAAGGACGCTGAAATTACATGAGCATTGAAGTTTTCAACGAGTCCGGTCAGGGCGTCAATGAAGAGTCGCTTATCGACGTTGCCCGTTATGCGCTGGGCCGCCTGGACGTGCATCCGGCAGCTGAGCTGAGCATTCACATTGTCGACTTGAAGACGATCGAAGACCTCCATGTGCGCTGGCTGGATCTGCCGGGGCCGACTGATGTGATGAGCTTCCCGATGGATGAGCTCACTCCTGGCTCTGGCCGACCAGATGCAGCTAGCCCAGGGCCTGCGATGCTGGGCGACATTGTGTTGTGCCCGGAGTTTGCCGCGGGGCAGGCGGAGCGTGCAGGCCATCCGCTGAGCCACGAGTTGGTACTGCTCACCGTGCACGGCGTACTGCACCTGTTGGGTTATGACCATGTCACGGCGGAGGAAGAGCGCCAGATGTTCTCCCTGCAGAATGGCCTGTTGGCGGATTGGTACGACGACATCGATCGTCGTGGCGTGAGCTTTTCCGAAAAACCAATTAACCCCAATGCGTTCCCGGAGCGTTCTAACGAGCGATGATCACTTTGATAATTGTCGCCGTTGTGGCGATGATCTGCGCTGGCGGACTTAACACAGTCGAAACTGCGGTCGCAGGCATTTCCCGTGCGCGCGTGGCAGAGCTGCAGCGTGACGAGGTCGCAGGTGCTAATGCGCTTCTCAAGGTCGTAGAAAATCGCGCTCGGCACGTCAATGTGCTGGTGATTTTGCGTACGCTGTGCGAGTCAATCGGTGCAGTGACGCTTGCGGCAGTTTGTCTTAAGCTTTTCGAGCCGGAGCGCTGGGCCATTGTGGCTGCAGTGGTGTTGTTGGCTCTGTTCACCTTCCTGGTCCTCGGGGTGTTTTCCCGCACGATGGGTCGGAAGAATCCGTACTCGATTTCCCTCGCCACCGCGGTCGTTCTGAGTTTTATGGCCAAGGTGTTGGGGCCACTGGAAAAGTTGCTGATTTGGTTCGGCAACATCATCACCCCTGGTGGTGGCTTCCGCGATGGCCCGTTCGCCACTGAAGTCGAGTTGCGCGAGATGGTCGATATCGCCCAGGAGCGCGGCATTGTGGAGCACGATGAGCGCCGCATGATTCAGTCTGTGTTCGATCTCGCGGAAACGTCGGCACGCGTTGTTATGGTTCCGCGCCCAGAGATGGTGTGGATTGAGGCGGATAAGCACTGTGGTCAGGCAGTGGCCCTATGCGTGAAGTCGGGTCACTCGCGACTGCCGGTGATTGGCGAGAGCGTTGAGGACATCGTCGGCGTCATTTACTTGAAGGACATTGTCCAGCAGACGTACTCGCGTACTGATGGCGGTCGCGGTGTTCGCGTCTCCGAGGTCATGCGTGACTGCGTTTTTGTGCCCGATTCCAAGCCACTGGATGACCTGCTCGATGAAATGCAGCGCACCCGCAATCACATCGCCATTCTCATCGACGAATATGGATCGGTCGCCGGTCTTATCTCTATTGAGGACATCCTCGAGGAGATTGTCGGTGAGATTGCCGACGAATACGACGAGGCCGAGCAGGCCCCCATCGAACCACTGGGGGATGCCTCCTACCGCGTGCAGGCGCGCCTCAGCTTGGGCGAGCTCATAGAGCTTTACGACGAAGCCCACGGGCGCCAACTCGTCTTCGATGACGAGGTCACCGATGAGGTGGATACGGTCTCCGGTCTGTTGGCATATGAGCTTGGACGTGTGCCACTGCCCGGTTCGTACGTAGAATATGCAGGACTGAAGTTTACCGCCGAGGGCTCGCGTGACCGTCGTGGTCGTATGCGGGTACGCACTGTGGTGGTGGAGCCGACTGCGGAGTTTTACTCCGAGGAAGAAGATACTGATGGGCAATCTTGATGACATGCTGGCCAATGCTGGACTTGGCGGAGATGCTGATGATTACAGTGCGCCGGAGGGCTTTCGCTCTGGGTTCGTCTCTATCGTGGGGCGTCCGAATACCGGTAAGTCGACGCTGACCAATTCCCTGGTGGGCGAGAAGATCGCTATTACCGCTAACCAGCCGGAAACCACGCGTCATCCAGTCCGAGGTGTAGTCCACCGCGAGAACTGTCAGATTGTTGTCGTGGATACGCCAGGTCTGCACAAGCCACGCACGCTGCTCGGTGAGCGCCTGAATGACATGGTTCAGGAGACCTACTCCGATGTGGACTTGGTCGCGATGGTCGTGCCTGCCGACGAGAAAATTGGCCCCGGTGACCGCTGGATTTACGAGAACGTCTCCAAAGGTTGCAAGAACATCATGGGCATTGTGTCCAAGGTGGATAAGGTCTCGCGCGACACCATTATTGAGCGCCTGATCGAGCTGCAGGAGTTGCTCGGTCCGGATGCCGAGCTGGTGCCACTGTCGTCGAAGTCCGGCGAGAACATCAACACGCTGATTGATGTCATGGCTTCCCAGTTGCCGGAGGGACCGCGCCTGTACCCGAAGGGGCACATCACCGATGAGGATCTGCACACCCGGATGGCAGAGCTCATCCGCGAGGCGGCCCTCGGCGGTCTGCGCGATGAGTTGCCGCATTCCGTGGCAGTCCAGATTGATGAGGTGCTGCCAAACCAGGACCGCGAAGGCGTCCTGGATGTCCACGCCGTTATCTATGTCGAGCGTTCGGGGCAGAAGTCCATCCTCATGGGGCGCGACGGTCGACGCATGGGCACCACCATTCATAAGGCTCGTAAGGAACTCATTGCGCTGCTCGGTCAGAATGTTTACCTTGACCTGCGGGTGAAGGTATTGAAGGACTGGCAGTCGGACCCGAAGCAGCTGGGCAAGTTGGGATTCTAAAAAGTTGGTCGAGCCGTATCGCGACCGTGCGCTGGTCGTACGCCGCTACGACCTCGGCGAAGCCGACCGCATCATCGTCCTTTTCACCCGCGACCACGGCTTAGTCCGCGGTGTCGCCAAAGGCGTGCGGCGCGCGAAGAGCCGCTTCGGCTCGCGCCTCTCACCATTCGTCGACGTGGATGTCAACATCTACCCACGCCGAGGACTGTCCACTATCGCAGGCGCAGATACCGTGCGCACGTGGGCAGCACCGCTTGTCGACGACTATGCGCGCTACACCTGTGCGTGTGCAGTCCTGGACGTCGCCGAACGCATTGTCGGCGAGGAGCAAGTGCCGGCTCCCGAATTGTGGGATCTCACCACTCAATCGCTCGACGACGTTGCGGCCGGTCGCCATCGCCCCGATTTGTTGCTGACCTCCTACATTCTGCGAGCAATGGCGCAGGCCGGTTGGCAGCCAAGCCTCTTTGAATGCGCAGGCTGCGGCAAAGCCGGCCCTCACCACGCGTTTTCTCCCGCACTGGGCGGAGCAGTGTGCACCAACTGCAGGCCACCGGGTGCAGATACTCCGCCGACCGAGGTTCTGCATCTGATGTGGCAGCTTGCTCATGAGCAATGGGCGGGCATCGATACGTCGTCAAGCGATTTTGAGGGGCGGATTGCGACGGCGCGTACCCTAACGGCGAAGTACCTGCAGTACTACCTGGGCCGCCGGGTGCCGGCGCTGGAACATGTGGATGCTTTTTGGCAGTAAGCAGTAGCGGTGGGGCACAATAGGAAGCGTGTTGAATCCTCCTGTACCGCAGCAATTCGTGCCCAATCACATCGCGCTCGTGATGGACGGCAATGGTAGATGGGCCGAACAGCGTGGGCTCAAACGCACCGAGGGGCACAAGCGTGGTGAGGCCGTGCTGATGGAGTGCGTCGATGCTTGTTTGGAGATGGGCGTCAAGCACCTGTCGGCTTACGCATTTTCCACTGAGAATTGGCGCCGTTCGGTCGATGAGGTCCGATTCCTTATGGGCTTTAATCGCGATGTGCTGCGCCGACGTCGTGATGAGTTGGATTCGAAGAACGTTCGCGTGCGTTGGGCAGGGCGTCGCCCGCGACTGTGGCGCTCGGTTATTAAGGAACTTGAGATTGCCGAGGAGCAGACGAAGGACAATGACGCGCTAACTCTGTATATGTGCGTCAACTACGGTGGTCGCGCTGAAATTGTTGATGCTGCTAGAGAGATTGCTCGTCAGGCAGCAGCGGGGGAGCTCAGCGAATATGACTTGACCGAGAAGTCTTTCGCACAGTTCCTGGATGAGCCGACTATGCCGGATGTTGATCTGTTCCTGCGTCCATCGGGCGAGCAGCGCACGTCCAACTTCTTAATCTGGCAGTCCGCCTATGCGGAGATGGTCTATCAGGACAAGCTTTTCCCGGATTTCGGTCGGGATGACATGCGCGCCGCAGTGGTGGAGTACGCCAAGCGCGACCGTAGGTTCGGCAAGGCCTAGAGCCGATATTTTTTAGGGGGGGGGAGGGAGCCCGGGCTACTTCTTCTGGCAGTCCCTGCACAGGCCGAAGACCTCAGCAGTGTGCCCGGTCAGATTAAAACCGTGCTCCTCCGCAAGGCTGTGAGCCCACTGCTCGACAGGGCCGCCGGCGACTTCAACGGTGCTGCCGCAATCGGTGCAGACCAGGTGATGATGGTGGTGGTCACCGCACAGCCGGTAGAGAGCCTCTCCGGAGGCATTGTGCAGAACATCGACAATGTCCATTTCTGCAAGGGACTGGAGCGTCCGATAGACCGTCGTCAAGCCGACCTTGTCCCCACGTTCCGTCAGCGACTTATGAATGTCAGCAGCGGAGCGAAAATTAGGGGCCTCACTCATAATCGACACGACGGCGCGGCGTTGGCGAGTACTGCGCTGGCCGATGCGGGTTGCGGCCGGCCGCGCGGAGGCGTGTGCCCCGGTGCTAGCGGGGGAGCCCGTACCACGTGGGTTTTCGCCAGAACTAACTTCGTGCATATCTTCGCCAGCCATGTAACCGACACTACCCGGTATCGGTTGGACAAGATGCGCTAGAGTATAGGGGAACTTTTAACTGGCCTGTTGGGGTCAGTACATTTTGCTTTTCATTATGTCGTTCGCCGCACGGAACGGGCTGAATTGTGTGCCCGGAAAAGGCGTGTGGTGTGCGATGCGAAGCCATTTATAAGGAGTGGTCTAGACCGTGGCACCTAAGTCAGTTGTCGATACCGTCGCCAACCTGTGTAAGCGCAGGGGGTTCGTTTACCCGTGTGGTGAAATTTACGGCGGTACCCGCTCGGCATGGGATTACGGTCCCCTGGGTGTGGAGCTGAAGGAAAACATCAAGCGCCAGTGGTGGAAGACCTTCGTCACCGGCCGTAAGGATGTCGTCGGCCTGGATTCCTCCATTATCCTGCCGCGCCAGGTCTGGGAAGCTTCCGGCCACGTCGCTACCTTCACCGACCCGCTGGTGGAGTCCCTGCACACCCACAAGCGCTACCGCGCTGACCACCTGCTGGAGGCCTACGAGGCCAAGCACGGTCACCCGCCGGCCAATGGTTTGGCAGACGTTCCGGACCCGGAGACCGGTCAGCCGGGCAACTGGACCGAGCCGCAGATGTTCTCCGGTCTGATGAAGACCTTCCTCGGCCCGGTCGACAATGAGCAGGGCCTGCACTACATGCGCCCGGAGACCGCTCAGGGTATCTTCGTCAACTTCAAGAACGTTATGACCACGGCTCGCCTGAAGCCACCGTTCGGTATCGGCCAGACCGGTAAGGCATTCCGCAACGAGATCACCCCGGGTAACTTCATCTTCCGTACCCGCGAGTTCGAACAGATGGAGATCGAGTACTTCGTCGCACCGGACCAGGCGGAAGAGAAGTTCGATGAGTGGGTCGACGCCTGCTGGAACTGGTTCATTGACCTGGGCGTTAACCCGGAGAACATGCGTCAGTTCGACGTTCCGAAGGACGAGCGCGCTCACTACTCTGCACGCACGATTGACTTCGAGTACCGCTTCCACTTCCAGGGCAACGAGTGGGGCGAGCTGATGGGTGTCGCCAACCGTACGGACTACGACCTCGGCTGCCACATCGAGCACTCCAAGGAAGACCTGCGTTACCACGACCAGGTCACCGGCGAAAAGTACGTTCCGTACGTCATTGAGCCGTCCTTCGGTCTGACCCGCGCCCTGATGGCCTTCCTGTGTGATGCCTACACCGAGGAAGAGGTGCCGAACGCAAAGGGCGGCACCGACACCCGTACTGTGCTGAAGCTGGACCCGCGTCTGTCGCCGGTTAAGGTTGCTGTTTTGCCGCTGTCGAAGAAGGACACCCTGACTCCGACTGCTGAGGCTGTCGCCGACAAGCTGCGCCAGTACTGGGCCGTCGATTACGACACCTCCGGTGCTATCGGCCGTCGTTACCGTCGCCAGGATGAGATCGGTACTCCGTTCTGTGTCACCGTTGACTTCGATACTCTCGAGGACAACGCTGTGACCGTCCGTGACCGCGACACCATGGAGCAGGAGCGCGTCAAGATTGACGAGCTGGAAGGCTACCTCGCAGCTCGCCTGGTGGGCTGCTAATGGCCGAAGAAGTTTTTTGGGAATCCTATAGTCTCGGCGACGGTTCTCGGGAAAAATCCGAGCAAACCTGGCCGATTCTGAAGGAAAGCACCGAAGTCGGCACGTACATCCGTGATGAGCAGGGCGATCGCCTCAACACCCCGGAAGGGGAGTGGGTCATTGACGCCTCTGCTAATCACCGTGTTTCCGCCACGCTTCCCGACGGCCGCGTGTTCTCGACCGTTGCTGCTGACCGTGACAAGATTTCGCGAGCCAAGCAGCTTTCAGTGACCTTTGGGCCGGAGCGTCCTGAAGGCAAGCTGGTGTGCGAGGGATCGACGAACTACGTCATCGAGAATGCGAAGACCGGCGAGAAGTGGGGCCAGTTTACCGGTGCGTCCCGTGGCGTGCGCCACGCAGAGGTGCAGTTCGACACCGATGAGGGCCGTGCGCTGCCGGAAGAGGAGAAGATCTTCCTGGTCTACAGTGCTCGTCGAGTGCTGGAGTCCCGCATGGTTTCCTCTACCTGGATTCTCACTGTCTGCTTGCTCTTGCTGATTGCCTATATGATTTGGGTGTGGATCGTGTAGCAACTATTGCAGACGGCGTCGTTTACGACGAGTACAAAAAGACCCTGTCCGACGGCTGGAGCTGTCAGGTCGGGGTCTTTAGTGCTTTCTGGATCACCTCGCCACAAGGGCGTGGCTGGCAGGTGAAAGCCCGCTTTTTTAGCACGAACGCGCTAGTGATGACGAATCCGGATGAGGGGGATTCTTTCGTCCTAAACAGAGAAGGACGGGGAATTCGCACGGTCTTCGACATCGAACGGCCAGGCTATGAGCTCGCCCGAATCGTCAGAGAGGACAGCCTAGGCCGAGGGGTATTTGGTGTCTATGCCCAGAAAGGAGACTTCCGGGGGAGTTTCGAAGACTGGCTGATTGCCGCCGCTCTGGCGACGTGGTCTGTGGATGGACCACGCCAGATGCGAATCTAGGCGGGAATCTAGAAGCCCATTGTGCTGCCGGAGCCGCCTGGTCGGCTCGAACCTCCGCCGAAACCGCCGAATCCGCCGATACTGCCACCAAAGCCGCTGTTGTTGCTGAGCATGCTGCCTAGCACCATGCCGGCGACCATCGAACCGTTGCTGCCGCCACCGCGGCGCTGATCCTGGTAGCGGCGGATGTCACGGCGGGCCAAGTCAGCGGCCTCAGCCGCGAGCTTGCGCGCACGACGTGCGTAGGCCAAAGCCTTTCGCGGATCGTCGTTGGCGAAGCCCTGAGCAGAGCCGTAAGCACGCTGCGCCTCTGCGAGGCGAGTGCGAGCCTCAGCGCCAACCACACGGCGGCGGGTAGCAATTAAGTCAGCCGCGGCGCGAATGTGATTGTCGGCATCCTGCATGCTGTGCTGCAAAGTAGCGGTAGCGCGGGCGAACGACGCGGCCTTATCTCGAGCGGAGTCGAGGGCTTCGTCGAGCAGCTCATCGGCATCGGTCAGTGCGGTCCAGGAACTCAGTGGATCCACTTCGGACTTATTGGCTGCCACACCGAGTGCTTCGCGGCCTGCTTCGATGGCTGCATTGAGACGCTCGCGGTTGATGTTGGCGCCTTGCGGTGCCGGCATCAGGTGCGAGGCCTCATCGATTTCACCCCGGACCTCGGCGATAAGGGAAGCCAGCCCCGCGACTGCAGCGTGAATATCGCTATCGGCGTGTTCAATGGCCTCCAGAAGACTCTCTGCCTGTGTGAGCGCAAAGTCGGTGGCCGACAGTGCATCAATCAGACCACCTTGCTCACCGGCGGGTAGGTCCGCGATGCGGCGGGCCTCAGTCATTGACTGGTCAGCCTGATTCAGGTGCTCCGTGGCCATGTCGATATTGTCGGTCACAGAGCTGAGCATCTGCTCTTCGTAACGTGCGCGCAGACCGTCGAGAATTTCGCCGGCACGCGGCATACGTGAGCGCAGCTCGACGCTTCGCTGAGTGAGCTTTGAAATGGTCGCTTCAGCATTCATTAACTCCTGGCGGAGTTTCTGGAAGTTTGCGGCCTCGCCGTCGAGCTGGTCATCCGCAACACCACAGGTGGAGATAATCTCCAGTAGGACACTGCGGCGCTCGATTTCGTCGGTCACGGAGCCGTCGTCAAGCTGTTGGCGAAGTGCAAACGCGCGCTCGAGCGTGGACTGAGAGTGCTTCAGTGCGTTGTCGAAGCTGCGGATGCGTTCGGTGCCGAACTCAGCGCGAGCGAGGTCGAGCTCGGTGTTGGCCTTGCGAATGGACTCATCGGTACTGACAATCTCATCGTGCGCAAGAACATCGAGCGAGCTGGTGCTCAGCGAGTCCAGCGAAGAGACATCCCTGGGGTCGATGTTGCGGCCACGAGCGATCTCCTCCTCATCGCGCTTCTTCTTATTGCGACGGCCCACGGCCCAGGTGGCGCCACCGACAACGGCGGCACCACCGAGGCCGGCACCGAGCGCCCACCCACCGGCGGAGCCGCTGCCACCGCCTGCCTCGGCGATGGCAGCTTCACCCGCAGCTGCCCAGTTGTCATCCTCTAACAACTGCCCTTGAGCTGCCCTGTTGATGGCCTCCGCGTTGCGGGGGAAGGAGTCTCCGACGAAAGCGCCGAGGTTTCGGTCTTCCACAGCGACGACGATGACACCGCGGTTGTCGGCAGCTCCGAGGTGTTCCCAGGCCTGCTGTGCCCACTGCTGGCCCTGAATGCCGTCGAAGCTCTTGATATAAAACACCGAGAACAGGAGTCGCTTGTCGGTCTTGAGTTGCTGAATCTGCTCCTTCAGACGAGCTTCATCGCCGCCGCTCAGCACACCTGCGAGATCAGCCACCTCGCCCGACACATCTGTCGGTGCCTCGGCGTGCGACAGTGGTGCTGACGGTGCGAGTGCCAGCAGCGAAGCAGGTGCGTGAACCGGTGGCTGTGCCGGTAGCGCGGCAGTAATTAGCGGCATGCTCAGGCCGAGGAAAGCACCCGATGCAGCAAGGTAAAGGGGGCGAAACACGCGATTCCTGTCAGACATATCTACAAGGATACGTAACAATAATCACGTGGCCGGTAAATTTTCGTATTCATCTTTTGAACTCGCCCGTATTGTCGAGGAGTCTCCGAAGCAGTCATTGCTGCCCGGGGTGCAGTCCTTGGAAACCCACCGGGCGGCGTTTGCACGAGATCGCGCCCGCGTCCTGCACTCCGCAGCGCTGCGCAGGCTGGCTGACAAAACCCAGGTTGTAGGGCCAGGGGAGGGCGATACTCCGCGCACACGCCTGACTCACTCGCTGGAGGTCGCGCAGATTTCCCGCGGAATCGCCAGCGAGTTGGGTGCAGATGAGGATCTCGCAGAGCTGGCCGGCCTGACCCATGACATCGGGCATCCGCCGTATGGCCACAACGGCGAGCGCGCCCTCAACGAGATTGCCGCTGGGTGCGGCGGGTTTGAGGGCAACGCGCAGACGCTGCGTATTCTCACTCGCCTCGAGCCGAAGGCGCTCGATGGTACAGGTGAGCCCTGCGGACTCAATCTCACTCGGGCGGCGCTCGATGCGGCTTGTAAGTACCCGTGGACACCGATCGGTCCCGATGGTCAGCTCCGCCACAAGTACGGGGCTTACCAGGAAGATGCTGCGATTCTGCAGTGGATTCGCCAGGGCGTTCCGCACGGCAAGCAGTGTCTTGAGGCGCAGATTATGGACTGGTCTGACGATGTCGCCTATTCCGTCCACGATGTCGAGGATGGCATCGTCTCTGGCCGCGTTGACCTGGGTGTTCTGTGGGACACGGTGGAACTGGCCGCGCTCGCTGACAAGGGCGCTGCCGCATTTGGTGGCGATCCAGCGGAGCTCGTCGAGGCTGCCGGGCGTCTTGCCAGCTTGCCGGTGGTATCAGCTGCGGCGTCCTATGATGGTTCGCTGCGCTCGCTGGTCGCGCTGAAACGGATGACCTCGGAGCTGGTCGGCCGTTTCGTCACGGCTTCCGTCGCGGGTACGCGTGCTGCCTCCGGGTCGACGCTTCCGCTCGGGCGTTACGACGCGGACCTCGCCGTGCCCAGCTCGATTCTGGCGGAGGTCACCATGCTGAAGACCATCGCCGTGCTGTATGTGATGGATCTTCCGCGTCATATTCGCCGTCAGGAGCGTGAACGCGATCGTCTTTTCCGGGTGGCCGAGTATCTGCAGGAAGGTGCTCCAGGGACGCTTGATCCGATGTTCCAGTGGCTCTATTCCCGGGCGGAGAGTGACCAAGCGCGGCTGCGGGTTATCGTTGATCAGCTAGCGTCGATGACGGAATCGCGTGTAGAGCGGCTTGATCGCCAGATTGCTGGTGTGGCTGCGGCGTGGGGGTAGTGCTGTCAGCGATTACTATTTTTGAAGTATCCGCTGAAGGCTACTACTGAGGTCATCGGAAAGCGCCTTCGTAGTCTCTGCGTCGGGCTTCGCATGCATGTAATCGAGGGCTAGTCCATTTACGATAGCTGTGATGAGCCGGGCCGTCTGAGCTATATCTCCAGGGACGTCTGCGGCGGACAGTGCTGAAATGAGATGGTCCTGGAATCTACTGAGTTCGTTCTGGTACTCCTGGGCCAGAACTTTGCGTGTTGATGCAGCGGCACCGAGGATAACCCACAGTGCTGCGTCTTCGCGCTGTATTGGGCCGATGGGGAGTAGTTCGAGCAGGGAGCGGTGGAGCTGTTCTAGCGGCGAGGTATTCGATTGAAAGCGTAGCGACGAGACTCTTTCATGCTGTCGTGCTGCCGAGCGCAGAAGTGCCCTGCTGAGTAGTTCGTCTTTCGTGCCCATAAAATACTGCACTGTTCCAGGGGCTACGCCCGCCTGTTGAGCCACTTTTCGAACGCTGACAACGTCGAACCCCTGGTTAACAATCACTTTGATTGCTGCATCGGAAATGGCTTTTTCTTGAGGTGACATCATGCTCATATCCTAAAACTCCTTTGGGGTTTCATTCGCGCCACTTCCCGTACGACTGTATGATAGTTTACTATACGAATGTACGAGGGAGTGATGGAGATGGACTATCTTGTTCTTGTGGGGCTTGCGCTTCTTGACAGTCTCAGTGCTGGAACCCTGCTGATTCCAGTAGTGCTGCTCATCGTCTGGCGGAGGATGAGAGGTGCCGAATACGTTACTTATTTAGGGACAATTGTCTTGTCCTACTTTGCGGTTGGCATCGCGCTCTTTTTCGGCCTGCGTCAGGCTTTAGACGCAGTCTCGGGCATTGCATCCAACACTTGGTTCAGTTGGGTGATGATGGTGTTGGGTATTTTGTTAGCTGCTTACGGAATCCTGGCACCGAATCCCAAGAAACGGACCGTCGAAGAGGTAATTGAATCTCGGTCGGAGGACACTAAGAAAGGTTCTGCCGGTCTCCCAGCGATGGTGGGTTTAGCCTTAGCTGCAGCAGTTGTCGAGGTCGGTACGATGTTGCCGTACTTGGCGGCAATCGGAATTATTGAATCGATGGCAGTGCCTTTCGCAGTGCAACTGCTTATCCTCGCGCTCTACTGTGTAGTGATGATTTTGCCCGCAGTCATTGTTGGAGTGCTCTTCGCAGCCTTTGGAGATAAGGTCTACAGCCGGGTAGTGAGCGTTATCCCCCGGTTGGAATATGAAACAAAGGTCACTGTTTTGTGGGTGGCAGCAATAATTGGCATCGTTCTTGTTGCCCGGAGCGCAAATCAACTCGGTTTTATCGGGTAGCGCTAATTCCGCAGTGATACTTTGGCTCAGTCCTCCGCGTCAGGAATCTCGCAGAAGCTCTCGTAGTGGTCGTCGGTGTAGTACCAGACATCCGGATCGTTTTCGGAACCGCCGCCGACAACGATGCGGCGTGCACCGCGGCTGGAATTACCCGGGGTGGTCACGGTGTATTCGCGGTAGTAGTCACCGCGCTCCTTCGGCAGGCGTCCCTCGTAGTTGCCGAAGTGCTTGCCGTCGTGCTGCGAGTAGATGTGGTCCTGGTCGGTCAGGATGCGGTCGATAACATCGTCGGCCTCCTGCGGCAGGGTATCTACTGCGCAGGTGGCACCCTTTGCACCCGACTTGTTGCTGCTCGAGTTAGGACCCGGCTTGGGATTCGACTTCGCGCTAGAGGCGGCGGAACTCTGCGACCCCTGTGAGTCCTCCGACCCCGATGCGTTCTGATCTCCGCCATCGAGTCCCAGGTAACTACCAGCCAGCACCAGGGCGGCAGCGCCGACGCCGCTCGCAATCTTCTTCCACTCAGCCATGGCTAGTATCTTTCCATATCGGTCGCCGCCGGCACGTTATGGGCTGGGCGCGGGCGGCTCGTCGGCAAGCGAAACCTCTACGGCGGAGTCGATTGGACGGGTTGGGTAAGGTTATTTTCATGGCTAGGGGAAGAATTCCGGACTCCGATATCGCGGCAATCCGCGAACGGACTCCGATTGAGGAGATCGTTGCAGAATACGTGAACCTCAAACCGGCTGGCGCGGATTCTCTGAAAGGGCTTTCGCCTTTTAAAGACGAGCGCACGCCGTCGTTCCACGTACGCCCCAATCATGGCTACTACCACTGCTTTTCCACCGGCAAGGGCGGTGATGTATTCAGCTTCCTCATGGAGATGGAACACCTGTCGTTCCCGGAGGCTGTCGAAGCCTGCGCGGAGAAAATTGGCTTCCACATTAACTATGAGGGCGGCGGCACGGGCCGTCGCGAGGAACCGGGAACTCGCCAGCGTCTCATCGCCGCAAACCGCGAGGCACAGAAGTTCTACCGCGAACAGTTCTCCACTCCAGCGGCAGCGCCCGCGCGCGAGTTTCTGGAAAACCGCGGCTTCACCGCCGAGCACGCGGCCCAGTTCGGCTGTGGCTACTCGCCGGCCGGCTGGGACACTCTAACCAAGCACCTGCAGCGCCTGGGCTTTAGCTTCGAGGAGCTGGACAAGGCAGGTCTTTCCAAGATGGGGCGGATGGGGCCGATCGATCGTTTCCACCGTCGTCTCATGTGGCCGATTCGCAATATGTCCGGCGATGTCATCGGCTTCGGTGCCCGCAAGCTTTTCGACGATGACAACCTGGGCAAGTACATGAACACGCCCGAGACCATGCTTTACAAGAAGTCCAAGGTGCTCTTCGGCCTGGATCTGGCCAAGAAGGACATTGCTGCTGGCCACCAGGCCGTGATCGTTGAGGGCTACACCGACGTCATGGCCATGCACGCCTCGGGTGTGACCACGGCCGTCGCGTCCTGTGGTACCGCTTTCGGCGAGGAGCACCTCCAGCTGCTGCGCCGTCTCATGCTCGATGACAACTTCTTCCGCGGCGAACTCATCTACACCTTCGACGGCGACGAGGCAGGGCAGAAGGCCGCCATGCGCGCCTTCGAGGGCGAGCAGAACTTCACCGGCCAGTCCTACGTCGCGGTCGCGCCGGACGGCATGGATCCGTGCGACTTGCGCCAGAAGAAGGGCGAGGCCGCAGTGCGCGACCTCGTCGCTTCACGACGACCATTGATCGAATTCGTCCTCCGCACACTTCTGGCCGACTATGACCTGACCACCGCTAATGGCAGGGTCTCCGGGTTGCGCCGCGTGGTGCCTGTTCTGGCTCAGCTCAAGGACGCGGCGCTGCGCGATGAGTATGCCCGTGAAGTGGCCGGCTGGATCGGCTGGAATGATGAGGCCGAGCTGGTACAGCGCGTCCGCGAGGAGGCCAGTCGGCCACAGAGTGAAAAGCGCACTCCCTACCAGCGTCGCCAAGAAGAGGCCCGTGCCCGCGAAGAGGCGGAGGAAGCGCGGCGCCGGCGCAACCCGGCACTGCCGTATCCAAATCCGCGGGACCCTGTGCTCTATGCGCAGCGTGAGGCCCTTAAGCTGGCAATTCAAGAGCCCGCCACCACCGGTCCGGTATTCGATGCGCTCGCACCCGAGACCTTTGGGCATCCGACCTACCGGGCGGTATTCGATGCCATCATGGCTGCAGGTGGTGCCTGCGGGGAAGCGGCCACACAGCCACATAGTTGGGCGACCGCAATTATGGATCAGGCGCGGGAGGACGTCGTCAAGCATCTCGTGACTGAGCTGGGCGTGGAGCAAATCGCCGTCGATGCAGAGACGCTGCGCCCGTATGCGCAGGCGATTCTGGCGCGGTTGCAGGAGGTGTGGGTCGGTGACCAAATTGCACAGCTGAAGGCGATGCTCTCACGAATGCGCCCCTCAGACGACGAAACCGCCTACAACTCGCTGTTCGCGGACCTGCTCGCGATGGAGCAGTACCGCCGCGAACTGCAAGCAGAGGCGGTCAAGGTCGTGTTTGAGTAGCTAGTGGCTAGCGACTAGTAGCCGCGGCGAATCCACTCTTCCAAGTGCGGAGCCTCGCGGCCAATCGTCGTGTGGTCGCCATGACCCGTGCGGACAGTCGTTTCCGCAGGCAGAGTCAGCAGATTGTCGCGGATGGAGTTAATAATCGTGTCGAAATCCGAGTAGGACCGACCGGTCGCCCCCGGACCGCCGGAAAACAGCGTGTCACCAGAGAACAGCTCCGCGGCCTCCGGTACGTACAGACAGCACGAGCCAGGGGAGTGGCCCGGAGTGTTAATAATGACAACCTCCGTGCCTGCAATCTCCAGGCGCTGACCGTGCGCGAGGTCCTCGTGCGCCAGGTCCGGCCAGGACTGCTCCCACAGCATCTGGTCGCCCGGGTGGACGAGCAGGGGAGCGTCGAGCTTCTCCTGCAGTTCAGGGGCCACAGTGATGTGGTCGTTGTGCGCGTGGGTGCATACAATCGCCTTTACCTTGCGGCCATCCACCGCGTCAATAATCGGCTGCGCCTCATGCGCCGCATCGATGACAATGACCTCACGGTCATCGCCGAGCACCCATACGTTGTTGTCTACGTCCCACGTGCCACCATCGAGCGAGAACGTGCCCGACGTGAGAACGTGGTCGACCCTCAAACCCTTGTTCACAGCGTCACCACCGATCGCAGTACCTTACCGGCCTTCATGGTTTCGAAGGCCTCGTCAACATCCTCAATGCCAATGCGCTCCGTCACGAAGCCCTCTAATGGCAGGCGGTTCTGCAACGACAGATCCACCAGCATCGGGAAGTCGCGCTCTGGTAGGCAGTCGCCGTACCAGGACGACTTCAACGCACCACCGCGGCTAAACACATCCGCCAGCGGGATGTCCAGCTCCATTGTCGGCGCCGGAACACCGACCAGAACAACGCGTCCAGCCAGGTCACGGGCGTAGAACGCCTGCTTGTAGGTTTCCGGACGGCCGACCGCATCAATCACGACGTCAGCACCGAAACCGTCGGTCAGCTCACGCACTCGCTTAACGACGGGATCCTCTTCCCCGGTGCCCTTATCGCTCTTAGCCAGCTCCGCAGAGTTAATGGTCTCGGTCGCGCCGAATTCGCGGGCGGTATCCAACTTCTCGTCCGAGATGTCGATGGCAATAATCTTGCTAGCGCCGGCCAGCTTGGCACCGGCGATAGCGGCCGTACCAACGCCACCGCAGCCGATGACGGCTACCGATTCACCGCGCTTGACCTCGCCGGTGTTAATAGCCGCACCGATGCCGGCCATGACACCGCAGCCCAGCAGGCCCGCAACGGCCGGATCGGCTGCCGAATCGACCTTGGTGCACTGGCCCTCGTGGACGAGGGTGGCATCCGCAAAAGCGCCGATTCCCAGTGCTGGGGTGAGGACGGTGCCGTCGGCGAGCGTCATGGGCTTGGAGGCGTTGAAAGTGCTAAAGCAGTACTGTGGCTCACCGCGCTTGCAGGCGCGGCACTCGCCACAGACGGCGCGCCAATTGAGGACAACGAAATCGCCGACGGCAACATGCGTGACCTCTTCGCCAATCTCGGAGACCACGCCTGCGGCCTCGTGGCCGAGGAAGAACGGGTACTCGTCGGTGATATCGCCGTCGCGGTAAGCCAGGTCTGTATGGCAGACGCCGCAGGCCTGGATGTCAACAATGACATCGTTCGGGCCCGGGGACGGGATGTGGATATCAGTAAGTTCTACAGGTGCGCCTTTTTCGCGGGCGATAACGCCGCGCACAACGCGTGCGGTTTGCTCGGTGTTTTCGGTTCCGTTGGTTTGTTCAGACATAAGCCCCATCGTATGAACGCGGTATGAAAAGTGCATGATGGAAAGCGTTTTCAGTACTGGTAGGAGCTTTGTGGGCGCTGTGTGAGGTTGCGTGGATTGCGTGGATTGCGTGGCTCTGAGAACTCGCAACGGTGTCATGACGTGTGGGAAAAGAAGGTATAAATTGACCTTTGACCTGGCGATTTGTGAGTTTCAAGGGGTCTGGGTAAAGTATCTATCCGTCGCAAGGAACGGCATGGCCGAAGTTCGGTTTAGCCGGTTCTGTGCGGTGGATATTCCTCCATAGCTCAATGGCAGAGCATTCGACTGTTAATCGAAGGGTTGCTGGTTCGAGTCCAGCTGGAGGAGCCAAAGTGCCAGGTCAGAGAGTTTTTCTCTGACCTGGTTTTTCGTCTAAGTAGGCAAAGAAGACAAAAAAACAGACAGAAAATAATCCAAGCCCTAGGAAAGTCGAAAAAGCGTGTCTGGTCGGTGCGTCGCCGGTGGGCACCTTTCGTCACTTACCCCAGTGCGAGTTACTGACTGCGTTTATGGCTGATGGCGTTGGGTGGATGCGAGTTACTGACTGCGTTTATGTCAAAAATGGCACGAAAAATGCCCTGAAAGTGTCATAAACTCACACAGTTTCACATTTGCAGCCCATAATTTTTCGGGGTTGTCAGTTTTGCTACTTAACCCACTCTATGGTCGGGGGATTTTTGCTCTTGCGGGCGTGACTCGATTCTCCACTGGGGAGGGGGATTTGGTCTTTCTGGAGGTCATCTCACGTAACCTGGGACGCATGAGGCTCGACAATATAACCTGCCCCTTGCTGGCGTCCTTTTTCGCCGCGGTCGCGTGGAGCGTTTTAGGTGGGCTCATCTTGCCGGAGCCCAACCTCGCCTACGACGAAGGAATTGCGTCGTGGATTGTGTCCATGCTGGTCTCAGTAATGCTGGTCGGAGCAATAGCCGTTTTCGCCGGTGATGGGTCGTTGGCTCGGGGGATGACCAGCGCGCGGAGCATTGTCGCAGCAGCTACCGGCGCAGGAATTGCCGCGCTTGGCGATCTGGCATTCCTATTTCTCACCACGCCGCCCGATGGTCAGGACGGCCTGGTCGTCGCCTATGTTGTGTTCTTTTACATCCCGCTACTATTTCTCGGCGGATGGGCCGCCAGTGCCGCGATTAATCGGATGCGTAGGTGGTACCGGCAAGTGAAGAAAGAAAGAGAGGCCTAGCTGGCGGCCGTGAGTTAGGCCTCTAACTTTGGAGTCGCCAGCGCCTGGTGCGTCAGGTTAAGGCCGACCATCGTAACCTGCCAGGCGCGGAGGGCGTTTTATAGGGGGCAGAGGCGATTGTCGACACCTTCATCGGACGTGAATCGGAATCGACAAATCGCCTAGCCCCAAGGGGATGGATTCTTTAGAACAGGCCAGTCGGGTTCTCGTCGTAAGAGACGAGCATGCACTTGGTCTCCTGGTAGTGCTCGAGCATCATCAAGTGATTCTCGCGGCCGATACCGGACTGCTTGTAACCGCCGAAGGCTGCGTGAGCAGGGTAGCTGTGGTAGTTATTCACCCACACGCGGCCGGCCTGGATACCGCGGGCAGCGCGGTAGGCGTTGTTCTGGTTGCGGCTCCACACGCCGGCGCCAAGACCGTAGATAGTGTCGTTGGCAATCTCGAGCGCCTCGTCCAGAGTCTTGAAGGTTGTCACGGCCAGGACCGGGCCGAAGATTTCCTCGCGGAAGAAACGCATCGAGTTGTTGCCCTTGAAGATTGTCGGCTCGACGTAGTAGCCTCCCTCCAGCCCTTCGAGCTTGGCGACGTTGCCACCGGTGAGAACCTGTGCGCCCTCCTTCGGTCCGGACTCCAAGTAGCCGGAGATCTTGTCCAGCTGCTCCTGGGATGCCTGGGCACCCATCTGTACCGACGTATCCAGCGGGTTGCCGGTCTTGATTTGCTTAACGCGCTCGACCGCGAGCTTCAGGAACTCATCAGCGATGTCCTCGTGGACTAGAGCTCGCGACGGGCAGGTGCAGACCTCGCCCTGGTTCAGCGCGAACATGGCCAGGCCCTCGATGCACTTCTCGCGGAACGCGTCGTCGGCGTCCATGATGTCGGGGAAGAAGATGGATGGGGACTTGCCGCCGAGCTCCAGCGTGATTGGAATAATCTTGTCGGACACTGCCTTGTTGATTACCTGGCCAACGGCAGTCGATCCGGTGAACGCAATCTTGGAGATTCGGTCGCTTGCGGTCAGCGCAGCACCGGCTTCGGTGCCGAGGCCATTGACGATGTTGAGGACGCCGTCCGGAAGCAGATCGGCGATGATCTCGGTGAGCATGAGAATCGACGCGGGGGTCTGCTCTGCAGGCTTGAGCACGATGCAGTTGCCGGCGGCGAGGGCCGGGGCGATCTTCCATGCGGCCATCAGGAGGGGGAAGTTCCACGGGATGATCTGGCCGACGACGCCGAGTGGCTCGTGGAAGTGGTAGGCGACCGTGTTGTCGTCGATCTGCGAGATGCGCCCCTCCTGCGTGCGGGTGGCGCCGGCGAAGTAGCGGAAGTGGTCGATTGCGAGCGGGATGTCAGCGGAGAGGGTCTCGCGGATGGCCTTGCCGTTCTCCCAGGTCTCGGCGACGGCAATCTTCTCAAGGTTTTCCTCTATACGGTCCGCGATGCGGTGGAGGATCAGCGCCCGCTCGGCCGCAGGAACCGAGGCCCAGGAGTCCTTCGCTTTGTGTGCGGCGTCGAGGGCGAGCTCAATGTCTTTCTCGTTAGACCGCGGAACCCGGCAGAAAACCTCGCCCGTAACCGGGGTGGAGTTGTCCATGTATTGCCCGTCTACTGGAGGTGTCCACTTACCGCCGATGAAATTCTCGTACTGCTCCTTGTACGTGAAGATCGCATCGGGGGTGCCGGGGTTGGCGTAAACAGTCATGTAGACACTTCCTTTCGATAGGGAAACAACAAACGTATGAGCCAACATTAAGTTGTGACTCGTGCCACAATCAACACTTATTTTTTCATCGCTTTTGCGAGAGATACGATTGCTGCCGACCCTAAATTTGCCCCGACGTCGCCGTGAGAAATTCCAAAATTGCCCGCACGCGGCGGTTTTCCTCACCGGGCTCCAGATGCAGCTTCATAAAAATGTTGGACACGTGTTTCGCCACTGCCGCCCCGGAAAGCACGAGGTCATCGGCAATCTGCTTATTGGACTTGCCGCGTGCCATCAGCTCGAGCACTTCGCGTTCGCGCGCCGTTAAACTGGCTAGTCCCGATTTGCCGGACTGCATCAATGCCGTCGCCACATCAGGGTCAATCACCACGCCACCACCGGCGACGACTTCGAGCGAGCCCAAGAAGTCCAACACCTGGCCAACGCGGTCTTTGAGCAGATACCCGGTCCCGCCACTCGAGCTGCTGCCACTCGAGCCAACCCCAGTACCAACCCCAGCACTACCTCCAGCACCGCTCGACGAGAACAACTCGCGCGCATACGCCGGCGCCACATACTGCGACAGCACCATCACATTCAGCTGCGGATAACGCTCGCGCAACTCGACCGCCGCCCGCAGGCCGTCATCGCTCATCTTTGGAGGCATGCGCACATCGGTTATCACTAAATCTGGCAGCTCGCCCGTGTCATCAAAACGGTCATCGATGTCCGCCACCAGGCCGTGGGCAGTGTCGACCATCGCAATCACTTCATGTCCACGCTTTTCGACGAGCCCCGCGACCCCCTCCCGCAGGAGTGCCGAGTCATCCGCAATGACAATTTTCATTTCTTCTCCGCACCTTTCATTTCCACGTTTTCCATTTCTCCAATACCTGATTCCCAGCGGTTCAACATCAAAGGAATTCTGGCTATTACCTGCGTTGGCCCACCTTCGGGAGAGTGCATGGTCATCGCACCGTCGAAAGTGGCTAGACGCTCTTTCATACCCCGCAAACCGCGCCCCAATTTTGCGCCGCCAGGGCCTTGGTCCGTAATTGAAATATTCAGTGTTTGATCCGAGGTGAGCAGCACAGAAACAGGAGCGTTCGGTGCATATTTCGCCGCATTAGTCAGCACTTCTGCACAGAAAAAATACGCCGCGGCGAGCACACTTTCTTCCAATTCAGGCAGGGGATAGGGAGTGTGCACAACAACGTGAGGGCCGTATCCTTCAGCAATCTCTTCAACAGCCGCTTGCAGACCGCGATCGCGCAACACCTGCGGATGAATTCCGTGGACTGTTCGCCGCAAAGCACGTAATCCATCATCCAAATGGCCGCGAGTTTCCGCGAGAAGCTGCATTAGTTCCTCATTGTCAGTATTGGATGCTTCCAATTCTGCAAGTCCCAATTTCATTGAAGCCGCAACAATGTATTGCTGAGCTCCGTCGTGGAGGTCATTTTCAATGCGGCGACGTTCAATCTCGAAGGCTTCGGCAATTGTTCGTCGTGAAGCGGTAAGTTCGGCGATGCGAGCGGCGGCGGATTCCTCGTAGCTGCGTTTATGCGCTTTTTCGCGGCGGCTTGCGCCGATATATTTGCGGAAATAATCCTTCAGCTCCATAGTTTCCTATGGTACGAAAGCTCTGTGTGCGGAGGAATTCATTTCCGGCATAGTAGACCTAGCACTACCGCAAAAGGAAAGTGGGCACGGTGTTGAAATCGCCTCCGTGCGAGTGAAATGAGTGCCATGACAGACAACAACAGCCCAAGAAACGCACGACTTTGTATTCGTGACATCACTAAGTCCTACAATTCCGCTCCCGTTCTCACCGGCATTTCGCTGACCATTGAGCCCGGCGAAACCGTGGCAGTCATGGGACCGTCAGGTTCTGGTAAGTCCACGCTGCTGCACTGCATGTCCGGCGTGTTGCTGCCGGACGACGGCGACGTCATCTTCGGTGACACAAAGATTAATTCGCTTTCTGATGCCGACCGCTCCGCCCTCCGCCTGCACGACTTCGGCTTCGTTTTTCAAGATGGCCAGCTCCTTCCCGAACTGACCGCCCGGGAAAACGTTGCTCTGCCCATGATTCTGCAGGGCAAGAAGCGCTCAAAGTCACTCGCGCTTGCCGACGATGTCCTCAGCCGCCTGGGCCTAGAAGACCTAACGCGCCGTCGCCCAGGACAGATGTCCGGCGGCCAAGCACAGCGTGTAGCAATTGCCCGCGCGATGGCCGGCGAGCCAGGTGTCATCTTTGCTGATGAGCCGACTGGCGCGCTGGACCAGTCCACAGGCCATGAGGTCATGCAGCAGCTCACCGCGTTGGTGGAGCAGACTGGAACGACATTGGTGATGGTCACGCACGATGTGAAGGTGGCCGACTGGTGTCGTCGACGTGTGGAGATCCGCGATGGCCTGATTCACGACGACCGCATGCTGGCAGGAGCGGAGGTTACAAAGTGAGCACCGTAACTGAAGCACCAAAACCCCAGAGAATTCCTACCGGCGCACTAGCGGACTTGAGCACGCGGCTGCAGCGCGCCGGGCGTGAATCGCATTCGGGAAACGGCTGGCTGTCCGCATTGTCCGTGGTGGCCATGACCGTGAGTACCTGGTTGGCGTTGGTCGTCGTCGGTGGAACGGCGATGTTTTACCGCCGTTGGCAGGCTGAGCCAAATCTGCCGCCGAACCCAACGCCCGAGGATTACATGAATCAAGGTCAGGGCGAGATGTACCTGCAGCTGGCACTTGTGGCCTGTGTTTTTGTGATTCCGGCAATGGTTTCGCTGGTAGCACAGTCGGCGGTGCTTGGCGCTGCAGGACGTGAGCAACGGTTGGCAACTCTGCGCTTAATTGGTCTCTCCAACGGGGCAATTACGCGCATGGTGATTATCGAAACCCTCGTATTGGCAGCTGTTGGGCTTGTGGTGGGCACGTTGTTGTCGGTGGCCACTGCGCCATTCTGGGCGATAATCAAGTTCGACAATGACTACCTGGATACCTGGGACATGTTGCTGCCCTGGTGGGGCTACCCGCTGGTTTGGGTAGCAGTGGTGCTACTCGCACTCTTTGCCGCTGTGGTCGGTTTGCGAAGGGTGATGATTTCACCACTCGGCGTTAGCCGCAAGGAAGTGCCCAAGTCGATGAAGGCATGGCGCATGATTGTGGCCGTTGTTATCGGTGCGATCGTCCTGTACGTGATTGCCAACTCCAATATCGCGGGTGGAACCGTCACTGCCACGCTTGGTGTCGCAGCGATGATGTACCTGATGGTCTGGGCAATTGGCCTGGTGGCGCCTTTCTTTATCCAGCTTGTTGCCCGCATCTCCAGCTTCTTCGGTACGTCAAGTGATTTTGTGGCGACGCGACGAGTAGCGACTAACGCTAAGGAATCGTGGCGTCGAGTAAGTTCCATGGCCTTCCTGTCTCTGCTGCTTGGCTACACAATGATGGTGCCTGGCGAAGACAAGATTGAAGAGGTTGCAGATGTCACGTTCGCGCACGATATTGCAACCGGTGTGACTATCACTTTCGTAATCGGTTTCATTCTGCTGCTGGTGTCAACGCTTCTGACTCAGGCCTCAGCCGTCTATGAAGAGGCATCGCTGACAAAGGCGCTGGACTTCATCGGGACGCCAATCAACTTCCACCGCACGGTCACTTTCAAGCAGACATTCTTTCCCATGCTTGCGACCAGTATCTTCGGCTTTGTCATGGGTGCGCTGTTGGGAGCCACCATGTTCGGACCGATTGCGAACGAAATCACGTTTGGTCAACGCTCCCTTGTTGTTGCGCTGGCGTATCTCGTGGGAGTTGTATCAGTTGGCGCTGTGACCTTGGCGGTTGATCCGCTTCGCCACAAGTTGCTGGGTCGCCAAATCCGTCACAACGACTAGTCACCATTGCAACGACTAGTCGCCATTAAAAGGGCAGTGGAGTGGCCGGGCAGTGGTGCTCGGTGCTCGGCCAGTTCCTTAGGGTTCAACTTGAGGATTAGAGCCTGTAACCAACTGTGGTTCATCTGATAACCAAGCATTCATCTCACAACCACGTAATTTCTACCTCTGACTTTTAGCCTGAGGGCATGCGTACCTACGTGCTTGATACCTCGGTCCTGCTGTCCGATCCCCACGCCACCAAGAAGTTCGATGAGCACCAAGTTGTGCTTCCGCTGGTCGTGGTGAGTGAGTTGGAGGCCAAGCGCCACCACCCAGAGCTGGGGTGGTTCGCCCGAGAAGCGCTCCGTTTCCTCGAAGAGCTGCGTTACCGCTACGGCCACCTGGACCGGCCTGTGCCCGCCAATGATCTTGGCGGGTTTATGCATATTGAGCTCAACCACTCCGATCCCTCCATCCTTCCCGCAGGCTTCCGCACCGCCGAAAACGATCACCGCATTCTCGCTTGCGCCCTTAATCTTCAGCACGATGGACATGATGTCGTGCTGGTCACCAAGGACATTCCGCTTCGCGTCAAGGCTGGTGCGGTCGGCTTGCCTGCCGACGATTACCGCGCCCAGGACGTCGTTCTGACTGGGTACTCGGGAATGGTGGAAGTAGACGTCGACCCGGAGGAAATTGATCGTCTCTTCGCCAATGGGTTCCTTGAGCTCGAGCAGATCCAGGATCAGCCGCTGCACTGCGGCGTGCAGCTCAGCGCTGGTAGCCAGTCTGCGCTGGCACGGGTGAGCGCCCCGGGCGTCGTCAAGCTTGTGCGGGGCGATACGGAGGCGTTTGGCCTGAAGGGGCGGTCGGCGGAGCAGCGTGTGGCGCTTGACCTGCTGTTGGATGACTCGGTAGGGATTGTGTCCCTCGGCGGCCGAGCCGGTACGGGTAAGTCGGCGCTTGCGCTGTGCGCGGGACTGGAGTCGGTGCTGGAGCGCGGACTGCATCGCCGGATTGTGGTGTTCCGTCCGCTCTACGCGGTAGGTGGTCAGAACCTTGGCTACCTGCCAGGTAGTGAGGACGAAAAGATGAACCCGTGGGCGCAGGCTGTTTACGACACCCTGGAGGGATTGGTTTCAGACAACGTGATGGATGAGATTGCCTCGCGCGACATGCTGGAGGTACTGCCACTGACACACATTCGCGGTCGTAGCCTGCATGACAGCTTCGTGATTGTCGATGAGGCACAGTCGCTGGAGCGCAACGTACTGCTGACGGTGCTGTCGCGTCTTGGTAGCAATTCCCGAGTCATCCTTACGCACGATGTGGCGCAGCGTGACAACCTGCGCGTCGGCCGCCATGACGGCGTGCAGGCGGTGATTGAAAAACTCAAGGGCAACGAGCTTTTTGCACACATCACGCTGAAGCGCTCGGAGCGCTCGAAGATTGCGGAGCTCGTTACGGGACTACTCGATTAAGAGTAAGCTTGTGAGGCAGATACGTAGGAGCTGTTCCTGCGATTACTTTCACTCGGATCGTTCGGCACGTACCTGTCGATGAAAGGTTTGTATTCACATGGCTACTGTGACTTTTGCTGATGCCACTCGCATTTACCCTGGTGCGACGAAGCCTTCTGTGGACAAGTTCAACTTGGAAATTGCCGATGGCGAGTTCCTAGTTCTGGTGGGCCCCTCCGGTTGTGGTAAGTCCACAACACTGCGCATGCTTGCCGGTCTGGAAGAGGTCAATGAGGGCAAGATTTTCATTGGAGATCGTGATGTGACCAATGTCTCGCCCAAGGATCGCGATATTGCGATGGTCTTCCAGAACTACGCACTGTACCCGCATATGACGGTGCGCGAGAACATGGGCTTCGCGCTCAAGATTGCTGGTGTGGACAAGGACGAGATTGACCGTCGTGTCGAAGAAGCTGCGAAGACCCTGGATTTAACTCAGTTCCTGGATCGTAAGCCTAAGGCTCTATCCGGTGGTCAGCGTCAGCGTGTGGCAATGGGGCGTGCGATTGTGCGCAAGCCGCAGGTGTTCCTGATGGACGAGCCGTTGTCGAACCTGGACGCGAAGCTGCGTGTTCAAACCCGTACTCAGATTGCGGCCATGCAGCGTCGGATGGGTGTGACCACTATGTATGTCACCCACGACCAGACTGAGGCGCTGACCATGGGCGACCGCATCGCGGTCATTAACTTCGGTGTTCTGCAGCAGGTCGGTACCCCACGGGAACTCTACGAAACGCCGGCAAACGAATTCGTCGCGGGCTTTATTGGCTCGCCTGCGATGAACCTGGGCACGTTCAACGTCTCTAATGGTTACGCCACGTTGGGTGAGGCCAAGATTAAGCTGCCGGAAGCCACACTTGCTGCAATCACGCCGGAGGATCAGAACCAGATTATCGTGGGCTTCCGTCCGGAGGCATTCGACCTGGTCGAGGGTCCGGGCGATGACGTCATTCCGGTGCAGGTTAACTTGGTCGAGGAGTTGGGCTCCGATGCATTCATGTATGGCGACCTCGTCGGTGGCGGAGCACTGAGCTCCGGATCTTCCTCTAACCCGGACGAAGAGGAACACGGTCAGGTGGTTATTCGTACCGCCCCGCGCACCGCGCCGAAGTTGGGCTCGGTAGTTTACGGCAAGATTCGTCCGGGCATGCTGCACCTGTTCTCGAAGTCGACTGGTATGCGCCTTCCGGCCTAAACTCTTTCGTTTAGATGAAATGAGTAGCTGGTAGGGCAGTGGGACAGTAAGACAGTTTTAGGAGCCACCGTGTCGGAAACTATGAAAATAGCCGCGACAACGGTGGCTTCAAAGCTTTTGCGCCTTCCTTGGCATATACCTCTGGAACAGTGGCCAGATGATTTGTTAGCCGCCTTGCCTCAGGGAATTTCGCGGCACATTGTTCGATTCGTCAACTTAGATGACCGCGTCATTGCAGTGAAAGAAATTGGTGAGTTCACTGCTCATCATGAGTATCGAATGCTGCGTGACCTGGTCAGGCTCGGTGCTCCATCGGTTCGCCCGCTCGCGGTCATTACTGGCCGCAAGGATCCAGATGGCGAACCGTTAACTGCGGCACTCGTCACAGAACATCTCGAGTATTCGCTGCCGTATCGTGCAGTTTTTTCTCAACAGGTCACCCGCGAAACTGTGGTCCGCCTGATTGACTCGCTGGTAGTCCTGCTAGTTCGGTTACATCTCCTTGGTTTTTACTGGGGCGACGTGTCGCTGTCGAACACGTTGTTTCGTCGTGACGCAGACGCTTTCTCCGCCTACCTTGTCGACGCGGAAACGGGAGATTTGCAAGGCACACTCTCAGATTCCCGCAGGCTTTACGACGTTGACGTTGCCCATACCAACATCATCGGAGAGCTCATGGATCTGCAGGCCGGCGGATTCCTCGATCCTGAGTTGGACGTAATTGCGGTGGGTAGGCGCATTATTGAGCGTTATGAGGACCTGTGGCAAGAGCTGACGGGGGAAGAATCTATTGGTGTTGAGGAGCCTTGGCTTGTCGATGAGCGGATTCGCAGGCTCAACGACCTCGGTTTCGATGTTGGCGAGCTGAAAGTCACCAGTGATGGTGGCCGCGTTGTGTTCCGACCACGAGTGGTTGACGCAGGGCATCACCATAGGCAGTTAATGCGACTGACGGGGTTGGATGTTCAAGAACGGCAAGCGAGGCGGATGCTCAATAGTATGCAGACCTTTCGGTTGGCGGAAGGTCTTGAAGGGGTTCCGCTAGAGCAGGTTGCGCACCGATGGCTGCGTGAAGTTTTCGAGGCCACAATCCTGGCTGTGCCCGAGGGGCTGCGTGGAAGGCTGCAGGATGCGCAGGTTTTCCACGAGGTCTTGGAGCATCGCTGGTACATGGCAGAAAAACGCCGTGCGGATGTGCCGCTTCAAGAAGCGGTGCAGAGCTACGTAGACCGAGTGTTGCCCGGGCATCGCGACGAGTCCGTATATCTTCCGGCGAGCGATGAGGTCGAGTAGCTCTCTAGAAGCAGACTGTCGAGCGTACGATTATTTCAAAAGTGACAAGTAAACGACTCGCCAGGATATTATAAAAATATACATTCACGCCAAACAGGGGTGCTTTTGGTGGTCGGGTGGTTGTCGGGTCTGCGTGTGATTGTCGCGGCCAGGTGCTTACTTTGGTGCCGGTAGGCGGCTCTGTTCAGCGAAAACAGCTCGAAAACAGCTCAAATTCTAGGTGTGCTTTCGAGAGCTTTTGCTATTTTTCTCCTTTGCATTTGTTCACAGCTGGCTGAAGGCCAACCTAAATTGGTTTTGGTCAAGTAAGATTTTGGTGAGACCGAATACCCGCGTGGGTGGCGTCGAAGTTCGCATGAAAGGCTACTTCTAGCCGCAGGGCGGGATAATCCAATTAGGCCACGGCTGCTGGCAAATATTCGTCCGAATTGCTCGGAGGATGCCATTGAAGTGGCCTTTCTTCTCAAGGGAGAAAATATAGTGAAGAACTTCAAGCGCCTTTCAGCTCTGTGTGCAGCAGGCCTGATGGCAACCGCTGGTTTGGTTGCGTGCTCGAGTGATGATGCGGTTGCAGATGGTGGTGTCTACTTCCTTAACTTCAAGCCGGAGCAGGATGCCGCATATCAGAAGATTGCGAAGGCATACACTGACAAGACTGGTGTCCAGGTCAAGGTCGTTACTGCTGCTTCGAATTCCTATGAGCAAACTCTGAAGGCCGAGATTGGTAAAAAGGACGCGCCAACACTGTTTCCAAGTCAATGGTCCGGCGGGCCTGCGTACTTGGCAGGAATACATGGCAGACATGTCTGACACTGAGATCGCACAAAACCTCAACGAGGGCATCGAGCCGCTGAAGGGCGAGGACGGCAAGGTATACGGCGTCCCGTTTGCAGTCGAGGGGTTTGGCCTGATCTATAACGAAGAGATCATGGACAAGTACTTCGCGCTGCCCGATGCCAAGGCCAAGAGCATCGACGAGATTAAGGCCTTCGGAAAGCTGAAGGAAGTTGCTGAGGACATGCAGGCCAAGAAGGACAAGCTGGGGATTTCCGGCACCTTCGCTTCCACCTCGCTTGCATCCGGTGAGGATTGGCGCTGGCAGACACACTTGGCCAACGGACCGGTTCATTATGAATTCGAGGACCTTGGCACCAAGGAAACCGCTGATGTGAAGTTCAAGTACAACAAGGAGTTCAAGAACCTCTTTGATCTGTACCTGAATAACTCCACTGTCGAAAAGACTCTGGCCCCGTCGAAGGCTGTGTCCGACTCGATGGCGGAATTCGCCCAGGGCAAGGCCGCTATGGTTCAGAATGGCAACTGGGCATGGTCCCAGATCAACGATGTCTCCGGCAACGTGGTCAAGCAGGACAAGATTAAGTTCATGCCTATGTACATGGGCCTGAAGGACGAGGATAAGACCGGCATCTCGGTTGGTACTGAGAACTACCTGACGGTCAACTCCAAGGCTTCGGAGGCTTCCCAAAAGGCAACGAAGGACTTCGTCAATTGGCTGTTCAACACCGATGAGGGCAAGAAGTACGTCGTCGAGGATCTCGGATTCATCGCTCCGTTCCAGAACTTCACTGAAGCCGACACTCCGAATGACCCGCTGGCCAAGGAAGTGGCCGCAGCAATTGAGAACGAGGACCTGACCACCATCCCGTGGGACTTCCAGTACTTCCCGTCGCAGCAGTTCAAGGATGATTTTGGCGCAGCGCTGGCGCAGTACGCTTCCGGAAAGATGCCGTGGGACAAGGTTGTCGAGACTTTCGCCGACAGCTGGAATGCGGAATCTCCGAACAATTAAATACCAGCAAATCAATGGTGATCCATTCCATCGGTGAGTGTGAAGCGAAAGCTTCTCGCGCATGAACAACCGACGGAATGAGTTCATCCAATGGCAAGGCGGAGCTCGGGGCTCGGTGACCTGTTAAACCGGTCTCGAGGCACCGGGCTCCGCCTTTAGCTTTAGGAGCGGTGTTGTAGATGCAAGCAACATTGAAAAAGTATTTCCCAATTTTCGTGCTACCCACGCTGATTGCCTTTGCAATCGCGTTCCTGGTGCCGTTCGTTATCGGTTTCTTCCTATCATTTACTGACTTCACAACCATCACTAATGCGCAGTGGGTTGGTATCGAGAACTACCAGAAGGCCTTTAGTGAGCGCGAGGGCTTCGTCGCCTCCTTCGGATTCACTCTCATGGTGGTTGTTGTTTCCATCATTACTGTGAACTTGTTCGCGTTCTGGATCGCATGGATTCTGACGCGCAAGCTGAAGGGCACGAACTTCTTCCGCACAGTCTTCTTCATGCCGAACCTTATCGGTGGCATCGTGCTCGGTTATACCTGGCAGTCGATGATTAACGCCGTGCTGGCATCGTACGGTACGACGATTGTGTCCGACTGGAAGTTCGGTTACGCCGGTCTGATCATCCTCATCAACTGGCAGCTGGTCGGTTACATGATGATTATCTATATTGCCGGTCTGCAGAATGTCCCACCGGAGCTCATCGAAGCTGCGGAGATTGATGGCGCCGGACGCTGGGAGATTCTGCGGCACGTTACTATCCCGATGGTCATGCCATCGATTACCATTTGCCTCTTCTTGACCCTGTCGAACACTTTCAAACTCTTCGATCAAAACTTGGCCCTGACCAATGGTGCGCCGGGTTCAGAGACAGAAATGGTTGCTCTGAACATCGTCAACACCATGTTCAACCGAATTGGTGTGGAGGGCGTTGGTCAAGCCAAGGCAGTAATATTCGTCGTCGTGGTCGTAGCGATCGCGATGCTGCAGCTGCGTGCTACTCGCAGCAAGGAAGTGGAGGCATAAATGTCTGTCGACGCTGCAATGACCACTGAAACGGTCACCAAGCTCCCAAAGACCAAGCCCGCTAAACAGGACGAGGCCAAGGTGGGAGGCGTATCTAAGGTCATCATCTACGCGATTCTGGTGTTTTTGACCGTCGTGTTCTTGGGGCCAATCGCGTTCATTATCTTCAACTCGTTCAAGTCCAAGTTCGCAATTTCAGATAACCCCTTCCAGCTGCCACTAGGTGACATGTGGGTCGGGTTCGAAAACTACGCCGTCGGCCTGATGAAGGAGGGCTTCGGCTGGGCGATCGTGTGGTCCTTTGTAATCACGATCCTCTCGGTTATTGCGATTGTGTTCTTCTCTGCGATGACGGCTTACTACATCACGCGAGTGAAGACGTGGTGGACCTCGCTGCTGTATTACCTGTTTGTGTTCTCGATGGTCATCCCGTTCCAGATGGTGATGTTCCCGACCGTCAAGATCGCCGACATGCTGCATTTGAACAACCCAATCGGCATCGTGGTTCTCTACTTGGGCTTTGGCTCCGGCCTGTCGGTCTTCATGTTTGCAGGCTTCATCAAGTCCATCCCGATTGACATCGAGGAAGCCGCGATGATTGATGGCGCATCTCCGATGCAGAACTACTTCCGCATCGTTTTGCCCATGCTCAAGCCGACTGCAGTGACAGTCGCCATTCTGAACGCAATGTGGGTATGGAACGACTACCTGCTGCCGTACCTGGTCATCGGCCTGTCCACTAAGTACAAGACCATCCCGGTTGTCGTGCAGAGCTTCGTTGGCTCCAACGGTAACCGTGACCTTGGCGCGATGATGGCAATGCTGGTGCTCGCAATCATTCCGATTGTGATTTTCTACGTCGCCACCCAGAAGCACATTATCGAGGGTGTTGCTGCGGGTGCCGTTAAGGGATAGCTGCCTAAGCGTTAGCGCATAGGACGCCAAGCACCGCGTTTTACGAAAGCGAAAGCCTCAACCGCGTAGGTTGAGGCTTTCGTCTGTTAATCAGCCTTTATTAGGATATGAACCCGTGGATAGATTTTTCAGCACCGATACAAAGTTCTACGCAGCCTGGTCGCTGTTAGCAGACCTTGTAATCATCAACCTGCTGATGATCGTCGCATCCATCCCGATAGTCACTGCAGGCGCCGCAACTCGCGCTGGAGTAGTAGTCGCTCGCGACATGGTCCGTGACGAAGGCTCAAGGCCCGTACGGCGCTTCTTGCGCGCACTGTTGGACAATTGGCGCACACCAACCGTGTGGTGGCTATTCACCTTGGTTCTCGCCAGTGGCATTGGCTATGAGTTTTACGTTATCTCCCGCGCGGACCTCGGCACTGTCGGCCTGATCTTCGCCGCAGGAGTTACCTCCGGGGCGCTAATACTGCTGGGAATTACCGCGTGGGTCTACTCGCTGTGCTCGCTTTCCGACGGTCACTCGTCGCTCCGCCGAACCCTGGCAACGGCCACCAGCATGACCGTCAAAAACCTGCCGCGGACTGCGCTCGCAGTATTGGCGCTTCTCATCGTGCCCGCGGCCATATTCTTTTTCCCGGCGAAAATCTACGCGATTGCTACCTATGTCTTCCTCATCGGGTACGCGTTGAGTTGGTACTTGGTGATGCTGGCGCTTGAGCCCGTTCTGCCAGACAATGCTGGGTAGGTTCTCCCGCTGGCCCCACTGGCACTGACTTAATCGGTGCCAGCTCGCACACCAGGCCGCTGACGACCCTTAGCCCGCGTACTCTTTCACAGGGGGAAAATCCTCCGCCTCGACCATCTCCAGCAGTTTTTCGCGACGTGCAAAAGCGGAGCATGCGCCGACCGCCTGTACAGCTGCTGCGCCTGCTGCGGTGGCCAGGGGGACGGCGTCGTAAAGCGAGGTGCCCTTAGCCAGTTCCGCGGTGAGCGTGCCGACGAACGCATCACCGGAGCCAGTGCCGTCGACAATCTTCTCCTCTGGCAGCTTGAGCGCGGGGTGCTCGTAGATTGTCGGCTCGTCGTCGAGACCGTCGGAGTGCTGTGCGAAGAGACAGCCGTGGTCGCCCCGGAGCATGACGACACTGGGGCAGTACTGCAGAAGCGCCTCGAGCTGTGCGCGGTAGTCGGTAGCGCGGATTCCTTCGGCGATGTCCAGGCGACGGATTGTTTCCCAGGCGCCCTTCATGTTGACGATCAGCGGATCTGCATGGTCAATCAGCGCAGGTGTAACGGTTACGACCGGATTGAGGTTCAGTACCAGACGCGCGCTGTACATGGATGCGACGGACGCGATGGCCTCAGTTGCTTCCGGAAGTAGCTCGCCTTGCGCGAGCACGACATCCGCTGATGCGAACTCGTCGACGAAATCGGTGGGGTCGGTTAGCGCATCGGCACCGCGCTGGACAAAAATCACCGGGCGACCCTTGCGGTTCGTTGCGACGAAAGCGCTGCCGGTCGGCAAATCCCAGGACGTCTGAATGGAGTGGACATCTACGCCGTGTGCGTTGAGTTCCTCGACCACGAAATCCGCTGCGCGGTCCTCACCAACCGTACCGGCCATGATCGCACGGACGCCGTCATAAGCGATAGCAACGGCCTGGTTAGCGCCCTTGCCGCCCAGCATATTCGTGCCGTCATCAACGATGAGCGTGCCACCTTCTGCGGGGACACTATCGACCTGTACCAAGGTATCTAGGTGGATAGATCCACATACAACAACTGTTGGATTCTCATTCAGGTCAGGAATCGGCTGCATAAAAATAAAGGATAGTCGGGAATTCAAATCCGTGTTGGCGGCCCGAGTTTACAGCCGTCAGAGCCCGCGAATCGATGCCCTACAATCGATGGCTATGGCAAAACTGTACTTCCGCTACGGAACCATGAACAGCGGAAAATCCATCGAGGTCCTCCGCGTCGCCCACAACTACCGCGAGCGCGATATGCGGCCGTTGATCGCCAAGCCGGCCGTGGATACTTTGGCTGACGGCGACGTGCACTCCCGCATCGGAATCGCGGAACGCGCGCACCTCATCCACGATGGCGATGACCTCTCCTCGCTTGCCGACGGCTACGATTGTCTAATCATCGATGAGGCACAGTTTCTTACCCCTGACCAGGTCGATCAGTTGCTGGGAATTACCCTTCGCGGTACTCCGGTGCTCTGCTACGGTCTGCGTACCGACTTTCGCACCCATGCCTTTCCAGGCTCCCAGCGATTGCTCGAAGTTGCCCACACCATTGAGGAAATTAAGACAATCTGCACTTGTGGGCAGAAGGCCATCTTTACTGCACGGTTGAATCCGGACGGCAGCATTATCCTCGACGGCGAAACCGTGGAAATTGAGGCACTCGAAGCGCCGAAGTACATCTCCCTGTGCGCCAGCTGTTACAACCGGATGTCGGGGAAGTGGGCGTGAGGTGAACCCGGAGTTTTTAGTGCCCCCAGCAGGGCTCGAACCTGCGACAAAAGGATTATGAGTCCTCTGCTCTAACCGACTGAGCTATAGGGGCAAGGATTGGGCATTGTGAAGTGACAATTAAGCACTATGAACCAGTGCCCAAAACCTCATAGCATCATAGCAATCTGCCACCGTGCGGTGATAAAAGCCCTATACCCAGCGGGTTCGGCTGCCATTGCACAGTTTCAATGAAGCAAAGTATTTCCGTGCCAACGAAGGCAATCCTCGTTCTCAACGAAGTTGATCTTTCCGCAAAGTTACGACTTTCGGTTGATGAATCAGTGCTTGGACACTTCTAGCATTAATCCTATGAGTACAAAACCTCCCTTGAGCAGCGCCGACGTCTCAGCCGACGCACAAGCCGGTGCCACAGCGAAAGCGAAGGGCACCCCCGTCATGGCAATCGCCAACGAGGATCAGATCGCTGAGTTCGCGGCCTCACCACAGCGATGGTGGGGGTTGCTCGTGCTCGCGGTTGGCCTCGGCATGATCGTCCTGGACGGCACCATCGTCGGTGTTTCATTGCCGACCATCATTTCGGAGCTGAGTCTCGACATCGTGGGCGCGCAGTGGATCACCACAATCTACTCCGTCGTTTTCGCCGCACTACTCCTGACCTCTGGCCGCGCTGGCGACCGCTTCGGCCGTCGAACGCTTTTTCTCGTCGGTCTGGTCATCTTCACGGTCGGCTCCGTCGTGGCCGCACTTTCCACAGCCTTGGCGCCACTGGTCATTGCCCGCGTCATCCAAGGCATTGGTGGCGCGTGCATTCTGCCATCAACACTGTCCAGCGTGAACGCACTATTCCGTGATAAAGATCGTGCCACCGCATTCGGCATCTGGGGTGCGGTCATGTCTGGTGCTGCAGCAGTCGGCCCACTCCTGGGTGGCGTGCTTACGCAGTTTGCTGGTTGGGAAGCTATCTTCTGGGTCAACGTGCCTATCGCCGTCGTGCTTTTCGTCCTTGCGCTGCGCTGGGTGCCGAACACCGCAGGCGATACCAATGGCGCGGGTGGCTTCGATGTCCTTGGGCTGGTGCTGTCTGGAATCGGCTTTGGCGCCGTGGTCTTCGGCATCATTCAGGGCGCCAAGATAGGGTTTGCTTTTCCCTCCGCACCCGTCGTCACGCTCTTGGTTGGTGCGGTGGTGCTTGTCGCTTTCGTGCTGTGGGAAAACGGTCGTCGGAAGAACGCGGATCCTGCGCTGTTGGACGTGTCGATGTTCTCCTACGCCACGTTCAGCTGGGGGAATACCACGGCGATGCTTGTCGCGGTGGGTGAGTTCGCGCTGGTCTTCGTGCTGCCGCTCTACCTGGTGTCGGCGATTGGCTTATCGACGATCGCAACCGGCCTGGTCCTGGCAGCAATGGCTCTCGGTGCGTTCTTCGCAGGTGCCATGGCGCGTCATCTGGCAGCTCGGATTACCCCGGCCGGTGTGGTGATTGTGGGCCTTGGTCTCGAGGTCTTTGGTTCGCTGCAGTTGGCGGCCGAAGAGCGCGTTGACCTGCCGCTGTGGCTGGTTGTGTTTGCATTGATTGTCTACGGTCTGGGTCTTGGTCTGGCATCGGCGCAGCTGACCTCGTTGGTGCTTGGTGATATTCCGGTGCGGCTGTCGGGGCAGGCATCGGCAACGCAGTCGACGATTCGGCAGATTGGTTCGGCGCTCGGTGCTGCGCTCGGTGGTATGGCGCTGACGATTGGGCTGGATCGTGAGATCGCGAAGCTGTCGCCGGGCCTGGAGCAGATGGGGCAGGGGCTGAAGGATTCCGCCGGCTCGATGCTGATTGGTCTGCGTGCGCAGGGTGCTCCCGACGGTGTGTTGGTGCCGCTGACAAATGCGTTTGCACATGCCACGCAGTTTGCGCTGTATTCCGCTGTCGGCGCGTTGACTATTGGCTTCCTCTGCTCGCTGAAGGTACTGCAGTTGCGCAGGCAGGCTGAGAAATCGAATTAGCGATGTGGAATATTCGGGTGAGGGGCCGTGTTGGAAATTGGTGTCACAACATCAATCGTGGCAGTCTTATCGTTTGTCTCTTGACCGGACTTGCTAGATAGAAATGACCAACATGAAAATGCTCACAAAGCGGCGTTGGCTCGATTACGGCCGAATCTCCACTTCCTCCTGTCGCTAAACACTTCGGGGCTTCCGCCTCGCTGCGCCTGTCTCTTCGAGGCTGAGCTCAGCGGCCTCGGATCCCGTCGCGCGCATTTGTCAGACGGCATAAGGCGCGGCACAAGTGTTTTCAGAGAAATAAAACTCCAGGAGGAAAAGTGAATAAATTTAAATGGGCGACCGGCTTCGGTGCCCAAGTTGTCTATGGCCTGATTATTGGTCTCATTTTGGGCTTCATGGCCCGCAGTACTGGCGATGACTCCTCGCTGCGCACAGCGCTCGACGAGGTCGGCAGTACCTACGTCACGCTGTTGAAGCTGCTCATCCCGCCGCTGGTGGTCACCGCGGTCGTGGTGTCGATTGCCAACCTGCGCCAGGTCGCAGGCGCAGCCAAGCTGGCTGTTTCGACACTGATTTGGTTTGCCATTACGTCCTTTGTATCGGTGGTCATCGCCATCGTGCTGGGCTTGGTCATCAAACCGGGCGTTAACTCTGGTGTGGATGCCTCGGCAGCGCAAGAGCCGAGTTCCGTGGGCTCCTGGTGGGGATTCCTGCAGAGCATTGTCCCGCAGAACTTCCTCGGCCTTGGCGTGAAGATCAGCGAATCTGACGGTGCTGTATCTGGATCGCTGAACTTCAACGTCCTGCAGCTGCTGGTCATCGCGATTGTCTTCGGTGTCGCCGCGGTGAAGGTTGGCCCGAAGGCTGAGCCATTCATCGAGTTTTCCGGCTCTCTTTTGACCATCGTGCAGAAGGTCCTGTGGTGGGTCATACGTCTGGCACCGATTGGTACCGCAGCCCTCATCGGCCACGCCGTCGCTGAGTATGGCTGGGAAGCACTCGGCAGCCTGGGCAAGTTCGCCATTGCCATCTACATTGGTCTGTTCCTGGTCATCGCAGTTGTGTACCCAGTTGTGCTGAAGATTCATGGCATTAGCCCAATCGACTTCTTCCGTCGCGTCTGGCCAGTGACCTCGCTCGGCTTCTTCACCCGTTCGTCTATGGGCGTCATGCCGGTCACTGAGCGCGTTGTCTCCCGTCGTCTGGCAGTACCGGATGAGTACGCCTCCTTCGCCGTGCCGCTGGGCGCCACCACGAAGATGGATGGTTGCGCCGCCATTTACCCGGCTATCGCGGCTATCTTCGTCTCGCAGTTCTACGGTGTGCCGTTGGACTTCACGGACTACCTGCTCATCATCTTCGTCTCCGTCATCGGTTCGGCAGCAACTGCTGGCACCACCGGCGCTACTGTCATGCTGACCCTGACTCTGTCGACCCTTGGCCTGCCACTCGCCGGCGTCGGTCTCCTGCTGGCTGTCGAGCCGATCGTGGATATGGGCCGCACTGCGGTGAACGTCACCGGTCAGGCTGTGGTCCCGTTGGTCGTCGCAAAGCGTGCGGGAATCTGGGACAAGGACGAGTGGGACGCCAGCGCCAACGCCGACCTGTCGCCAGCCGACGAGTCGGACGACGAGTCTGCAGACGCGCCTGCTGAGAAGTCCGAGTCCGCCGAAAAATCCGAGTCCGCCACGCTTGCGTAGTCTTGAGGACATGACTTCTTGGAAGCCCTCTGTTCTTGCGCAAGTTGATCAGTGGCCAGTTGACACGGTCGCGGCTGCCGTGCGTGCCGACGATGGCAGTTGGCATACCCACGGTGATAGCGGTCGCGTTTTTGAGCTCGCTAGCGTGACCAAGTTACTGGCCGCTGTGGGCATGCTTGTGGCCGTCGAGGAGGGCGCGGTGGAGCTCGACCAAGAGCTCACGCCACCCGGTCACGGCGCGACTGTGCGTCACCTTCTGGCGCACGCCGGCGGGGTGAGGTTTGCCAGCCGTGAGCTGGAAAAAGAACCAGGGGAGCGGCGCATTTACTCCTCCGCGGGCTTTGAAATCATCGCCGATGCCATCGCTGCGGAGGCAGACATGCCGTTTAGTGAATACCTGCGCCAGGCCGTGTTTGAGCCGCTGGGGATGTCAGATTCCGTGCTGGATGGATCGGCAGGGCATGGCGCGCGTAGCAGCGTCGCTAATCTCATGGCCTTCGTCGATGAGATTCTCGCCCCGACTCTTCTGCATCCCGATACCGTGACTGAGGCGTTGACGGTGCAGTTCCCGGGGCTGAATGGTGTTGTGCCTGGCTATGGTATGCAACGTCCGGCCGATTGGGGCCTGGGCTTTGAAATCTTCGGGCACCCCGATTCCAAGCAGGGGCTGTGGTTTGGTGCCTCGATGCCCAAGGATGTCGCAGGCCATTTTGGGCAAGCGGGCACATTCCTGTGGCTGCATCGTCCAACCGGACGGGCGGCAATCGCGCTGACCGACCGAGATTTCGGCGAGTGGGCAAAGCCTCTATGGGCCGACTTCAACGACGAACTCTGGAGTGAGCTGGAAGAACACGCTGAGGATTAAGGGGATGTGGAGTAAGCCGGCGTCGCTTGCGGCGCCGATTTTTCGTCTCAGCGTTAAATCACATCTGGGGGATTAAGGACAACTTGAGGGTTGCCAGCAGCCGTCTCGGAAATAACAATCATAAACACGTGCAACGTAAACCTCAGAAGTGTTGTTTTACCGCAGTGCTTTTTCTGCAGTGTGGCAAGTGTCGTTGGATGAGTTCGTAGGGGAAGACGAATCTCGTCTTACACCAATTGACCGCAACTTTTCCGAGGACCTTCGTCTATGCGCACCCAGCTTTCAGGCGTTCTGTGGATTCACAGCATGCCAGGGCCGCTGCAACCACACATCACGTGGGCGCTGGCCCGACTCAGCATGCCCGATGGCACTAAGCCAGGCCGGGATATTTGGCGTGCGACCGACCAGGATGCCACTTTGTGCGCCGAGGTGCCTTTCACTGCAAGTGCTGACACCATCGCCACACTGGTGGACAACCTGGCTAGGTGGCCGCGCCTCTATTTCGAGCTGGCGCAAGACCCAGCCGTGGATGATGACGGCTACGCCATCGACGGTATGCGCTACTGCCATACCCCGCAGCTGGGGACTTTCGCCGGACAGACCGATGCCGCCGGAAACATCGTGGTCAACGAAGACGCACTGCGTTCCATCATGGCGCGCGGCGGCGATATCAAAGGTGCCCTCGACGCGGCCATCGGTGGGCCGTGGGACCGCGTGTTAGAGCCGATGCGCATGATGACGGCAGGCTACGCCCCCGAAGACTGCTTTACGACGTCCACCCCTGCCGGGACCGACAGTGCCAGCGGCAACTCGACCGCTGGCAACGCAGACCTTGGTGGGGTAGAGGCAGCTAACGTGCTGCAGCTCTACCCGCGCCGGGCGGCGATGTAGTCAACTACATCGCCGAGGGTCTTAAACGAGGAAATGTCCTCGTCCTCAACGCGGGCTCCCAGCTCTTCTTCGCAACGGACGGCCAACTCTACGACGCTTAGGCGGTCAAAACCGTAGTCGGTCAGCGGGGTGGAGAGCTCTAAGGACTCCACCTCGTCGTTAGCCATCTTTTTGACGATTGCCGCGACCTCGCCGTGAAGACCTGCGGGCAGGTCAGCGTCGGCGGAACTCTTCTTCGGGCCCCCGTTCGCTGCATTAGGTGAGGCATCGCCAGCGTCACCGGCGCCGGTGACCTGTGTGCCCAGTAGGGCGCTGAGCTGATCTCCAAGGCTTGAGGTCATTATTCAGCGTCCTGGATGGTTGCAGTTGGGTCGGTAATCTGCAGCTCTTCAGCGGCTTCCTGGGCGACATCCATGTCGAGCTTGCCAGCGCGTGCCAGCGCGGACAGGGCCGCAACAGCGACTGACTCGCCGTCGGAGTTGAAGTAGCGGCGAGCGGCCGGACGGGTATCCGAGAAGCCGTAGCCGTCGGTGCCGAGGACGGTGTAGTCACCCGGAACCCACTTGCGAATCTGCTCCGGGACCGCACGCTGGAAGTCGGTCACTGCGATGAACGGCCCATCGGTGTCGGACAGCTGGCGGGTAACGAAGGCGTCGTCGACCTCTTCAGTCGGGTTGTGTAGACGCTCAGTGTCACGCTCGTGCCCATCGCGGGCCAGCTCATTCCACGATGTCACCGAGTAAATCGAGGAAGCCACGCCGTAGTCTTCCAGGATGTCCGCGGCGCGCAGCGCCTCCTGCATGCCAATGCCGGAAGCCAGCAGGTTGACATGCTTGTCGCCCTCAGCCTTGCGGAAGCGGTAGATACCGCCAAGCAGCCCCTCGACATCGAGGTCTTCCGGGACGGCCGGCTGCGAAGTCGGCTCATTGTAGATAGTCAGGTAGTAGATGATATCTTCGCCGCGCTCTGGCCCGTACATGCGGTCGATACCGTCGCAGACGATGTAGGCAATCTCGTAGGCAAACGCCGGGTCGTAGGAGACCACAGACGGGTTCGTAGCCGCCAGCAGCTGGGAGTGACCGTCCATGTGCTGCAGGCCTTCACCGGTCAGCGTCGTGCGACCAGCTGTAGCGCCGAGCAGGAAGCCACGGGACATCTGGTCACCAGCGGCCCAAATGGAGTCAGCCGTGCGCTGGAAACCGAACATCGAGTAGAAGATGTAGAGCGGAATCATGGCCACGCCATGGGTGGCGTACGCTGAGCCGACAGCGGTAAACGAGCCCACAGAGCCCGCCTCGGAGATGCCCTCGTGCAGAATCTGGCCGTCCTTCGCTTCCTTGTAGGACAGCATCAGCTCATGGTCGACCGGAGTGTAATTCTGGCCGTGCGGGTTGTAAATCTTCAGCGTCGGGAACCAGGAGTCCATGCCGAAAGTACGGGCCTCATCAGGGATGATGGGCACGAAGCGGTCCTTGAGTTCTTTATCGCGCATCAGGTCCCTGAAAACACGCACCGTCGCCATAGTGGTGGCAACCTTCTGCTTACCTGATCCCTTGAGCAGGTTCTTCAGGCTCTCAGGCTTTGGCACTGTCAGAGGCTCGTAGCTAGTGCGGCGCTCCGGCACGAAACCGCCGAGCTCCTTACGCCGCTCCAGCATGTACTGCACTTCCTCGGACTCCGGGCCCGGGTTGTAGTACGGCGGCAGGTAGGGATCCTTCTCCAGCTCCTCGTCGGAGATTGGAATGCGCTGGTTATCGCGGAAAAGCTTCAGGTCGTCGAGTGCTAGCTTCTTCATCTGGTGGGTCGCGTTGCGGCCCTCGAAGTTGTGGCCAAGGCCATAGCCCTTAACCGTGTGCGCCAGGATGACAGTCGGCTGATCCTTGGTCTCCAAGGCCTTCTTGTAGGCAGCGTAAATCTTGCGGTAGTCGTGGCCACCGCGACGGAGGTTCCAAATCTCCTCGTCGGTCATGTCCTCGACCAGCTTGGCAGTGCGCGGGTCACGGCCGAAGAAGTGCTCTCGCACCCAAGCGCCGTTGTTAGCCTTCAGCGTCTGGTAATCGCCATCGCAGAACTTATTCATCAGGTCGACTAGTGCGCCGTCCTTGTCCTTGGCGAAGAGCTCGTCCCATTCGCGGCCCCAAACGACCTTGATGACATTCCAACCAGCGCCGCGGAAGAACGACTCCAACTCTTGGATGATGCTGGTGTTACCGCGCACCGGACCGTCGAGACGTTGCAGGTTGCAGTTAATGACGAATGTCAGGTTGTCCAGGTTGTTCAGCGCCGCATGCTGAATGGCACCACGGGATTCCGGCTCGTCCATTTCGCCGTCACCGAGGAAGGCCCAAACGTGCTGCTGGGAAGTGTCCTTGATGCCGCGGTCGTGGAGATAGCGGTTAAAACGGGCCTGGTAGATAGCGTTAATTGGTCCCAGCCCCATAGACACCGTCGGGAACTCCCAGAACTCCGGCATGCCATGCGGGTGCGGGTAGGAGGGAAGGCCATTGCCCTCACCGAGGGAGACTTCCTGACGGAAACCGTCGAGGTCCTCTTCGGTCAGGCGCCCCTCTAGGAATGCACGGGCGTACATGCCCGGCGAAGCGTGGCCCTGGAAGAAGACGTGGTCACCGCCGCCTGGGTGGTCCTTGCCGCGGAAGAAGTGGTTAAAGCCGACCTCGTAAAGCGGTGCGGCACCCGCATAGGTGGAGATATGTCCGCCCACGCCGATACCTGGACGCTGTGCGCGATGGACCATAATTGCCGCATTCCAGCGGATCCACTTGCGGTAGCGGCGCTCAATGTCCTCATCGCCTGGGAATTCTGGCTCCATCTCAGTCGGGATGGTGTTGACGAGGTCTGTCGAGGTCAGCGGCGGTAGGGCCACGCGCTTTGCCGTGGCACGTTCCAGCAGCCGCAGCATGAGGAAGCGTGCGCGTTCCGGACCTGCCTCTTCCAGCAGGCCGTCGAGAGACTCAAGCCACTCCTTGGTCTCTTCAGGATCTGCATCCGTGAGATAGGAGGCGACCCCATCACGGATAAGGGCAAAATTTGACTCATCAGAGTGGGCTTGTGGCGTACCTGACGATGTATCGGACATTGTGAGCTCCTTTCAGTCCCTGAAGGAAAGGCAAAGGTTATTTTTCTCCACTCTACTTCTGAATCGTTTGTTGTGCCCCCAGCCGTTTCTTACACACGCTTTCACTGAATAATCCGCTTGGCTTTACGACGAACATTGCGAAGAACACTGCGAAAACTGCACCTTTTTGGGGAAATTCTTATTTTGCAGCTGTGAAAAATGTATTTGAGCGGTAAAATTCCTGCACATAGTTCGAAAAATCGAGCTGAATAGTTTTTCTAGAGGAGGAAAAGGGAAGTGGTCAACGCCACAGGCGCTGCTCATGAATATGCGAGCAGGCTCGGCATCAAGGAAGGTCAGCTAGTCCAGGAGGTTGGCTGGGATACAGACTGTGACTCAGCAATCAGTGAGTCGGTCGAGAATTTCCTGGATGCAGACCTGCTCGACGAAGACACGGATGAAGTTGTCGACGTCGTATTGCTGTGGTGGCGTGAAGAAGACGGCGACTTGGTCGATGGTCTTGTGGATGCTTCCCGCCCTTTGGAGGATGAAGGTCGCGTTTGGCTACTCACGCCGGGCGCTGGTCAGCCGGGTGCCATTGATCCTGGCGTGATTGACGAGTCCGCACAGCTGGCAGGTTTCTCCAACACCTCGGCGCTCCGGCTGGGGGATTGGCAGGGCAATTGCCTGGTGCAGCGCTCTAGTTAGCCGGCTTTAGCTGTCTCGTTTGAATCGGCTACTAGCTGAGCTGTTGAAACAATCTACATAAACGCTGTTTGTAGTGCGCAATTGGCAATCTATGTTTGCCGTGTGTTAGAGTTTCGCAGCAGCGCGGCGATAGCTCAGCGGTAGAGCTCTGGTTTTACACACCAGCGGTCGGGGGTTCGAAACCCTCTCGCCGCACAGACATAATCCGCCCGGATTCTTGTAATGGAGAATCCGGGCGGATTTTGTTTGTGCTAAACTTCCGGTCTGTGCGTTTTACAAAATCGCTTGCCACCATTGTTTTTGTCGGATCTCTGCTCGCGGGCGCTCCCGCCTACGCAATCGGCGGGGATGGTAAACCGATAATCGATTCGGCCACCTGTAAAGCAATGGTCAAGGCTGCAGATGCGGGAGAGCCGGTGGATAATCCGTCGATTCTCCATCTCTCGGATCAGATGCCTTCCTACATTGCCGACGGCACTTTGGATTACGTTGTTGCCCCGGATTTTCCGTACCGCGCACAGCTAGATGCTGCTACTCAAGAGTGGAATGAAAAGCTCGGTGGCAAGGTAGTGCTTCGGGAAGTGACCAAGGACAAGGCTGATTCGGATACTGTGAACGTTCGCTATGTGCCAAGGCCGGACTCGCGAGTCTTAGCTTCTGCATCGGAAATTAGTAAGGAGATGACGGTTTTCGTTACTTCCACTCTCTATCCCGATGCAATTCGCAGCACTCTTGCCCACGAGTTTGGGCACTTGCTCGGTATCCGGCACACTTGTGATTACACCTTGATGGCTGCATCGCAGCACCGCCATCCGGCAGCGCATGTCACTCCGCTCGATGTCGCAGCCGTTCTGCAGGGACAGTTTGATTAGATTGCGTACACATGCCAGAAGTCGACACCTCTGGCGGCGTGGTGCGGCTATCGCAGTGGGGTATGCACTTGACCGCATTTTCGCAGACCCCACCAATCACCATCCGGTGGCCCTCTACGGGCAGGCCGTCAGCAAACTTGAGCGCCGAATCTACGCCGACTCCAAAGCGCGCGGAGTGGCGTTCACCGCAATCGCCGTGGCCACACCGGTAGCGCTTACCGCCGCAGTCAGCACAGTCGCACCGAGTCTCACGCTGGCTGCCGCCACGTGGGCTTCGCTCGGCGGCACCACTCTCCGCCGTACTGGCGAGCGCATGACTGACCGACTCACCTCCGGCGACATCGATGCCGCCCGCGAACTTGTGCCGTGGTTGTGTTCGCGTGATCCGGAAGCTCTCGACGCTGATGGCATCGCCCGAGCGACCGTCGAATCGCTCGCTGAAAATACCTCCGACGCAGTCACCGGCACTCTCATGTGGGGTGCCATTGCAGGCGCTCCTGGTGTGGTCGCTCATCGAGCGGCTAATACCCTCGACGCGATGGTGGGGTACCGCAACGCTCGCTATCGACAGTTCGGGTGGGCCAGTGCACGGCTTGACGACGTCGCCGGGTTCTTCCCCGCGAGACTTACAGCTGTCGCAACTGTGGTTGCAGGTCCGGACCGTCGTCAAGCATTGGTAGCGTGGCGACGAGACGCCGGCAACCACCCAAGTCCAAACGCGGGCGTCGTGGAGGCAAGCGCTGCAGGCGCGCTGGGGCTGCAGCTGGGCGGCGCGACGGTGTATCCCAGCGGAGTGGAGATGCGCCCGGTGCTTGGCAGTGGTCGGAGGCCTGCGGTGGCCGATGTGCGGCGTGCCGCAGGGCTGAGCAAGCGAGTGCAAAACATTGTTGCGCTCAGCTGCGCCGGAGCAGCAGTAATTGCCGGATGTATCCGACGCGTGAAAGCGCGAGCTGAGAGTTAGAAACGCTCGTCGTATCGGTTATCGCGATAACCTGCGGCGCGGTGGCCAGTGTTGCCGTAGCGTTGCGCCATGCGCTGACGGTGCAGCTCGGCGGCGCGATCCTCGTCGGACTTAGCCGGCGGAGGCGTCGGAGTGGCGTCGTCGTCCGATTCGGGTGTTGCGGCCTCGGTGGCATCAGCGTCATCTACTGGTTCCGCGGCTTCGGCGTCGCGGAGGTTCTTGGCCATCTCCTCCTGCTCCGCGCGGTCTCGTCTGCGCTCGACGATTTCAGCGCGAATGAACCAGACGACGGCAAGCGGCACGAGAGCGCCGAAGAAAATCCATTGAATGCCGTAGGAGAGGTAGGGGCCGGACTCCAGAGTGGGCAGCGGAATGGCCTCGATGACGGCATCGGATTTGTCCGAGAGCTGAAGCCAATCGGGGTTGAGTTCGGTGTCGACTAGCTCGGACACTTCCTTGGTATTGATTCCGTAGACCTGCGGCGGGGTGCCGGCGATTGGAGCGGTCTCGGCGGGAATCTCGTTTCGGCGGGTAAAGGCCGAGATAGTCAAGGTGCCCTTCGGGGCTGGCTCAACATTGGGGGTGCTGGAGTCTGTAGGGCGTACAAAGCCACGGTTGACCAGGTAGTTTTCGCCATTGTTAGCGACGAAGACATCGAGTACCTGGACAGCGGGTGCGCCATTTACTGGGCGGTTACGCAATAGTACGCGGGTATCCGGCAGGAAGGACCCGGTGGCGGTAACGCGACGCCATTCGTTGCCCTCGACGAAGCCTTTGCCCTTGGGCATTAGCTCATTGACATCTACGGGGTCGAGCTCGAATGAGTGCTCAAGCTGCTGATTGCGATGCTGCGTCGCGGTGTTCTTACCCAACTGCCACGGAGCCAGAACAGTAAATGCGAGATAGGAAAACGCAATGGCGACAATCGCAGTGAGAACCCATCCAGGGGTCAGAAACTGGCGCACATTCTTAAACACATTCATTGAGCTTACCCGGTGGTGTGGATGGCACTAGAGCGGCAGGTGATTGGCGGTGCGGAGATTGAGTGAACTTCGGGTAAAGTTGTTTGAGCGTATTTGACGGGGAATCTACCCGGGATAGATGGAAAGAGAGGTGTCGTGGTGGGCACGCAAACAGCGAAATCTTCGCCTTCACGCCGCTTCAGCACAGTCTCGCGCCAGTTCATCAAGTTCGGTCTGGTCGGCGGCACAGGTGTGGTTGTCAACCTGATTGTCGTGATTATTGCCCGCAAGTTGGGTCTCAGTCTGGGCACCAATGAGCACGACGTGTTTATGAACTTGTTCGGAACGCGGTGGAATATCCGTTACTCCCACGTCTATGCAACTCTGGCGTTTGTCGTGGCTAACATCTGGAACTTCCAGCTCAACCGGTCCTGGACTTTCCGAACTGACAATCGCCCGAACTGGTTTAGGCAGTTCTTCCCATTTTTATTTGCAGGTATCTCAGCGCTGATTGTGAACCTGGTAGTCATCACGCTGCTGACTAACCCCACCTCGCCGCTGGCACTGCCGGTGGATATTTTCGACGACTCCACCGGCTTTAGAAACCGCCTCTACTGGGCAAACCTTATCGGCGTTATTTTGGGCACGCCCGCTAACTTCATCTTGAATAAGATTTGGGCGTTTCGAAACCGGGGCAATGCCAGCAAAACAAAAGAAAAGGTTGTTTTGAAACCTTAGCGCTCAGAGGCCAGCGCCAGAGTCTCACGCAACCATGCGATGATTCCCGGCGTCGCGGCCTCAATTTCGTTTCGAGTGCGGACGAATCCCTCCGGACCTCCGTAGTAAGGATCGGCCACGACGGCCCCCTTCGGGGATGCCGGGTCGAAGGAGCGCATCAGGCGAATCTTCTCTTTTGGCACGCCAGCGTGGAGTAGACCATTGATGTGCGATTCATCCATGGCGATGAAAAGCGTTGCATCCATGTGCTCATCGCCCAGCTGTGCCGCGGTGTGGTTCGGATCGTAGCCAGCATTTTCCAGCTCGGCTTGTGCTCGCTCGTCGGCGGGTTCTCCGACATGCCAGCCGCCGATTCCGCAGGAGGCGAGCAGGACATCGTCGGCAAGCGCATTGGCTTCAACCGCGTCACGGACGATGATTTCAGCCATGGGGGAGCGGCAGATATTTCCGGAGCAGACAAACACGACGTACACGGACTCAGTACGATGCGACGAGTTCATAAGCATAATAGGCAAAACCAAACTTCTCGGAAAATAAAAATAGGATTGTCACTAATCGTTGACGAGTCTTAAAGATACAACATTTCCCGCACAACACGATTCAGGTCCTCAGGCGAGGACGCCACCGCCGCTGCCGATGCCCACTCAGATTCCGAGCCGTAGCCCCATTTAACAGCGATGGCGGGGATGCCGAACTGTGCGGCGCCCTCAAAATCATGGATGCGATCGCCAACCATTACGACCGAACCGTGCGGACGCACTGCTTCATCGGTTTCAATGCCCAACTCCTTGAGCGTGTACTCAATGACCTCAGTCTTAGTCTGTCGTGAGCCGTCGTCGCTGGCGGCGCCGATGAAGTCAAAGGCGTCGAGAAGCCCGAAATTGTCCAGGGTCTTGCGGGCGAAGTAGTCGCCCTTGGACGTCGCAGTGGCTAGTTGGACACCAGCTGCCCGCCAATCGCGCAGGAGCTCCGGCCAGCCGGGGAACATCTCGGCACGCTGCCAAGCACCGGCGTGTTGATGCTCCATGTACACAGCGAAGGCTCGGTCGACTTGTTCGTCGGAAAGTCCGAGGGATGCGAGTGTCTCCACCATTGGCGGGCCGGGGATCGTGTTGATAAAGCTCTCGGGCGGAAGTGGGTGGTCAATTGCCTTCAATGCAAGGCGGAACCCATGTGCGATTGCGGGGAGAGAATCGGCGATGGTGCCGTCGACATCAATAAGGACAGTGGGGCGATGGCCAGTGGACATATTGTTCATCCTAAAAGGTCATTAGGCTGGATGGCATGTTAGACGACCCGCTGCGCTATCACGGCGATCAGGCCGCCCATGGCGCTGACCTGGACTTTGCCGTCAATGTTCACGGCACCACACCGCAGTGGCTGCAGGACTCGCTGGCCACGTCCCTCGGAGAACTTGCCGCGTATCCGTCTGCGCAGCTCGATGCCGACGTCCGCGCTGCCATTGCCACCAACCACAATCGCAGCGCCGACGAGGTACTGCTTCTCCACGGCGTCGCCGAGGGCTTTTCGCTCTTGCCGCACCTGGGCTTGCCCGCCACCATCGTCCAGCCGCAGTTCACCGAACCTGAAGCCGCGTTCCGCGCCGCGGGAGTCGGGGTGGATTCGCTGGTACTACCGTCGCCGTACACGCTCACGCCTACGCTTGCCGACGTCCACGAGAACGCCTCCTCCCCGCATTCCCAGCAGCTTGACGGTCGGATGGTCATCATCGGCAATCCGACTAACCCCACCGGTGTTGCTCATTCAGCGGATGACCTGCGGGGGCTCGCCAGCCGTTGTGGGATCTTGGTCGTGGATGAGGCATTTATGGACGTCGCCGATGGTGAGATTATTCGGCGGTGCTCACTAGCTGATTGCAGGCCGGGGGAAGCGAACAGTATCCCCGATAATGTCATCGTTTTCCGCAGCATGACTAAGACCTGGGCAATCGCAGGCCTGCGCTGTGGTTACGCACTGGGAACCCCTGAGCTCCTGGCGAAGTTGGGGCGACTGCGTCCGCACTGGCCACTGGGCACGCTGCAACTTACCGCTATGGCGGCAATCGCGTGTCGCGAGGCAGAGCTGTTGCCACAAATCCGCGCTGAGATTGGTCAGCAGCGCGAGGCTATGACACAGCTGTTAGTAGCCGCCGGCTGGCAGGTGTTGGATTCCAAGGCTCCCTTTGTGCTGGCGCGCCCGGGGGTTGCCCTGAGCACGCATGATGGTCCGGACGCTGCGGAGGTTGACGTCGTCAAGCACGAGCGCCTGAGACAGCGGCTCGCTGCGCGCGGAGTAGCCGTGCGGCGTTGCGACACCTTCGCCGGTTTGGACGGTTCGTGGTGGCGGCTGGCTGTGCGAGACGAGACAAGTGTGCGGCGGCTCATTGCGGAAGTAGCGGATTTGCTGTCGCAGAACTGATGGGTCGGGGCAGAGTTCACTACGCTGGAAGAGAAGCTGGAGAGAAATGCATGTTGAAGGGATGGATGTATGACGGACTCTGCGCAGACCCGTGCCGAGGGCAATAACACGGTGGTGACCGTTGCCGACGTGCGTGCGGCGATGGACGCGGCCTACCCGCCGGCACTGGCGGAGAGCTGGGATAAAGTTGGCCTGATCTGCGGTGACCCGCAGGATGAGGTGCGTCGCATCGCGTTGGCGCTGGACTGCACTGACGAGGTTGCAGATCGCGCGATTGCCTCCGGTGCTCAGATGCTCGTTGTGCACCATCCGCTGCTTCTGCGTGGTGTGAATTCCGTGGCGGCGGATACACCGAAGGGTCGGATTATTCATAAGCTGATTCGGGCAGGTGTGGCTCTCTTTGCAGCGCACACCAACGCTGACAGCGCCCGACCGGGTGTCAACGACCAGTTGGCCACGGTTCTCGGAGTTGAACCGGGTGCGCCGCTAGCTCCGCAGCCGGCTCCCGGCTTGGATACCTGGACAGTGAAGGTTCCGGCAGATCACGTCGATAAGGTCGCGCAAGCCATGTTTGAGGCGGGCGCGGGCACTATCGGCGACTACGACAGCTGTGCGTTTCGCATTAACGGCCGCGGCCAGTTCCGCCCGCTGAGCGGGGCGAATCCCTTCATCGGTGCCGAGGGGCAGATTGAGTATGTCGAGGAAGTACGCCTGGAGATGGTCGCGCCACGGTCCGTGCGCGCGGCGATTGTCAAGGCTCTCGTTGCAGCGCATCCGTATGAGGAGCCTGCCTTCGACATCGTGGACAATCAGGCCACCGGCTTGGATCCGCAGCAGGCTGTGGGCATTGGGCGAGTGGGCACGCTGGATACGCCGATGCCATTTAAGGAATTCGTCGCCCGTGTGGCTGAGCGCCTGCCTGCAACGGCATGGGGCGTGCGAGGCGCAGGCGATCCGGAGCGGATGATTCGCACGGTTGCCGTCGCATCTGGTTCAGGTGACTCTTTCCTGGACACTGTGGCAAAGATGGGCGTCGATGCGTTCGTTACCTCTGACCTGCGGCATCATCCTGTCGATGAGACACTGCGAACCGCGGACTTCTGCGTGGTGGACACGGCTCACTGGGCCAGCGAGTTCCCCTGGTGCTACCAGGCCGCAGAGATCCTGGCCGAGAGGCTCGGGGTCGCGACCGAGGTCCTTGAGGTGCGCACCGATCCCTGGACAGTGGCAGAATCGTCGACACAGGCAAGGAAGTGAAGACCATGAGGCTTAGTCCACAAATCCAAGTTGCGATGTTGGAAAAGGCGGAAAACCAAACTCTGTTGGATGGGCTCACCGCCCGCCAGAACGTTCTGCCCGAGCGTGCCGAGTTGCAGGAGCTGCGCAAAAAGCACAGCCGTCAGACCAGTGAGGCAGCGCGCTCCAAGCTCAGCGCCTCCGATATCGGCCGCGATATTGCCAAGCTGGAATCGGACATCAACAAGCTGAAAGCCCGCGAAAAGGCTGATCGTCTGTCGCTCGGTGCCGCAGAAGACGCATCCACGCGCCGTGACCTCGAACACGACCTGCGCTCCACCAAGCGGCGCCGCGAACGCGCTGAACAGGAACTCCAGCAGTATGAGCGCATGCAGGAGGCCTATCAGGTCGACGCTGAGCACGAATACGACGCCGATGAGGCGCACGATGACATCGTCGCTGCCAAGCAAAGGCTTAACGACGCCGAGGTTGACCTCATTGCGCGCATTTCCATCGCTGAGACCCGAATCGAAGAGGCTGACAAGCTTATTGATGGTTCGGCAGCCAAGCTTTACCGTCGTCTAGCGCTTGCTAACGGCATCCCCGTTGCACGCCTGAACGGACGCACCTGCGGATCCTGCTTCATGGAGCTCGATGTCGGAACCGTGCATGAATTCACCACGCTCGCGCCGGAAGAAGTGACGTTCTGTCCTGAATGCGGCGCGATGATTGTGCGTGCGGAAACGCTGGGAGCGGTGAAAGGCAAGTAGATGAGCCAGGCTGCAGACAAGCGCGATAGCGCGCCGGGCTGGACGGGGGCGACTACGGATCCCACGCGGTTGGTGCTGCTGCGCCATGGGCAGTCGCCAATGTCGATTCGCCGGGAGTACTCGGGAAGCCGTTCGAACCCCGACCTGACAGAGGTGGGCAGACAGCAAGCGAAAGCGGCAGCACGTCACCTGGCGGCGCTGGTCGATAGCGGCAACATGAGTTTCTCGGCGATTGTGGCCTCTCCACAGCGTCGTGCACAGCAGACAGCAGAGGCGGCAGCCAAAGCGCTCGGGCTGGACATCCACGTTGAAGAGGATCTGCGCGAGACCGACTTTGGGCAGTGGGAGGGCATGACTTTCTCCGAGGCTCACAACGCCACCCCTGAGCTGCACAGTTCCTGGCTTGCGGATCCGGCCGTGGCGCCACCGGAGGGGGAGGATTTCCCTACCGTCGATAGCCGAGTGAGCGCCGCGCGTGAGCGCATCGCTCAACAATTCGGTGCCTCGGATGTGCTGGTAGTCAGCCATGTCACGCCAATCAAGTCGCTGCTGCGCCAGGGGCTCGGCTGCGGCTTTGAAATCTTCACTCGCCTGCACTTGGACCTGGCCAGCCTCTCCATCGCGGAGTTTTACGCAGATGGGCCGACATCGGTGCGGCTGATTAACGACACCAGCTACCTGCGTGGTTAGCAGCCGAGCACGGCGGGTTATTTGAATTGCGGTTGTGGCGGGTACACTAACCATTCGAGCGAGCCGGCCGGGTGATCGCGGCAGTTAACGGAACCGGACGCCTCTTTTACAGAGTGTGTCCAGGCCGCTGTCGAGGAAAGTCCGGACTCCACTGGGCATGGTGGTTGCTAACAGCAACCCAGGGTGACCTGCGGGAATAGTGCCACAGAAAATAGACCGCCGGGCGCACAGCCGATGTCTTTGACGTAAAGCTGTGGAGATCCGGTGAGGGTGAAAAGGTGCGGTAAGAGCGCACCAGCGGGGCAAGTGATTGCACCGGCTAGGTAAACCCCACCAGGAGCAAGGCAAAATCGCGCATGCTTCGTCGTGCGCGTGCGCGAGTGTTTGAGGGCTGCCCGTCCGATACTCGCGGGTGTGCTGCTTCAGGCTGTCAGCAATGGCAGACCGAGATGGATGATCGCCACCCGGCGCTTTCCGAAAGGAGCGCCGAGGGACAGAATCCGGCTCATAGGCCGACTCGTTCACACAAGCTCTATTACTCGACCACCGCGCCGGCTGCAGTGTTCTCCACACGGATGGTCTCGGAACCGCCGTCGTTAAGCGCGGAGGCAATCCGATCGGCGTCGTCGACGTGGGACCACATCACCAGCGACGCACCCGGGCATGGCGCACAACGGGCAATCTTCTCGCAGTCAATGGTGTCGGTCAGCTCGGCAATCTGCCCCAGCACAGAGCTTGCCGACGGCGCGGAGCCACGCTCACTGACATCGCGCGAAACCCCTGCGATGGCTGCTTGAATATCGCTGTGACGGATGTGGCCGATGACTGCGCGGGCACGGTCGGAGGATGCGTCGGCTTCGTCAAGCCACTGAATGGCACGGCCGATGGTCGGGATGTCTTCGTCGTCCGGGTGCACCTCGTGACGAGCACGCACCCAGTCCGCGACCCGCTCCTGTGAGTCGGGGAGGCTAGCGAGAGTCGGCACGCCAAAAGCGGCGCAGGCTTGCTGGAAGAACTCGTAGCGCTCCTCGTCGGGCGAACCGCCGGTGACATCGGGGGAGTAAGCGACAGTCAGCGCCAACGACTGCGGGAACGCCGTCTGCGTGACTGCCTCATCGGAGTGGTTGATGCACAGTAGGCTGTCCGGGCGGCTGCGCAGCGCCGTGGTGTAGGGGTACAGCGGCCACGACTGTCCCTTAATCTGCACCATGGTCTCGTGGATAGCGGTGGCAATACGCGTGCGGGTGGGCACATCATCGCGGTCGCCAAAACGCGCATTGAGAGCCAGCGCGAGAGCACACTGAATTGCCGGAATCTCTCCAAAACCGCGACCTGGCGCGATGGTGGAGGCAATGGTGACCTTCAGGCCGTTGCTGTTGCGCGGAACGAGATGCAGCGAGTGTTGCAATGCGACAATGGCAGCCGCGACAGCGGTCGGCACCTGAGAAAAAGCGGCGGGGACGCTATCCGGGAAATCCATCTTGGTAGTTTCGCGCTTGTACACGACAATGAGCTGCTGCTCGTCGATTTCCTCGATACCGACCGCAGCATAGGCCGGAATGGCGGTGGCTAGGAGCATGCCGCCGGAGGACGCGCAGTCCTCACCCAACAGGTTGATGGAACCCGGGGCGTATGCAACTGAAGCATTGGAACCGACGGCATCGAAGACGTCGTTTACGACAGCGGGTGCGGCGGGCATGGGTGAAACCTCTCCAGAGATCGGACTCATAGTGCTGGTGTGCAGTGTTCGCGTTCAACGCTTGTGTTCTAAGGTGAACAATTCCGTCGATAATACCCGGGTCGGGGGACAGTGACAAACCTATATACTGGGATTTTATGTCGCCGCAGCGCACATGGCAGGCAAATGGTTGCCTCTCTGCAAGTTTGCTTATGTGTGGAGTTGGCGGTGGCAGAACCGCTTGATAACTCGACATGTTCTCGATGTGGAAGAGGAGAAAAATCGTGAGCGACAACAGCAGTAAGTGGTACTACCAGCCGTCGACGGGCACGGTGTTTCAGGGGAAGAAAACCGGTTGGGACGACCGAATGGGCCCCTACGATTCCGAAGAGGAAGCCCGCGCTGCCATGGAAAAAGTCGCCGAGCGCAACAAGGCGGCCGACGACTGGGATGAAGAAGATGACGACTGGGGCGTAGCTGAGAAATAAGGCTTTGCCTTTAGGCCTTCTTGCCCTTCTTAATCTTCTTTTCCATCTTGCGGAAGGCCTTGAAAACCTTTGCCACGGCATCGTCGTACTCAGTCAGGGCCTTCAGACCGTCGTAGTACTCCATCTGGTAAAGCACGCCGTAGCCGAAGGTGTCCCTGCCCGCACGGGAGGCACGCTTAGCGCGAGCCAGCACGAAGTCGCGCGCAGTACAGGTGTCCTGGAAGTCACCGAGAACTGACTGCAGGTTCTTGCAGGCAGCGTAGAGCTTCTCGGTCGGCAGGTCCGCGTTCTGAGCAGCTTCCGCGCTGTAGCGGAGCTTCTTCGCAGCCTTGCGGACATCGTGGTAACGCTCGTCCAGATCTGCCTCTGGCAGGTCAGCATCCTCGCGGCCATCGAGTACCAGGTTGTGGCGACGACGGAACTTCGAAAACGCGCTGCGCAGGTGATCGAGCAGCACCGCAGTGGTGTCGAGTTCCTTCGGTGCCGCTACCTTCTCCGGTGCGGCCTTGTCTGAGGTCGTGGAAGCTGCTGCATCGGCGGCTGCAGTATCAGCCTCAGCCGCGACCTCGGAGTCGGCTGCCGAAGAATCCTCTGCGGCTGCGTTCTCCGCGCCGTCGACAAGCGAATCATCCTTCTTCTTAGACTTCTTTTCCCCAGCCTCGGCCTCGTCCGCATTTGCGGCAATTGGCGGATTGGCGAGGAACTCATCGAGATCGTCGAGAAGTTGCAGGTACTCGCTTGAATTAAGTGCGAAAATGACGCGCTGATGAGCGCGGTCGTAGTCCTTCTGGACATCTTCGACGAGATTCGCACGCAGCTCCTCGCCCAAAGCGGCGCTTTCGCGATTGGCCAGCAACTCCTCCCAGCGCATAGCGACGACCTCAGCGTCACGAGCCACGCCGAGAACACCCGCCAGCTGCTTGAGGTTGCTCTCCAACTCAGCGACCTTATCGCCCACAACAATGCCGTGGAAGGTCTGCATGTGACTGCGTAGCTCGCGAGTGGCGACGCGCATCTGATGCACCGAGTCGAACTCATCGCGGCGTACCTTCGGGTCGTACTCGACCATCTTGGCCACGTTAGCGGCCAGCGCATCGACCACAGTGCGCCCCGGAGTGCCCTTCGGCAGCTTCGCTGGAACCGGCGGCAGGGGAGCGGAGTCGATGGAGTCACCCAACGCCGTCGCCAACTTCGATGGGCTTTCCGACGGCACGGCGCCAGCCACCTCAGCGACCTTGGACATCGCTGCCATTACGGCCTTACCGTCCGGGTGATTTGCCCAATCCCCGAGCAGCTCAATCTCCCACTCACGCCAGGTAGTGGTTTCGCCGCCATCGAGGAAGGAAGTCGCCGTGACGTGATCATCCGCAAACTCCGCCATGGGCGTGCCATCGAGGGCAAACACCGTGGTGACGTGGCGCTCATTGTCTACCTGCGCGATTGGTTGCAGCGGGTGATTGCGCACAATTGCGCGCACGGGAGCAAGCAACTCGGTAGGCACGATGTAGTCAGCATCGCGGCCTTCACCGTTAACAGAGCCCTCTTCCAGGCCGACGCCATATTCGAGGCGACCGCCGGTACCCGGCGCCTTCAGATGCCACCCCTCATCGGGGCCGCCCGTTCGGCGACGCAGAGTGTGCTTGGACCGGGTCAGACGCAGGTCCGCCGTGTCCAGGTAAATCGCGGAGAGATTTCGCACCTCAGTGGTGGTGGAGCCAACCTGTGGAACGAAATCGAACGATGGGGCTACCACTTCTGGGGTAGCTGAGAACTTAGATTCCACCTCCAACGCCGCAGTTGGAGTTTTGGACTTAGAACCAGACTTAGATGCCATAACCACTAATTCTACCCCCGAATCGAAGAGCTAACCCGAAAAGTTCTGCGCCTCAGTAGGGAACTCGCGGGAGTGCACCTGGTCGACATACTGCTTCGCTCCCTTGGTCAGCATCTCGCCGACCTCTTCGAACACCGAACTAAACGACGGCCTGCGGCCATCGGCCGGAACTGCAAAGGCATCCTGCCAGACGAGAACCTGGCCATCGCACTGGTTACCAGCGCCAATGCCACAGGTTGGGATGGATAGCTCGCGGGTAATCTCGGTGGCCAGATCCGCAGGCACCATCTCAAGGACCACGGCCGCGGCACCAGCATCGGCTACCGCATGGGCGTCGGCACGCAGCTGGTCCGCCCCCGCACCGCGCCCCTGGACCTTGAAACCGGACAGCGCGTTGACGGACTGCGGGGTGAAACCGATGTGCGCCATGACCGGAATGCCGGCGTTGACCAGCGCACGGATGCGCGGGGCGATACGCACGCCACCTTCGATCTTGATCATGTGTGCGCCGGTTTCGCGCATCATCTTCGCGGCGGACAGCACGGCCTGCTCATCGGAGGCCTCGTAAGTGCCGAAGGGTAAATCGGCAACCACAAGTGCGTTGCCAGCGCCCCGGACGACACCGCGAGCAAGCGGGATCATTTCTTCCAGCGAGATCTCGGTGGTGGTGTCGTAGCCGTAGACAACGTTTGCTGCAGAGTCGCCGACCAACAGCAGCTCGACACCGGCGGCGGAAAAAGCGCGCGCGGTGGAGTAGTCGTAGCAAGTCAGCATTGCCCAGGGGCGAGACTCAGCCTTCCATTCGGCCAGATTATTCAGACGAATCTTTTTTCCGCTCATGTCAATAGAGCATGCCATAGTCACCCGCAATTCGAGGCCACGAGGGCAGCGGTTATGACACGGGCGCGGCAGTTGGCTAGCCACGCCGGATGGTCAAAATGTGTACCGCGAATCCGGGCACCTGGGTAACGTTGGAAAGTATGAACAGTCAGCAGGAATTCGTCCTCCGCGCAATCGAAGAGCAAGATATCCGTTATATCCGCCTCTGGTTTACCGATATTTTGGGGTATCTGAAGTCCGTTGCCGTCGCACCGGCTGAGCTCGAGGGCTCCTTTGAAGAGGGCATTGGTTTCGATGGCTCCGCGGTGGAGGGCTTTTCCCGCGTTTCCGAGGCTGACACTATCGCGCAACCGGATCCTTCGACGTTCCAGGTCATGCCGCGTCTGCATAAAGAAGACACAATCACGTCCGCGCGCATGTTCTGCGACATCGTCATGCCCGATGGTCAGCCGTCGTGGGCAGATCCACGCCAGGTGCTGCGCCGCCAAATTAAGGCGCTTGCCGACGAGGGCTTCCACGCGTTCATCCACCCGGAGATTGAGTTTTTCCTAGTAGAGAGCCTGGCTACTGATGGAAAGCCGCCGGTGCCAACGGACAATGGCGGTTACTTTGACCAGGCGGTCTACGACCGCGCACCCCGCTTTCGCCAAGAAGCGATCACGGTGTTGGAAGACATGGGAATCCCTGTGGAGTTCTCCCATCACGAAAATGCGCCGGGTCAGCAGGAAATCGATCTGCGCTACGCCGATCCGCTGACTATGGCGGATAACGTGATGTCTTTCCGCTACATCATTAAGCAGATCGCAATGAAAAACGGTGTGCAGGCGACATTCATGCCGAAACCTTTCCAGGATTTGCCGGGCAATGGCATGCACACTCATATTTCCCTCTTTGAAGGGGACACTAATGCATTCCACGACCCGGATGATGAAAACCAGCTCTCCGACACCGCAAAGGGTTTCATTGCCGGCATTCTGACTCACGCCAGCGAAATTTCCGCTGTGACCAATCAGTGGGTCAACTCCTACAAGCGCACGGCATTTGGCGATGAGGCTCCGACGTCCGCGACATGGGGCATGGCCAACCGCTCGGCTCTCGTGCGTGTGCCCATGTACTCACCGGGTAAGGCACATTCGCGCCGGGTGGAAATTCGTTCCTTGGACTCGGCCTGTAACCCGTATCTTGCTTACTCGGTGATTTTGGCCGCCGGTTTGAAGGGAATTAAGGAGGGCTACCAGCTTCCGGAGCAGGCAGAGGACAACATCTCCGAGTTGACCAAGCGGGAACGACGTGCGATGGGCTACCGCGATTTGCCGACATCCCTGGAGGTGGCGCTGCAGGAGATGGAACGCTCCGATCTGGTGGCCGATGCTCTCGGTGACCATGTCTACGAGTTCTTCCTGCTCAATAAGTGGCGCGAGTGGCGCGAGTTCCAGCGTCAGGTGACGCAGTGGGAGCTGCGCACAACTCTGGATTACTAGTTTCCCCGTACCGCCCCCTTCCTTTTTCGTCTTTAATTTGTTTTTTGGGTGACCAGTTTCAATGGTGATGAATCGACCTCGCACATCTCGCCAATCAGTGCCGCGGCCCGCAGCGCTGGGCTTGCGTAATGACGATCGGACGCGGGCTGACCTGGAAGATTTGGGGTGGTACAACGAGGAGTCCCTACATCTGTTGTGGGGTCTTGCCGGAGCCAGCGACCCCAAGCTGGCGCTTATGGCGCTAGTGCGGCTGAAAGGCGCTCTCGACGAGCTGGAGCAGCAGGGAAAGCTGGAGAACTGGGCCACCTGGTCCGGTCTCGATGAAGCCATGCGCGAGCAGGTGCCGCTACGTACGCGTATGTTTGCGCTGCTCGGCGGCTCGAGTGCACTGGGCGATCACCTGGTTGCACACCCAGAAAAGTGGGTTCTGCTCCAAGCTGAGTTTCCAACTGAGGCAGACATGTTCCGCGAGATGCTCTCCAGCGTCGGGGCTGTGCCCGAGGTCATCGAACTCACTGATGAGGCCAGTCTGGAAAAGCAGGAGGATCCCGAGTATCGCAACCCCGTCGTTGCGCCCGCCACGCTTGAAGGCCCCGGTTTGTACCGTGCGAAGCTAACCGGCCGTGAGGCCGAAGTTGCGATGCAGTGCGCCTACCGCGACTTGATTATGCGTATTGCGTGCTACGACTTGGCTGGCACGTACCCACGGGGCCCTCGCCGTCCGGGACAGCCACAAGTCCCATTCCGTCAGGTCTCGGAGGCACTCAGTGATCTGGCTGATGCGGCGTTGACGGCTGCACTCTCTGTCGCGGTGCAACAGGTCTTTCCTTCGTCGCCGGTCTCAACACGCCTGGCCGTAATCGCCATGGGCAAGTGCGGTGCGGAAGAGCTGAACTACATCTCCGATGTGGATGTCATTTTCGTCGCAGAGCCGGCGGATGCCCGAGCCACCCGTTTGGCCAGCGAATTTATCCGGATTTCTTGCCACTGCTTCTTTGAGGTCGACGCGAATCTCCGACCGGAGGGTAAGTCGGGTGCACTCGTACGCACCGTGGATTCCCACGTCGCCTACTACAAGCGGTGGGCTGAAACCTGGGAGTTCCAGGCGTTACTGAAGGCGCGGCCGATGACAGGCGATATCGAGCTGGGCCGCGAATACATCGATGCTCTAGCTCCGATGGTGTGGACCGCCTCTCAGCGGGAATCCTTCGTCGATGATGTTCAACGCATGCGCGCCCGTGTGGTCCAAAACGTCCCCGAAGAGCTTCGCTACCGAGAGCTCAAGCTCGGTCGCGGTGGTCTGCGTGATGTCGAGTTCGCGGTGCAGCTGCTGCAGCTGGTCCATGGTCGCTATGACGATAGCCTCCGCGTGCTGCCAACTGTGATGGCACTCGACGCACTTGTCGAGGCTGGCTATATCGGTCGCGAAGACGGTGCCGCGCTGATTAACGCCTACGAGTTCGTCCGTCTGCTGGAGCACCGCCTGCAGCTGCAAAAGATGCGGCGGACGCATTTGTTGCCTGCCGACGACGACACCGAAGCTCTTCAGTGGCTCGGTCGCGCCTCTGGCATCGTCGGTGAGGGCGGCACCGATGCCAGCAAACCGCTGGCCAAGCAGGTTCGACTGGCCAGCTCACAGATCCGCTCCCTGCACAACAAGCTTTTCTACCGTCCACTGCTGAACTCCGTGGTGGAGCAGGACATTGGAACCCTGCAGCTATCGGCCGATGCGGCAAAGCGCCAGCTGGCCGCGCTGGGCTATCAGTACCCGGATCGCGCCTACGAGCATCTTTCTGCGCTGGCGGCGGGCACCTCGCGCAAGTCGCGTATTCAGGCGATGCTGCTACCGACGCTGATGGAGTGGCTATCGTCGACGCCAGACCCCGACGCGGGTCTGCTCAATTATCGCAAGCTCTCTGAGAAGCTCCACGACGAAACGTGGTTCCTGCGTACGCTGCGCGATGAGGGCGTCGTCGGCCAGCGGTTGATGCGGGTGCTCGGTTCTTCGCCGTACGCGTCTGATCTGATTATGAGTGCGCCGGACGTAATTAAACGGTTCGGCGACGGCGCGTCCGGGCCGAAGCTACTGAATACCGACTCCGATGCAGTCGGGCGTGCGCTGGTCGCAGCGGCTGCTCGTCACAACAGTCCAGCTAAGGCCATTGGTGTGGCACGTGCGTTGCGCCGTGCAGAGCTCGCGCGCATTGCCTCCGCAGATCTCTTCGGACTGATGGATGTGCAAGAGGTCTGTCATTCTCTGTCGATGGTGTGGGACAACGTACTCGAAGCTGCCCTCGCCGCCGAAATCCGTGCGTGGTCGCTGGAGCATCCTGACTCGGAGGTCCCGGGCATTATCTCCGTAATCGGTATGGGGCGACTCGGCGGTGCTGAACTGGGCTACGGCTCCGATGCCGACGTGATGTTCATCTGTGAACCCCGCAAGGACGCCGATGGAGCGCCGCTTGTCGACGATTCCGAGGCGGTCAAGTGGGCAACCAGGATTTGTGACTCGTTGCGTCGTCGGCTGGCAAAGCCAAGCCAGGACCCGCCATTGGAGGTCGACGTGGACCTGCGCCCAGAAGGACGCTCGGGCCCGATTGTCAGGACCCTGGATTCCTATGTGACCTACTACGAGCGCTGGGGTGAAACCTGGGAGATTCAGGCACTGCTACGGGCTACCTGGATTGCCGGCGACAAAGACCTGGGCACCCGCTTCCTTAAGGCCATCGATCCGCTGAGGTACCCACAGGGCGGAGCTGATGCCAAGATGGTCCGCGATGTCCGTCGTATGAAAGCGCGTGTTGATTCCGAGCGACTGCCTCGCGGAGCCGATCGCCGTACCCACACCAAACTCGGTTCCGGTGCACTGACCGATATCGAATGGACTGTGCAGCTGCTAATCATGCTGCATGCCCACGAGGTGCCGGAGTTGCACAACACGTCGACGCTGGAGTGTCTGGAAGTGCTGAAAGACCGCGGAATTCTAGATGCGGAGGATACCGACGCACTTCGGGATGCCTGGCTGATGGCGACGAATGCTCGCAATGCGCTGGTGCTCACCCGTGGTAAGCGCACGGATCAGCTGCCCCAGCCGGGGCGTCAGCTGACTCAGGTCGCCGGTGCGGCGGGGTGGGAGGCATCGGATTCCAACGGTTTTATTGAGCACTATTTGCGTCTGACTCGTCACTCCAGCCGTGTCGTCAATCGTGTGTTTTGGGGTGAGGAGAACCCCGACCACGAGTAGGCCGGGCAGAGGTCTGCCGCACCTCGCTGCGAGGCTCAATATGTGGCAGCGGGGTGCAGCCTTTGTCTTAGCACGGCGACCGGGCATAATGGTGGGCTATGGAACGCAACGTCGATTACTCGGTACGCCCTAGGTATGAGGATTTCATTCTCAACCTCGATGGCACTGACCTGCGTTTTTTATTGAGCCGCACGTGCCCAGCCGCTGATACCTCAGCTGCTGGGCAAGAGGCGGTGGAATTGCTGATGTCACAGGATTCAGCGCATACGGCGCTGTCTTTTTGTGATCCCGATGTTCTCGATGTGGCCCACTTGGTTCATATTCTGGAGGATTCCGCATCGCTGGATACCCTCACAGAAGTGGCCTATTGGGCATCGGATGCGGACGTGATGGCGCACGATACGCCGAAGGGCGTTGACCGCAAGCGTCGTCGCGTCGGCAAGCAGCAGCTTGAGCATGTGCTACGCCGTGGCCAGCGCCAGGGGCTCGTGTGGGAGGAACCGGCGGGCGTGTGGCATGTGCCGCCACATATTTCGGAGGTGTTCCCGGCGGAACCGAGCCTTAGCTTCCGCGTCGCCGACTTAGTGGCGAATATGCCAGCGGATGTGCTGAGTCGCCGTATGGAGCGCATGGGGCTGGAGCCGGATAACGCGCCGGGAGAGGGCACACCGCGAGCCCTGAACGCCAGCGATTTAACGGTGCGGAATGTGCAGGCTCGCCAGGTGGAGCTCATTGCAGGCTTCCTCTGCGATCCGGTGAAGGTGCGGGCTCTGGTGATGACAGCTCCGGTGGATATTCGCAATGAGCTGCGCTGGATGGCAACCGACGAGAAGTACTTGCCCTCCTATATGTGGTCTGAACTACGTGCCGACGCGGTGCGCTGGGCCGAAGAGCGTCTGCTGCTGACTGTGCTAGAAGAACCGGCGATGCCGACATTTGAGCAAGAATCGGAAGCACGCAACGAATCGACAGTGGTTGCCCGCCTGGTGGGCGCAGTCGCGTTGGCGCTCAAGGGCGACATGTGGTCGATTCGTAAGCCGCATCCGACGGAGTCTTTCCCGGCAACGCTGGAGTCAAAGGAATTGACCGAAGCTTCGGTGGCTGCGGTGGCGTTTGCTTCGGCGTTTATGGATGCTGCGGGCAGCGGCGACGGACGTCTGAAGGACCCGTTGCACATGTATGAGGAATCGAGCCTGCTGTGGATTCAGGACTTCGCAGCGTCAATAGGGGCGAGTGCTTTCGCGGCGCCCTGGATTGTGGAGATGCTGGTCAACGCGGGATTGATTCACGCTGACAGCGGGCATCCGACGCCGCGCGCACTGCAGTACTGGTACAACGCTGATGCCTCGACCCGATGGGCGTATCTCGCGGCGGGCTTCCTCGTTGGTCGCGGTCCGTGGCACGGCGAGTTTCCGTGGGTGACCATGGGCGTCGATGATCTGTCGCATGCCACCCTTGCCTACGGCTACCCGTATGCCGCGCGTGAAGTAGTGTCACTGGCCGCGCAGCTGGAGGAAGATCAGAAGTTCTATGGCTGCTGCGTCGAAGGGCATATGGCTTGGAATGTCGACAACCTCTGCGCTCGCAATGGCGCCGATGGGGAAGCGATGGTCGGTTGGCTGCTGGAGCAGGCCGGCATCTTGGGCATTCTCTATCATGGGCACGCCTCCTGGCAAGCCATGGCCATCATGTATGCCTTGCACGACATCTGGCTGACTGATCAGCACGTCGGTGCTCAGCGCATGGCCGAACTCATCGCTGAGTATGCCGCTGGCCAGGTGCCGACGGCGGAGGCAGTCCAGATTGCCCGCCTGTTCAAGGATGCCGCACCTAACGAGCGCCTGGCTGCCACACTGGATGGCGTCGCCAGCAACCAGGTTGCCCTCGCGTTGGACTTCATCGGTGACCGCGAAACCTGCGCGGAAACCTCCCGCTGGATTATTTCCGAGGAGAGCCTGCGTCGCGCATGCCTCGCGGTTGACGGTGATGTCGATGTCCTGTTTTCCCAGCTGGGGCCACTGGTCAATAGTTCTATGAAGCTGGTCATCTACGCCGAGCTAGTTCGTATTACCAAGACCGAGAAGCTGCAGGAAATGTATGAGCGTGAGGCCGTAGCAGCAACGCCTTCGCTTGACGACGTCCCGGAGAACGCAGCCTCCGAAACTGACACCGGTGAGCGCGTTTCCCATGGTGCTCAGACTGATGGCAGCGAACGCACGGAGGATAGCGGCCACGCAGACTCCTCCGAGCAAGCGGAGGACTCGGAGGACTCGGATGACTCGGAGGGACTGGAAGGACCAGAGCAGCTTTCGCTGTTCTAGCCGCTCCGTCTCTCGACTTCCTGTAGTTCCTACTCCGTAGGTTCCAGCTCAAAACGGCTCTGCTGGGCGACAAAGCGTGCCGCCGCACGCTTTGCAACCAGCAGGCCAACGAAACCAATCACCCACACACCGACGACAGCCAACCAGCCAATGCGGAAGGTCTCCCAGGTGTAATTTCCATCGGGAGCTGCAATATCCAGCAGGAAGCCGACACCTTGTGCAGCGAGCATGGTGGCCACAAAACCGCCCATATTCGCCAACCCAGTGCCGGTGGCGAGTACCTTGCGATCGACCTCTTCGCGCACTGAGTCAAAGCCGAAGTTGGACATTGCACCAAGACCGGCCATTAGGATGTTGACTACGATAATTGCCCAGTACGCTGGTGGGTTGCTCGGTGCCAGGAACACAAGCCAGACGGCCATGTTGATAAACGCGATTGCGACAACAACCTTGATACGGTCGCGGCCGGTGCGTGCCGAGACCATGCCCATCAACGGCCCGGCGATAATTACTGACAGCGTGTTAACGACCAGCACCACACTGGCCTCGGAGGGCTTAAGACCCATACCTAGCATCATCAGAGGCATGCCCCACAGCAATGTGAAGATGCACTGATGCATCAAACCAGTCCAGTGAGTGAAGAAACCCTGCCAGCACACCGGGTGAGTGGTCACAATCTTCAGAGTCTGGCCGATAGTTAGTTTCTCATCGGCTGCGGCAGAGGCTCCGCCATCGGCAGCCGTTTTCGCGGCCTTCTCGGCGGCGCGGCGTTTACGAAGTGACATCTTGGCTGTGGAGGAGTTCTCCGGGACGTCGGCAAGCGCGATCATGCCTACGATAGCGATGAGAAGACCCGCGGTGCTCAGTGACAAGAACGCGGGCACCCACCCCGCGGCGTGCAGAATCGCGAGGAACGGGACCGCAGAGATGAACTGGCCGAGCTGGCCAAGACCAGCCGTGAGCTGCGTGAACAGCGGAGTGACGCGCAGTGGGAACCACGCGGGAAGCAGCCGCATAGCACCGAGGAATGCGGTGGCATCGCCGGCGCCGATGAACACACGAGCAATGACAGCCAGCGGATACGATGTCGTGAACGCAATGATGACCTGGCCCAGTGCCATGATCAGTGCGCCCACGACCATCGTTTTCTTGGCGCCGACGCGGTCAATGATGATGCCCGTCGGAATCTGCGCCAGGGCGTAGACGCCAACCTGCACGGCGGTGAACAGCGCGAGTTGGGAGGCGTTGATATGGAAGCGATCGAGCGCCTCGACGCCAGCGACACCCATGGAGGTGCGGCCGACGATGGCAACGATGTAGGTAATCAGCGCCGCCAGCCAGACGGCAATCGCGCGGCCAGTGACGTGCTCGCGCGGGTCCTTTGCCACTGCGGTGGCGGGCTGATCTGTTGATGAAATCTGATCTTTACCGTTACGCTGCTTTACCACTCGCCACATTGTAGACCCCATCAACCAACCGGCCTGAAGTTGGGTCGCACCGGGGTTCTAGGCAGCCCGATTATGCCTGCGGCAAACTACCTTTGTGCCTTAGCCAGCACTTCCTTCACGAAGTCCGCAACCACCAGCCGTGAGACCTTGAAATCAATTACGGCAACGGAAGCCTCATCGGAGTTGGAAACGTCATGGAAGTAGGCGTCGAGTTGGGTAAAGTCCTCAGGTTTGCCGACACTGAAACCGTGAGCGCCATAGGCACGTCCGACTGCGGCGAAGTCGTAGTCGGCAATCTCCATAGACGAGGTGTCCAACCCGACATCGCCAAACTGGTGCAGCTCCGCGCCATAGGCAGCATCGTTAATGAACACCACGCAACCGCCACGACCACGCCGCAGCTGCTCAATCGCCGCAGGTAAATCCGCAATACCCATCGTGCCGCCCCCGTCACCGGCGACTAGCACGCAATAGTCCTCGGGCCGTGCTGCCGCGAGGCCGACAAGTGACCCCATGCCCAAACCAATTGACTGAATCGCCGTGCCCACAATCACTTGCTGCTGCGGACCAGGCACATCGAGATACTTCGGTACCCACCCCAGGAAATGGCCACCGTCAGTACACACAGCGCGCTGATTGGGCAGGATACGATTCAGATACTGCAGGCACGCCCGCGGATCCAACCGGCCATCCGCGCACGTCAGCGACTCGACCTCCGCTGTCGTCGGCAGTGTCTTCAACTCCGCACGCCATGTGCTTGACGACGCCCCCCGGGACTTCTCCAGCTGCTCTGCCAGTACGGGCAGAAGTTCCTCCAACTTAGCCAATAGCGGTGTCACCGACGGCTGAGCAGCGGGATGGGGCTCGTCGACAACCTGGATAATCTTCGCGTCCGGTGCAAACATGTTGCCGCCACGGTTTTGGAAAGCGTTGAAGCTTGCTCCTAGGAACAGCACCACATCGGCCTGTCGAGCTAGCTCCACCTGCCACGCATGCGCAAAACCGCCCACGGTGCCAATCTGCCACGGACTGGAAAGCACATGACGAGCCATCGCTGAGTGCATAAACAGTGCCCCTGCACTGTCCCCGATGCGACGGACTAGGTCTGCGGTATCAGAGAGCAGCACACCTCTACCAGCAATAATGAGTGGGCGACGGGCAGTCTGCAGTTCCTCGGCCAGCGACGTGACAGTTGACTCCAGCCATTCTGGTCGGCCCGTGTGCAGATGTTCCTGGTTAGCCGACTGTGTTTCAGATGCAGATGTCGTTATCGGTGCTTCTTGGATGTCATAGGGGAGCAGCAGCACGACAGGCTGCCGAGAGCTTAGTGCGTGCTGAACCGCAAAGTTTGCGTCGTCAAGCGCGGACTCGGGAGTAACGGTGCGATGACAGACATCGAGTGCGTCGAGGAGCGCCGCCTGATTGAGGTCAAAGGGACGTGGGCGTTCCGGGTGCGTGCCGACGACAAAAACCAGCGGAATACGGGCTACCCGAGCCTCGGCCAGAGTAGTCAGCGCATTGGTGAATCCTGCGCCGCAAGTGGCGGTCGCGATAGCAAGCCCTCCACCTGCACGGTGGAAGGCATCGGCGGCCCCGACAGCAGCCGATTCGTGTCGGACGGAGGAGTAGCCGAATCCCGATTCAGTAAGGGCTGACGTGAAGTGGGAGTTCGCGTTGCCGATGAGACCGAAGCAGTGGTCGCAGTGCTGGGCCAGTGTGTCGGCCAGCGCCCGCGAGACCGTGGTGGTCTTTTGGGAACCTTCCTGCGGGGAAGATGCTGGCGCGTGGGGCATAGGACGGCTATTAACTCGAGTGAAACTCATGTGAACAATTGTGAGGTAATCACGGGGGTAATAACAGCCCTATAGCCCAAGATAATGCCGTTTGCCCTTAAAAAAGAGGGCACTATTCCACATCGCTGCTGCGCGGATGGGGGGGGGGGACGTTGGGCTATGCCCGGTTTTAAGCCACGTTGTCGTCGATGAACTTCTTCACCACATCGACATCATTCGGCAGCTCGGTAACGCGGCGCGGGGCATTCATGATGTCCGCGAAACGCTCCGGGCAGTCCGGCTCGCGTCCGGTGGCCTCCAGGATGGTCTCGGAGAACTTTACCGGCAGAGCGGTCTCCAGGCAGACAATTGGGGTGGATACCTGGTCTACCAGGCCGCGGGCGACGTGGATGCCGTCAGCGGTGTGCGGATCGACCATGACCTCTAGGCGCTCCCAGCAGTCCTTGATGGTCTCGACGCGGTCAGCGTGAGTCGAGCGACCGGAGAGGAAACCGTACTGGGCAGAAGCCTCCGGGAAGATCGGATCAGCAGTAAGAGAGAAGCCGCCCTCCTTGACCTTGACACCAAAGAGGTCTGCAGTGCGCTCAGCATCGCGCCCCAGCAGATCGAAGATGAAACGCTCGAAGTTAGACGCGCGGGAGATATCCATCGATGGGGAAGAGGTAGCCTGAGTCTCCGCAGCGCTGCGCACGCGGTAGGCACCCGTGCGGAAGAACTCATCCAAGACATCGTTTTCATTGGTAGCCACAATCAGGCGGTCAATTGGCACACCCATCTGGCGCGCAATATGGCCGGCGCAAATATCACCGAAGTTGCCGGTCGGCACACTGAAGCTGACCTTCTGCGCGTTGTTCGCCTCAGCACCGTTGCCGCCAGTGACACGAATCCACGAGGAGACGTAGTACACGATCTGAGCCATCAGGCGAGCCCAGTTAATCGAGTTGACTGCACCAATGTGGCGGCTGGCCTTGTACTCCAAGTCACCGGAGACGGCCTTAACGATGTCCTGGCAATCGTCGAAGACACCGTCGAGGGCGACGTTGTGAATGTTGGCATCCTGCAGACCAAACATCTGAGCCTGCTGGAACGCGGTCATTCGACCAGCCGGAGTTAGCATGAACACGCTGATTCCCTCACGGCCGCGCATTGCATACTCGGCCGAGGAACCCGTGTCACCAGAGGTGGCGCCGAGGATGTTCAGGGTCTCGCCACGACGAGCCAGTTCATACTCGAAGAACTCACCGAGCAGCTGCATCGCCATATCCTTGAATGCCGCTGTGGGGCCCATGGACAAGTGACCGATGTAGAGCTGATCTTCCAGCTTCGTCACCGGCACAATATCCGGATCGGAGAACTTCGGGTAGGTGTACGCCCGTGCACAGATACCGCGCAAATCCTCCAGTGGAATGTCGTCCACAAAAAGGCTGACGACCTCTGCAGCCAAGGCTGCGTAACCGTCGTCGACAAGCACGGAGCGCCAACGCGTCAAAGTGGCATCGTCAACCTGTGGGTACTCGACCGGCAGGTAGAGGCCACCGTCGTTAGCGAGACCTCCCAGGAGAATGTCTGAGAACTTGTGCGGCGTGCGCTCTGGGTCGCGAGTCGAAATGAAGTCCAAGGCGGGCCCCTTACATGTATGCCAACACCCGCCGCATCGGCCCATAAGAAGGCCTTTTGAAAGATTGCGACGGGGTTGACCGGTGGATGTTTTCTTTAATTTTTACATATGCACCGAAGCCAGTTAGGCCTCGGTTGTGGAAGATGCGGAATTGGCCTCTTCAGCGTCGAAGCTGAGCTCTTCGGAACGGTCGATGACATCATCCTTGGCAAAGCGGTTAACAATCATGGCAATTGCACCGTCACCAGTGACATTACATGCGGTACCGAAGGAGTCGATGGCGATGTAGGCGGCAATCATCAAAGCGACCTGCTCCTGATCGAAGCCCAGCATGGACTGCAGCACACCGACCGCGGCCATAATTGCGCCACCCGGAACGCCCGGAGCCGCAATCATGGTGATACCCAAAGTGAGAATGAAGCCGATGGCCATGCCCGGCGAAAGCGGCTTGTCCGCCATGAACATCACCGCAAACGCGAACAGCGTGATCTTCATCATCGAACCGGCCAGGTGGATGGTTGCGCACAGCGGCACGGTAAAGCCAGCGACCTTCTCCGAGACACCATTCTTCAGCGCGGCCTTGTACGTCACCGGAATGGTAGCGGCCGAGGAGGAGGTGCCGAGTGCGGTGACGTAAGCCGGCAGCATGTTCTTCAGGGACGTCCACGGGCTACGGCCAGCGATGGCGCCAGCGATGGAGAACTGGATTGCCAACAGGAGCACGGTGCCGATGACTGCCAGAAGCAGCACCTTGAAGAACATCGACAGCGTCGTGGTCAGGTTGCCGTTCATGCCCATAGACAGGAACATGCCAAAGATGTAAATCGGCAGCAGCGGGATGATAAACGCCGAGATGATCTTCATAATCACGTCGCGCAGCTGCGTCGCACCGCGGTAGAGCGAGTCCGACTTCACGGTGGTCATCGCCACACCGACCGTGAAAGCCAGCAACAGGGCGGTCATGACGTCAAACGGCGGTGGCATCTCCACATTGAAGAAGCTCTCCAGCGCGCCCTCATCAATATCCACCGATGCGCCGGCTTGGTCAGCGCCGAGCAGCCAAGGGTAGAGCCCCTGGGTGGCGGCGTAGGCCAGCAAGCCTGAAAACACCGTCGAGCCGTAGGCGATAGCAGTGGTAATACCCAGCCACTTTCCGGCGCCGCGGCCCAGGCTGGCAATCGCCGGCGTGATGAGGGCAAAAATCAGCACCGGGATAAAGAAGCCCAGGAAGTTACCAAAGAGGCCATTGAAAGTGACAAAAATTCGAGCCAGCCATTCCGGGAAGAAAAAGCTGCAGACAATGCCCAGAATAATCGCGACAATAACGCGGAATAGGAGCGTTTGCGTAAAACGCATTCGGGTACTCATAGTCAATCCTTGTTCGGATGGAATTTACTTCTCTAGCGTGCGGTATTTACGTTATGCAACGCAAATAACCGGGTGTGGTTTTACGCCTTTTCGGCTACCTCTTCTGCAACGGTCTCGTCGGCAAGCACACTCGCCGGGCGATTTGCGCGCTGCTTTCGCGTGACGACGTCAATTGCGTAACCAATTACCGTCGCTGCCAGAGTTGGCAGGAACCATCCGAACTCGATGGTCTGACCAGGTACGAGACTGAGGAAGTCCGCCAAAGCAGAACCACCGACACCCAAACCGGAGAGCACCGAGATACCCGACCAGATGGTGGCAACCCAGACGCCCAGGCGGTAGGTGTAATGCAGCTTGAAGGAGTAGGAAATGACCGGGTCGAGAAGAGTCAGTGCAATCAGCGTGATAGCCGGCGGGTAAATAAAGGTGATGATTGGCGCGGCAATCGCCAGTACCTGAGACAGCCCCTGTGTTGCCATTACGAAGGACATGACCGTGAAGATAATCGCCCAGGCCTTGTAACTGATGCCCGGAAGTAGCAGGTTGAAGAACTCGCTGGTGGCGGCAATCAGGCCGACAGCGGTGGTCATACATGCGAGCAGAACGATGAGGCCGAAGACAATCTGTCCGACCTGGCCCATGGCCAGCTTGGAAGCCTCTGCGAGAATGCCCGAGCCGTTATCGAAGGAGGCGGCATTCGGCAGCACCTGGCCGACATAGCCCAGACCCAAGTAGATGATGGCCAGCAAAATGCCGGCGAACAGGCCTGAGATCATTGTGCCGCGAACCATACGCTTGCCCTCTGGGACACCGCTGACGCGGAGGGCAGAAATGACAATAATGCCGAATGCCAGGCCGGCGATGGAGTCCATGGTGAGGTAGCCCTCGACTAGGCCGGAGGCAAATGGGGTAGAGGAGTACTTCTCAATTGGCGCAGCTGGAGCGGCATCGAATTTGAATGCCGACATTCCAACCAATACAACCAAGAGAATCAGCAGAGCCGGAGTGAGAATCTTGCCCAGTTTGGACACAATCTCATTCGGATTCCACGCCAATGCTAAGGCGATACCGAAGAAAACAAAGTAGAAGGCCGCAGCGACGGCCAGTGAATCACTGCCGAAAATCGGCTGGACACCGGTTTCGTACGACACGGCACCGGTACGCGGCAGAGCGTAGAAAGCACCGATGGAAAGGTATGCGATTACCGGGAAGCCCAAGGAAAAGATGCGGCCTGCGCGAAACGCTAGGTCACGCAGGTTGTTGCCTGAAATGGCGATGGCGATGATGGCCAGAACTGGCAACGCCACACCGGTGAGCAGGAAGCCGGTGATTGAGGGGCCAAAATTGGTACCGGAATCCACTCCGAGCTTCGGCGGGAAGATGAGGTTGCCCGCGCCGAAGAACATCGAAAACAGCATGAGAGCTGTAACAACGATAATGGAAGCGAAAGACTTCGGGGACTCCACTCCGCTCGACTTGGTCATGAGAATTGTGTTCTTTCTAAATTAGTGTCGCCCGTAAGGTCAAGGGCGATGCTGCAAGCTGCTGTGGCGACGCCGTTGTTGCCTGTGCTGCGGTGGCGCAAACGCCCGTTACAACAGCGCAATTGCAGTTCGTGTGCCCATGTAGATGAAAGGCCACGATGTCGAAAACTGACACTCTTAATGTGAAATTGTGAATTTTCACGGGCTGGGTGGAGCCTGATGCGTGAATTAAGTTGCGGCTTGTATGAGCCGTCTTTATTGGAATTATTAAGGGGCTTCGACGGCGTTGGTGGTGCCGACGAAGGCACTCTATTTATCCTAATGGGGCGTTCGAGAGAGAGAAAATCAAGAAATTTCCCAGAAAATTTGCTGCCTGTGATGGGGCAGCGAACATAAGAGAAAGAGCCTGGCGCACACGTTTACGCTGACAGCGTGTGTACGCCAGGCTTAGTGCTAATTCCGTCGCTCTACAGCAGATCCTTCACCTTCGGATCCACCAGCGCGGTCACTGCGGCCTTCGCATCGGCCGCAGTTTCGGCATCGACAGCGTATGCTGCCATCTGCTGGCAGGTAGCGCGGTCGTGGAGGCGGAGAGCGGCGCGGACGGCCGGCACCTTCTTGGAAGCCATGGACAGCGAGCTCACGCCGAGGCCCACCAGGACCAGTGCCAGCAGCGGGTCACCGCCGGCTTCACCGCAGACACTAATGGGCTTGCCGGTAGCATTGCCGCCCTTGCATGCGGACTTAATCATTTGCAGCACAGCCGGCTGCCATGGCGATAGGAGATCCGCCAGAGCCCCCTGCATACGGTCGGCCGCCATAGTGTACTGCGACAAGTCGTTAGTACCAATGGAGGCAAAGTCCACAATGGACAGCAGCTGCTTCGCACGAATCGCTGCTGCGGGGACCTCAATCATGATGCCGACCTTCGGCAGGCCACGCTCACGCGCTTTGTCCGCAAACCACTTTGTTTCTTCGACCGTTGCGATCATCGGAGCCATAACCCGTAGGTCAGCCTTGCGCCCGGTGGCGTCAAACGCAGCGGCGAGTGCATCCAGCTGCGTATCCAGCAAATCTTCCCGAGCCTGCGACAGGCGCAGTCCGCGGCGACCCAGCGCCGGGTTTTCTTCCTCGCCTAGGTCGGCAAAGCTCAGCGGCTTATCCGCACCCGCATCCAGCGTGCGCACAACCACGCGTCGCTCACCGAATGCCTTCAGCACACGAGTGTAGGTTTCCGTTTGTTCCTCCAAACTCGGAGCCTTGTCGCGGTCGAGGAAAAGGAACTCAGTACGGAACAGGCCGGTGCCCTCATTATCTTGCGCTGCTGCAGACTCACCATCTTCCGCCGTACCAATGTTGGCCAGCAGATTCACGGGGTACCCATCAGCGGTCTTGCCTGCGCCCACAGACTGTGCCAGGGCTGCTTCCCGGCGTCGAGCGCGCTCTTCTAACGCGGCGACCTCATCGGCGGTCGGATTCGCAATTACCTCACCGGCGCCGCCGTCAATGGCGACGAAGGTACCGGCCTCGAGTTCCATGACGCCCTTCGCCTTAACGACGGCTGGAATGCCCAGCTGTGCTGCGAGGATAGCCGTGTGACTGGTCGGCCCGCCACCGGCGGTGGCAATGCCTACGACAAACTCGGGGTCAAGACCCACGGTTTCGGCGGGCGCGAGATCGTCGGCAAGCAGAATAGTTGGGGTGGAAACATCCGGGACGCCCGGTTTTGGCAGGCCACGCAGCTCGCAAATTGTGCGGTCGCGAACATCGTAGAGGTCGGTGACACGTTCAGCCATGTAGCCACCGAGACTGGTTAGGAGCTGCGCGTAGTCTTCAACGGCATCGTGAACGGCCTGGGTGATGCCGGAGCCTGCCTTGAGTTTCTTCACCACGGCCTTGGCGAGCGCCCTATCGGAAGCCAGTTGCGCAGTGGCCTCCAGAATCGGGCGTGCCTGCGGGCTGGAGTGCTCAGCCTGCTTCTTCAGCGACTCTGCGACGTTGGCCATCGCCGCGCGGACGCGCTCACCATCGGCGACGGGATCGGTCGACGACGGCTCTTGAGTATCAACTCCCGGGGCGGGGAGTACCTTTACTACTTCAGCGCTGGCCGTACCGGTCGAGACACCGATGCCATAGATGACAGTGTGCTGCTCGTTCATTGCTTCCGATCTCCTTTTCGGGACCTCTGCGGGGATACTCGTCGGTCGTGGTGTGCCGTGGTGTTATCCAGGAGCGTTCTAGCTGGGCTTACTCGGCATCAAGGTCGCGCTCGAGCATGGCTGCAAGCTCGTCCAGAGCTGCAGCTGCGGAGTCGTCCTCGCAGCTCAGCGTGACTTCGTCGCCGTGCTTAGCGCCGAGGGTCATGACCTCCAGGATCGAGGCGGCATCGGCCTCTTCGTCGTCAAGGGAAATGACAATGTCGTAGTCGTACTCAGCAGCAGCCTGAGTGAACAGGGAAGCCGGGCGAGCGTGCAGGCCTACGGAGGAACCGATGGTAGCGGTACGAGTAATCATGGTTGAATCCTTTCGGGTCGAATATGTGAAATTTTCTGACTCAGGCACAGTGCCTGTACACCCCACCGCTGGTGCTTGCTTAGCATCAACGTCGCGCACGCTCCGGGAAACCCTGGAGGCGGTGGGAGATACAGCCGCTGCCTGCACAATGCGTGCAATGTGCAGGGTGAGGTAGGAAACTTCGTCTTCCGTCAGCCCCGACCCCAGACGCAGTTCAATGACTGCGGAGATACGCTGTGCGCAGCGAAACGCCTCTGGGGCGGAGTCACGGATGGCCTGGCCAATAGCGGAGGAGTGATCTTTCAACTGCTCATGCTTGGCAATCCGGACGAACAAGTAGCGCAGGTGCGTGATGAAGCGCCCTACATTGACAGTCTCTGGCTCCAGCGTGATGCCAAAATCACTTTCAATGATTGTGAGCAGCTGCTGCAGCACGCCCGTCATGGTGTAGGTGAAGCTCAAATCACCCGTGGCAAACCCGGCGTTGACCAGGTGCAACGTAATAGCCACTGCTTCGGAACGGGGCAATGGTGCTATACGACGGTCATTGAGAGCGTGATTGATATGCGACAAAATCGCCTGCGCCTGCGCGTATTCTTCACTATAAAGTTGGCTGACTTCCGCGAGCAGCGGGTAATCTGCTCGCTGCCCGTTAGCTGCCCTCATGATGGCGAAACCAATGTGATCGGCTAACGCCACAAGGAGGGAAGCGTTCTTCGTCATCGATTCCGGCAGGCCGGCTGCGGTTACCGCATCGGTCACAAGAGTCATGTGAGCCAGCGGAATTTCTGTGAGCATCGTGGCAATATGGTCCGGATCACGGCCTTCCGCTGGGACAAAGATGCGAACAACTTTGCTCGAATCAACCGGCTGCCCCGGGCGGGCCTTGAAGCCAATGCCGCGGCCGGTGATGATTTTCTCGCCGGTCGCGTCCTTGGCCAGGACCACGTTGTTATTGAATACTCTCAGGATTTCCATGTCGGTAACCGTGAACTCCTCCATAAGTTGAGGGATTTCAGGCCGGTATGCCTTCTAGAAATCAATTATGGCTGAACTTCGATGACCGTGTCGCCGGCTTGGACGGAGATGCCGGTGACCGGGGAAACCTCGGTCAGCTTCTTGGTATTGGTGATGGTCATCAGTGTCGTGGTTGGGTAACCAGCTTCCTTGACCTTGTCGAAATCGACCTCGGCAAGTACATCGCCGGCCTCGACGTGCTGCTTCTTGGAAACCTGGACATCGAAGCCTTCACCGGCCATCTTGACTGTGTCGATACCGACGTGGACGAGTACCTCTACACCGTCATCGGTCTTAATACCGAAGGCGTGACCGGTCTTTGCCACAGTCATCAACGTGCCCGATACGGGTGCGACCACGGTAGAACTGGTTGGCTTGATACCGACACCGTCACCGAGAGCACCGGAGGCAAAGACCGCGTCGCCGGCCTCGGCAAGGCTGACAACCTCACCGGCAACCGGGGCCTGCACCTGTACAGGCTTGGTATCAACGGCAGTTGCGACACCACCGGCGCCAGCTGCCGCAGCAGCCGGTGCGGCAGCCTCGGCGTTGGTACCAGCGTCACCGGAAGCCTCAGCTGGAGCCGAATCGGAGCCACTGGTGGCAGCGTGTGGGGTGGCGTCGCTGGGTTCGTTGTCAAGCTCTGCGGCGCGTGCGGCCTCGGCCTCAGCCTTCTCTTCCGGCGTGCGGTAGTCGGTGAGAATGATGGCGAACATGGCGACGAAGAATGCCACGGCGACGGAAATCAGGTAGACCCACATCGGTTTGAACACGACAGTGGTGATGAGGGAGGTGAAGACGAAGGCGTTGGTTGTCACACCACCGAACGGAGCCGACAGGATGGCGATAGTCAGACCGCCGGCAAAACAACCGAGCAGCATGCGTGGGTAGATCCGCTTGAAGCGCAGGTGAATACCGTAGAGGGACGGCTCGGAGATACCACCGAAGAGACCGGCAGCGAGTGCACCCGTTGCAGTTTGGCGCATCTGAGTGTCGTGGTCGCGCATGGAAAGAACCAGCACACCGGCAGTTGCTCCGAAGCAGGCGAAGTTCCAGGCACCCATCGGGCCTTGGATGAAGTCGTAGCCGAGAGTCTGGATATTGACCAGCATCAGCGCATTCAGTGGCCAGTGCAGACCCAGTGGCACCAGGAACGGGTAGAGCATCGGGATGAGAATTGCGAACACAAACGGTGCGTTCGAGTTCATCCATGCCAGGCCGGAGCCGATGCCGTTACCCAGCCAGATTCCCAGTGGGCCGATGAGGAAAGCGGTCAGCGGAATCATAATCAACATGGAGATAAACGGCACGAAGACCATCTGCACATTCTCCGGGAAGATCTTCTTCAAACCGTGGTAGACCACTGCCAGGATGGCGACCATGATCAGCGGTACAAAGACCTGTCCGCCGTAGTCATTGAGCTGCATTGGCAGGCCGAAGATGTTGGCGGTGAAAGTTTCGGTACCGAGTTCCTCGTTGACTGTCTTGATGGTGTCCGAGAAGCGATCGGTATCCTGCAGACTCATAAACTCCGGCGTCATTAGGGCAGCCATGATGGCTGCGCCCAGCCATGGATCTACCCGCAGCTTCTTCGCTGCGTTGTAGGCGACCATGATTGGCAGGAAGTAGAAGACGCTGCGCCACATGGCGTCAACAAAGATCCAAGTAGCGGACTTATCCTCAGCGCGGAAGTCGACGATGTTCAGACCGTCGAGAACCGCGGCAATAGCGATAATCAGCGATGCGCCCAACAGCACGCCCAGGATTGGGCGGAACGAATCGGAGAGGTACTCGAAGAAGTTGTCCAACCAGGAGTACTTGCCGCGTGCCTTCGAGCGAGCTTCTGCCTTAACGTCTGCGTCGGACTTAGTGGCGACTGCGCCGGCGCCCTTCATTTCCGGTAGATGCTTAATTGCCGTGTACATCGATTCGACGCCACCGCCACAGATGACCTGGTAGCGGTTATCGCCCTGGTGAACGACACCGAGTACGCCCGGCACCTTGTCAATCTTGTCCTCGTTGATCTTGGAGACATCACCGAGTTCAAAACGCAGACGCGTCGCACAGTGCGTCATGCTTGTGATGTTTCCGGGTCCACCGAGGTTTTCAACTATTGCCCTCGCGCTGGAATCTTTTGACGACCCCATCGTGACCTTCCTTCACAGTAAGCAGGGCCGTTAAACGCAAAAAGACCCGAGGCGCCACAAACTGTGGGCCTCAGGTCTTGCCTCAAAAGAGTAACAACCCTGGGTTGATATCTATTAACTTCGACCCTACTCCGCTTTACATAGTTTTGACAAGGTAGTAAATCAAGCTCAAATTTCACATTTGGGGATAGCCTGGATTGCCTGTGGACAACCGCATGCAACCTATTTCGCGCTCAGTGCGGAAGCCGTAAGGTGGCAGCTATGAGGATTGGAGTTTTAGGTGTAGGAGCTGTCGGCGGCTGGTTTGGCGGTCGCCTCGTGCAAGCGGGTTATGATGTCGTCTTTCTCGCCCGCGGCGAGACTCTGACACGTCTTCGTGAGGTGGGGCTCACGCTTATCGACGAGCACGGGGAACGCAGCATTATCCCCGTCAAAGCAGCCGACAATTGGGGTGAACTCACTGCCGATGGCGTCGACGTCGATGTTGTGATTGCGGCAACCAAGGCGCTGCCGGGCAACGATCCTTTCCCGCAAGTTCCGGCTGGTGCAGCAGTGGTGACCACCCATAACTCGGTGGAAATCCCTTATTTGGCAGCGGGGCGGTTCGGTGAGGACAAGGTGTTCCCGGGTGTTATCCGCGGTTTCTTTATCCACACTGGCCCGGCAGAAGTCACCTTCCGACCAGGACCGATGAGCCTGAACATCGGCACATTCGATGACTCCACTAATGACCTGGTCGGGGCAGTTATCGAGGCATTGCACATGGCTGGGCTCGGTGGCGAACAGCTCCCGGATATCTGGGTCGATATCTGGGCAAAAGCGATGTTCGTGGCTAACCTCGGTGCCCTAGGTGCCCTGGCTGATAGTCCGATTGGTTACTTGCGTTCGGAAATGCGCGACAGCTTGACGCGGATGTTTGAAGAAACCGAGGCAGTCGGTCGAGCCTGCGGCGTTGCGCTGCCAGAGGACATCGTGTCGCGGACCTTGGCCTTTACTGATGATCAAGGGTACGACAACACCTCGTCGATGCAGCGCGACTACACCGCGGGACTTACCAATGAGCTCGATGCCCAGATTGGCGCAATCCGCCGGATGGGGCAGAAGGCGAAAGTGGAAACGCCGACGCTGGATCTGGTGTATGGCGCTCTGGTTGGGCGTCAACACAAGCATAAGAATTAAGAGCTGCGGTGCTCAGCTAAGTCAAACCGGAATTGGGGGATTGGAAAGACTGATGAAAATTGGATCGGACTACACGGAAAACAATGGGCTCATCATCGGTGAGGATGGATTGGCTCGACCGGTATGGGCTGCTCACAGTGAGCTGCTGAGAGAGTACTACGACACCGAGTGGGGGATGCCGGTGCGCGATGAGCAAGGACTATTCGAACGGCTCAGCCTGGAGGTATTTCAGGCGGGGTTGTCGTGGGAGACAGTGCTGAAGAAGCGGCCCGCGTTTCAGGAAGCCTTCGCGAACTTCGACCCCGATGCGGTTGCTGATTTCGATGACGAAGATGTCGAAAGATTGATGAATGATGAACGAATCATTCGGAATCACAGGAAGATTACCGCGGTAATCAATAACGCCGCGGCGACGATTGCTCTGCGTGAAAACGGCGGCTTAGCCGAGTTGATGTGGTCGTTTAAACCGGAGAAGTCTCCCGAGCCACGTTCAATCGAAGAGGTGCCCAGCTACTCCGAGGAGTCCAAGGCGCTTGCCAAGGCATTGAAGAAAGCTGGTTTTAAGTTCGTAGGCCCCACCACGGTCTTTGCATCAATGGCTGCCGTGGGGATTGTCGATATCAACATTGTTGGCGCACATCGGCGCGGTGCCTCTGGCGTTTTTGGCTAGGGGAAAGGGGGATTTAACTAGCTAGGGGGAAAGAAAAGAGCGTGCCACCCGGCACGCTCAAAATCTTTCGGTTCGTGTAGAACTACTTGTTCTCGTAGGAGTCGGAGTAGTTCTGGCCGTCCTCAGAGGTCCACTTCATGGTGTCCTTAGTGAACGGCTGCTCCCAGCCGTTTTCAATCTCGGACTCCGGAGCGGTCGGCAGACCAATCTCGTTTTCCAGTGCGCCGTTGGCAACCCAGGTCTCGCGAATCTTACCAATCAGCGGCTGTGCACCGTTGGTCTCCGGGGACTCAACGAAGGTGACGTTCTCGTATTCAGCGGCAACTGCGTCGCCGACCTTCTTAGCGGACTTGAACTCGCCAGCCTCAGAATCGTACGGGGAGGTGAAGGAAGAAGCTGCCTCGGTGATGGACTCAGGCAGGTCAGCCTCTGCCACATCCTCGCCAGCAGCGTCGCCCAGACCCAGACCGTTCATAGCCTCGCCGGCCTTGTCCTTAGCGCCATCAGCAGCCTCGCCGGCCTTGTCCTTAGCGCCGTCCATAGCGTCGCCAGCCTTATCAGTGGCGTCGGTTGCTACCTGGCCAGCCTGATCCTTGGCGTTGTTAGCAGCATCCTGTGCATCATCGGAAGAACATGCAGCCAGGCCGCCGAGTAGGGCGGCGGAGCCGACGATTGCGGTAGCGATACGGGTCATCTTCTTGTTCTGCATTTCAAAACCACTTTCTTGAGAGCTAACTAAGTTACCTATTCAATTATTGGCATCTTCCACTATTCGCCAGAATTAAATTCAAAGAGAAATTGACAATTCTTTTGAATATCAGGCATTGGAAGAGGGCGTGGCTTTAAAGCCGTACAGAAGGAACACTAGGTAATTCTGAGGCTTGCGCAAGTCAAATAGCGTGAATCTGTGCACTCTATGCACTATTTGTTACCGAATTTGCGTGATTGCGAAATTGGAATAGTGCTGGTGAGGGCGTTGCGAGTAACGGAAAGGTATCAATCTTATTAAGCTTGACGTTTATTGCTTATTTTCTTTCCCTGCGGGGTTGGAGCCGCGAGCATCGTCGTCAAGCGTGTACTCGCCATCTGGCAGGACGAACCAGGCCAAGAGGTAAAGAGCTAGGAACCCAGCGCCAATCTTCCAGCCAATCATCGATCCAACGCAGGGAAGGATGATGTAGACCATTCGTGTGAAAGTGATATCCCAGCCTTGGCTTTCCGCGATTCCTGCGAGGACGCCACCGAGGAGGCGGTCATTACGCGAGCGGTAAGTTTTCTTGGTGGACTTTTCGGGAGCGGCGTCGCTCATCAGATAAAAACTCCAAGGTATGGCTATTTAGGCATTTTTCGGTCGACCGCGCTTATACGTAAGTTTCCTTCGGCATGATAATCCATGCTGCGAGGTAGAGAAGAAACTGCGGACCAGGCATCAGGAAAGACGCGACAAATATAACGCGCAGCAAAGTCGCATCCCAGTTGAAATACTCAGCGAATCCACCGAGCACACCTGCAACCATTTTGTTATTGGTGGAACGGGTCAGTGACTTGTTGTTCATAACAATCAAGGGTAGCCCTGATCCGTCTAGTTCGCAGTGGTGCTAGCTCTACTAAATGTGCCGACTAAAAAGTATGCCCCAGCTAAAAACACCGCTACCCCAAGACGGTTAGGTGGGGTAGCGGTGTGGGCGTCGTCAAGCGAGCTTTACGGGGCGAATGCTAGCAGTCGTAGTAGAGCTCGAACTCCTGCGTCGTCGGGCGCAGACGTGCCGGCATAATCTCCTGCTCGAACTTGTAGCGGATATGCGCGTCGATGAGATCCTGTGTGAAGACATCGCCGGCAAGCAGGAACTCGTGGTCCTCTTCCAGCGCCTTCAGCGCACCCTCCAGCGAATGCGGGACGGTGGGGACGTCCTTGAGTTCCTCTGGTGGCAGCTCGTAGAGATCCTTGTCAATCGGCTTGCCAGGCTCGATGCGGTTCTTGATGCCGTCGAGACCAGCCATCATTGCGGCGGTGAAAGCCAAGTACGGGTTGCCCGACGGGTCCGGAGCGCGGAACTCGATGCGCTTGGCCTTCGGGTTTGCGCCGGTAATCGGGATTCGGATGGCGGCCGAGCGGTTCTCCTGGCTGTAGACCAAGTTGACGGGAGCCTCGAATCCCGGAACCAGGCGGTGGTAGCTGTTCATTGTCGGGTTGGTGAAAGCCAGGACTGCACCGGCGTGCTTCAAGATGCCGCCAATGTAGTAGCGCGCCATGTCGGACAGGCCACCGTAACCGTTTTCATCGTGGAATAGTGGCTTGCCATCCTTCCACAGTGACTGGTGGATGTGCATACCAGAGCCGCCATCGCCGGCCAACGGCTTCGGCATGAAGGTAGCGGACTTCTGGTTGAACTTGGCGGTGTTCTTCACCACGTACTTGAAAGTCTGCATGTCATCGGCGGCGTGCAGCAGGGTATTGAAACGATAGTTAATCTCCTGCTGACCGCCGGAGCCCATCTCGTGGTGGGAGCGCTCAACATGGAAGCCAACATCCTGCAGGTGCTCGCCGATTTCGTCACGAAGATCCTGCATGTGGTCATACGGAGCAGTAGGGAAGTAGCCGCCTTTGGTGCGCACCTTGTGGCCGAGGTTGCGCGATCCGTCCGGGTTTACCTTCACACCGGAGTTCCACCAGCCCTCAACCGAGTCCACCTCGTGGAATGACTTGTTTGAACTGGAGTCGTAGCGGACGGAGTCGAAGATGTAGAACTCTGCCTCAGCGCCAAAATTACAGGTATCGGCGAAGCCCAGTTCGTTCAGGTAGTTCTCGGCCTTACGGGCAATATTGCGCGGGTCGCGGCTAAATGGCTCGCGGGTGTGCGGGTCATGGACGAAGAACTTCATGTTCAGCGTCTTCGATTTGCGGAACGGGTCGATGAAAGCCGTGTCCAGGTCGGGCAGCAGCATCATGTCGGAGTTATCCACCGAGGTGTAACCCGCAATGGACGATCCGTCGAAGGCAAGGCCCTCGTAAGCGGAGTCCTCATCAAACTCGGATACCGGAACGGTTAGGTGCTGTTCGATGCCGGGAACGTCGGTGAACTGGACGTCTACCCAGCGAATGTCATTGTCCCGGATGTATCGTTGGATTCCTTCCGGAGTTGTCTGGTCACTGCTGGGTTTGAACTTACCCATTGGTAAAACTCGCCTACTTCGCGTCTAGCTTGTTGAGCTTACTAATCGTGTTGTCGAACTTACTGGTCACTACTACTTCAGCAGCGGAACATCCCACAGGTTCAGCTTGGTGCCGATGCCCTTTGCCAGGGCGTTGTCGTAGACATCGGTGGCCCAGGCGACGTCCTCGACTGGCATGCCTCCGATGGAGTAGCAGAAGATTTCCTCGTCGTTCTGGCGACCCGGAGCCTTACCGGAAGCGATATCACCAATGTTGACAAGCTTCTCGGCGGGAAGGGTGCCCTCTTCCTTCATGTCCCACCAGCGGTTACCCGGAATACCGAGCAAGCGCTCATAGGTCACGTCTGGGCCGTTCTCGTTGAACCACTCTTCGTACAGGCCGGTGTAGTCAACGACGAGGTTGCAGTCGTCGGAACGCACGAAGTCGTCGTCGAGGCGTGCAGCGGCCGGCATGAGCAGCAGCGCGCCGGGCTTCAGATACTCCTTCTTGAAGTACGGGAAACCGGCCGGACCATCGGAGGAAGTCGAGGTGCCGGCGATGAGGATGTCGGAGTCGCGGATGGCCTCTTCTTCGGTCTCGACGATACGGACCTCTTCCAGCTGCGGGAACTCGTTCTTAATCCAATCGACAGCCTTCTGAGTCGAGGCCTGGGAGCGGCCCTTGACCTTGACCTTCTTAATGCCCGGACGCTGCGACATGGCAGAGCCGAGAATGGTGCGGCTCATAACACCCGGGCCAATGATGCCAACGACCTCGGCGTCTTCGACGGCAAGGTGCTTGACGCCGACACCCGGAACAGCGCCAGTGCGGTATGCCGACAGGAGGTTTGCCGACATGACAGCCTTCGGGGCACCCGTAATTGCATCGTTGAGAATGAACAGGTGGATCGAACGTGGCAGGTCGTTCTGGCGGTTATCGGCATTGGAGCCGTACCACTTCACACCTGCGCCGTTGAAGCGACCACCGAGGTAAGCGGGCATTGCCATGAAACGACGGTCAGGGCCATTTGCCGGCATACCCTCATGGATTGGGTTATCCGGGAAGTTGATCTGGGCACCGTGGGAGTTAGCGGAAGCACCGGCCATGCGGTAGTCGCCGTCAGCCAGCAGAATCAGGGTTTCTTCCATGGTCTCAACACACTTGGCGAAATCCGTGACACCAGCTTCAACCATGTCCGGTTCGCTGAGGTAGAGAAAATCAATGCGAGTTGAGTTTTCTGGGTTGGCAGCGTTTTCGTTAGTCAAGAATGCTCAAATCCTTCTTAATGTTCATCGGCCACCCTATGCGGCGGCTCTGCTTAAGAAATTCCAGATGCATGCTCTCCAGAATCAATCAAATCGCCTCGGCGTGGGCTCTCGAGTCGCCATTTCCGAGGGGTATGGCGTACCACCATACGGAAAAACCACAGCGTAGGGGCGTTTACGCAGTTTTCAGCACGACATTCCCGCTTTACGACGGTCACAGCGACAGAGCCCAACTTCCGTCAATAAGTTGCCCGTAATAACTACTTCGACATGCACAATTGATACTTTTTGAGAACGATTACAGATGAGTGAATTATCCTCCCACGCATCAATGTTTATGAACTTTGTCACATGTCATTAAGTTGCGACACATTTCTGGTTCAACGGGCGTGATTGCCTGGCGTCCTACCTTCGCAGCATGCCCCATCCGCTCTTGGTGTCCGCCCCCTTGCGGTGTCCCTCGCATCCGTCCCTCGTGTTGTCCCTAGCGCCCCTCGCACTTATGGCCAGTTTTCTGGCACTATCGATGATTTTCCTTCACTTATCGACGATTTTTCGTCACTTATCGACGGCTGTCCGGCACTTATGCGCACGGTATCCTCCCCACCCTGTCACTTGTCGATGCGCTGTTCACTTATGGCCACGATATAGCGCATCGACAAGTGAATATTGCATCGATAAGACTGGGGCGGAGAGTGTGCAACTCTACTCGTGCAGGGGTCGCGGCCCTTTTGTGGTGGTGTATGACCCTGTTCAGGGGAGTGGCCCGGAACCGCGCACAAATTCGTGCTCACATACGCGCGCGTATGCGGGCCCAGGCGCCCGCAGCCAGCATGACCGCAATGAAAAACCGCCTGACCACATTAACTGTGGTCAGGCGGCATCTAACAAGCTCGTTGGGCGGCCATGAGGAGCAATGGGGGGTGCTTGCTGTGGCCGTCGTGAAGCGAAAACTTTAGCAGTCGTAGTACATTTCGTATTCCTGCGGAGTCGGGCGCAGGCGAACCGGTTCGATCTCGTTTTCGTACTTGTAGTCGATGTAGGTCTGGATGAGGTCCTCGGTGAAGACATCGCCCTCGAGCAGGAACTCGTGGTCATTGCGCAGGGCCTCGAGTGCGGCCTCGAGAGAGGTCGGAGCCTGCGGGATGTCGGCAGCTTCCTCCGGCGGGAGCTCGTAGAGATCCTTGTCGACCGGAGCGTGCGGCTCGATGCGGTTCTTCACGCCGTCCAGTCCGGCCATCATCATGGCAGCGAAGCCAAGGTACGGGTTGCCCGACGGGTCCGGGGCGCGGAACTCGATGCGCTTTGCCTTCGGGTTGGAGCCGGTGATCGGAATGCGAACAGCGGCAGAGCGATTGCGCTGCGAGTAGACCAGGTTGATCGGAGCCTCGAAGCCCTTGACCAGGCGGTGGTAGGAGTTCAGGGTCGGGTTGGTGAAGGCCAGTACCGCACCTGCGTGGTGCAGGATGCCGCCGATGTACCAGCGAGCGATGTCCGACAGGCCTGCATAACCGGCCTCATCGTGGAACAGTGGCTTGCCGTCCTTCCACAGCGACTGGTGAGCGTGCATGCCCGAGCCGTTGTCGCCAGCCAGCGGCTTCGGCATAAAGGTGACGGACTTGCCCTCTTCCCAGGCGGTGTTCTTGATGATGTACTTGAAGGTTTGCAGGTCGTCTGCAGCGTGCAACATCGTGTTGAACTTGTAGTTGATCTCCTGCTGGCCACCAGTGCCGACCTCGTGGTGGGCGCGCTCCAGGTCGAAGCCGGCGTCAGCGAGCTTCAGGCACATCTTGTCGCGCAGGTCCTGGTAGTGGTCGTACGGAGCGGTAGGGAAGTAGCCGCCCTTTAGACGGGTCTTGTAACCCAGGTTTGCAGAGCCGTCCGGGTTCTGGTCCTTGCCGCGGTTCCACCAGCCTTCGATGGAATCAACTTCGTAGAAGCCGCGGTTGGTGTCGGTCTCGAACTTGACGTTGTCGAAGATGTAAAACTCCGCCTCAGCGCCGAAGAAGCAGGTGTCGGCGATGCCGGTAGAGATGAGGTATTCCTCCGCCTTCTTCGCGACGTTACGCGGGTCGCGGGAGAACGGCTCGAGGGTAAACGGATCGTGGACGAAGAACTTGACGTTCAGGGTCTTTGCCTTGCGGAACGGGTCAATGCGCGCGGTGCTCAGGTCGGGCAGCAGTGCCATGTCGGACTCGTCGATGGAAGTGAAACCACGAATCGAGGAACCGTCGAATGCCAGGCCTTCGGCCATCGCGTCCTCGTCAAATGCGGATGCCGGGATGGTGAAGTGCTGCTCGATGCCGGGAACATCCGTGAAGCGGACGTCGACGAACTCGACGCCCTCTTCCTTGATATACGCGACTACTTCCTCGGGAGTTTTGAAGGACATGTGCGGTCTCCTTAGTTGGCCTTGTTTAGTACGCAGTAGGGAATTCTTGCACGATGTTTCGTGCACCTGCCGCGCTGTCAAGGACTGGCCGGTTGACGCCTTCAAGCTTAACGAACCACGCATTCATTCTGGAATTAGAACCACGAATTTCTGGCATGGTGCGTGAGAAATTCGCCAATACGGAACAGGTTACGCAAATAGGGAGCAGGTTATCTATTTGTGGAAACAAGGCAATACCCTGCGCATTCATGTCACACACGCTTTACGACGCGCCTTTAGCTCCCGTGCTGATAAGAAAATGGAAAAGGCGACGCAACATCGCCCCCGGATTACCCCCGCACGCGCTGAATGGCTGTCCCAGCCCGTGATTTGATAGCCGGATTGCTGCATTAGACTATGAACACATGGAAGAAAAGCACAGTTGGCTAGATGGCCCTCAGATTCCGGGAGAGTTCGATAATCCGGACAAGCTCTCGGACTATCCCGGCCAGGCATTGGGTCTTGCCCCCGATGGCCCAGGATCGCAAGCGACGTTGATGCGTCGCGTCGGCGGCATTCTCATTGACTGGATTATTTCCTTGATGATTGCCGGCGCTTTTTCGATGTTCTTCGGCCCGAGCGAGGCGCAGATTGACCAGTTCGGGGATTCGTTTATCGCCTGGCAGTCATTCCTTGCGACCTATTCGCCAGTTGTCTTCCTCATTATTGGCACGGTGTCGGTTTGGCTGTTCGCCCGCACTCCGGGCCAGTGGATGATGAAGATGGGTGTCGCTCGCGTGGACAAGCCCGGCGAGCGAGTTGGCTTTGTTCGTGCCTTCTTCCGCAGCTTGCTTACTCTTTTCTTGCTGCCGCCAGCAATCACCGACTCGGATATGCGCGGCATGCACGACCGTGCCACTGGCACGGCCGTCATTTTGGGTTAGCGCTATAGCACCAACACGACCAGGACCTGGGCGAGAATAATCTTCATGATCATGGCCATTGGATACACCGTTGTGTATCCCATTGCCGGCAACTCGTTCTTGGCCTGGTCGTTGACGTATGAGAGCACTGCCGGGTGAGTCTGCAAGCCCGAGAGGATACCCGCAGTTTGGCCGAATGGAATCTTCAGCACACGGTGACCGACAATGAGGGTCAACAGTGCGGAGCTAAACGCGATGATGGCGGCAAGACCCAGAACTGTCAGTGATGCCGGGTCAGACAACGCAGCCTGGAATCCCTTACCGGCAGTGGTGCCGATACCTGCCAGGAACAGTGCTAGACCCATGGTGCGGAACGCCAGGTTGGCCGAGTAGGGGATAGGCCAGACCAACGGGCCAGTGCGACCGACAGCACCCAGAATCAGCGCCACAACCAGTGGACCACCAGCGGATCCCAGGGCGAGCGAGCTGCCGCCCGGAAGCGGAATCTTGATGAGACCCACCAAGACACCCAGCGTAAGCCCAAGGGTGAGGGGCAAGAGGTTGACGTCGGAAAGCTTCTTGTAGGAGTCGCCGAAGAACTTTGTTGCGTCCTTGATTTTCTCTGGCGGTGCAACTACGCGGACGCGATCACCAAGCTCTAGGCGCATGTTTGGCTCTGCGACGATGTCGTGGTCGCCGCGGCGAATACGCGTAATGATTATGCCGTCCATGCGAGTCTGAAGTTCCGCAATGGGTACACCGACCACGTCAGATGCAGAGACGAAGATGCGACGGAAGTCCAGGCGACCGTCGTGTGTCGGATCACCCGGCATAAGCTCGCCAATGTACTCGGCGGCACGAGCAATTTCTTCCTCTGTACCGACGACGGAAATAATATCGCCGACGGAGACAGTGTCACCCGGAGACGGAATGTAGAGGTGGCCCTTGTACTCAATGCGCGAAACCGTAATGTCCAAACCGAACTTCGACGGAAGGTCAGTGATGGAAGGCAGGTCGTCCTTGAGAATCTTGATGTCCCGAGTATGTAGCGGAAGCGCGGCGACACCTGCGTCAATAGCTTCCTGGTCGTGATCGACGCGGAAGACCTTCGACATAATACCGATAGAGGCAATCACTGCCAGCACGCCGATTGGGTAGGCCAGGGAGTAACCAATCACCGGCATATCGTGGGCAGCGGCCAGCTCGCCCTTATCCGAAATGAGGCTAGGAAGAGCATCGACGATTGCGGCCATAGCCGGGGTGTTGGTCAGGGCGCCTGTGAAGGCGCCTGCGCCCTCCACCGGGTCGATAGGCAAAAACTTGATCAGCAAGAAAGACTCGATAGTGACAACTGCGAGCACACCAATGCCGAACAGGTTGTGCTTGATACCGCGCGAGCGTAACGAGCTGAAGAACTCGGGGCCCGCCTCCAACCCGATGGTGTAGACGAATAATGCCAGGCCCACGATGTAAATCAACGGGGAGATTTGAATTTCCGGCTCAATAGTCGCGAGGATAAGGCCGACGAAGAGGACGGCAGCCACGCCAAGCTTGAAGCCGAAGATCTTGATCTGGCCAATTGCCAGGCCAAGAAACAAAATCACTAGAAGCGCTAAGAGTTCATTTTCAGCCAAGAGTTGCACATATCCCATGGTGGCACAACTAGCAGTAATCTTCATTAAGCATTGTTTCCAGCAAGGATACGACCTTTGCTGACAGCGTGATAAGTGAGAGCAATCACTTCAACAAGACATCAATAACTGTGTGTGAAGACATGGCTTTAGGCATCGTTTTAAAGCTTTAAAGCACAAAAAAAGGGGGCCCGAAAGCCCCTTTTTTCTGCTTCAACCTAGATTGCCCCTCGGTGGGTTGCCCGAGCAACCGACCCTGGTGAAACCTAGCTAAAACCTCTAGTGCTTCTTGCCGCGATTGGCGGCACGGCGCGCACGACGGTTCATGCCGGCCTGTGGGTTAGCGCCCTTCGGCATTGGACCCTTGGGCATGTTCGCGCGCGCATCGCGAATACGGTCCATCGACTGGATGCGCTCATTCAGAGCGTTAGCCTGATCCTTATTCAGGTTGCGCGGCAAACGCATGAGTTCGCGCTGCAGCTTCTTCGGCGGGACCTGGCCCTCGTCGCTACCAGCAATCATGTCGTAAATCGGAGCTTCGCCCGCAATGCGTGCCAGCGACTTCTTTTCACGAGCAATCATCTGCTTGACGCGGTTCGGATCACCTTCACCGACCAGCACAACACCGGCGTTACCAATAACACGGTGAACAGCATCCATGTGCTGATTAGCGACAACACCGGTCTTGACGTGCCAGACATAGCCAACGCCCTGACGCATATTGTCCAGCGTCCACGCTGCAGCGCCGGCCTGGCCTTCCGCCTCTGTGTAGAAGGAGGCCTCAAGACGCTTAGAGAAGATGTACATCGCGACCATAAAGCCGATCGAAATACCAATAATCGTCAGAATCCAGGGCCAGACTCCACCAATGAGCAGACCAATCAGTAACAGCAGGATGATCGGACCGAAGAAGCCCAGTGCCATGTAAGGCACGAGCTTGTTGTCCCGCGAGCGCTGCAGCTTAAACGCCTGCCACATCTGGCTACGAGTCTGCTTACGCTGAGCGCGCTTGGCGGCGCGGTTCGCCTTCTTCATTTCTTTCGCATCATTGGTCGCCATAATCACCAACTTTAGGGCATGCGATGTAGTTTTAGGCAATAGACCGCGCCGTAGCGCCGTTTCGCTTTACGACGGCGCTGTGGCCGTCAGCCTCTAGGAAGCCGGAATAGCCGAAGTGACTGGCGTATCCTCCGATGCGCCATAGCGGTCAAGCAGAGTCGAGGCTTCCTGAAGCGCGAGGTTGTTGTCGTTGTCGTCGGCAAGCGCGGACAGATGCGCAGGCAGCTCCTGACCGCGGTGCGCCAGTGCGCGGGCGTAGAGCCGTCCAGCGCGGTAGGAAGAGCGGACCAGCGGGCCGGACATGACGCCGGCAAAGCCCATCTCTTCAGCGGTCTTGGAGAGCTTGACGAACTCCTCCGGCTTAACCCAACGTTCAATTGGATGGTGCAGTGGAGTGGGGCGGAGGTACTGAGTGATTGTCAGAATATCGCAGCCGGCATCGTGCAAATCTTGCATAGCGGAGATGATCTCGTCGTAGGATTCGCCCATGCCCAGGATGAGGTTGGACTTGGTAACTAGCCCAGCTTCGCGAGCGCGAGTGATGAGTTCCAAGGAACGCTCGTAGCGGAATGCGGGGCGGATGCGCTTGAAGATACGCGGCACCGTTTCCACGTTGTGGGCGAAAACCTCGGGCTTGGCGTCGAATACCTGCTGTGCTGCAGATTCGTCGCCACGGAAGTCATCGACAAGGAGCTCGACTCCGGTATTCGGGTTGAGTTCGTGGATCTGGCGGCAGGTCTCAGCGTAGAGCCAGGATGCACCGTCGGGCAGATCGTCGCGGGCGACACCGGTGATAGTGGCGTAACGAAGACCCATCTCGCGGACGGATTCCGCAACACGACGCGGCTCATCCTTATCCAATGGGTCGGGCTTGGCTGAGTTAATCTGGCAGAAGTCGCAGCGGCGGGTGCACTTATCGCCGCCGATGAGGAAGGTGGCCTCGCGGTCTTCCCAACATTCGTGAATGTTCGGGCAGCCAGCCTCCTGACAGACCGTGTGCAAAGAGGCACCCGAGACACGGTTTTTCATGTCCTTGTAGCTGGGGCCCGGACGAACCTGGTTGCGAATCCACCGGGGCTTGTTCTCGATAGGGGTCTCGGCATTTCGTGCCTCGACGCGCAGTAACTTACGTCCTTCTGGCTTAACAGTCACAGTTTCATCCTACTCTTTTGTTGATGAGTACTCGAATATGCCGGTGGTGGAGTTGTGCTTCACCCGGTGTGGCAGGTCCTTCGTGGGGTCGGGCGCGGAGCCGAAGGAATGGTCGGCAACGGTCAAACGGCCTTCCAAAGCATCTTGCAAATCTGCCAGAAGCGGCTCTGTCATCTCTGACACGCTAACATTTCGGTCAAGCTCCCGGGATAGGGTGGTCACTCCAGCATCGGAGATGCCACACGGGATGATGTAGTTGTAGAACTCCATAGAGTTGTCGCAGTTCAGACTGAGTCCGTGCATGGTTACACCATGGGTCACGCGGATTCCCAGTGCCGCAATCTTTCGGTCGCTCAGTCCGTTTGATGCGGGAACCCATACCCCCGAGCGGCCATCGATGCGCCCAGCAGCCGCGATGCCGGCTCGGCGAACGGTTTGAATGAGGGCTTCTTCCAGTCTGCGGACGTAGTCCACCACATCGACCGGCTGAGCGAGCTTGATGATGGGATACATCACAAGCTGGCCCGGGCCGTGCCAGGTGATGCGGCCACCGCGGTCGACATCGACGACCGGCAACCCATTGGTAGGACGGTCCTCCGGCTGGGTGCGCTTTCCTGCTGTGTAAAGACTCGGGTGCTCAAGCACGAGAACCTGATCTGGAATTAGGTCTTTCGCACGCTTGGCAGCAAGGTCTGCCTGTAGGTGCCAGGTCTCTTCGTAGTCGACAAGGCCGAGATGTTGAATCTCGATGTCGGAGCTTGATTCCCGAATGGATTTATCTGCGCGAGTAAAAGGTTTTCTTGGGGCAGTCATGGTGGCCTATAGGATACGCCGAAATTCTGTAGGCCTCAGATTACTTGTTACTTGGATAGCGCCAAACTTACTTGGATAGCGCCAGACGTAAAAATACCCCGGTGGTCACTAGAAAGTGACCACCGGGGTAAAAGTGGCGTGCTTTTGTGGGCTTAGCCGAAGACGACGCGGAGGATGGAAACGGTGATTGCCGAGATACCTGCAGCGGCCGGAAGGGTAATAACCCAGGCCAAACCAATCGGCTTCATCAGGTTCCAGTTAGCGGCACGGTTAACGATACCGACACCGAGAACGGCACCAATCAGAATGTGGGTGGAGGAAACCGGCAGACCCAGCAGGGAAGCAATCATAACGACCACAGCAGCGGAAAGCTCTGCGGCAAAACCCGATGCTGGGTGGATCTCAGTCAGGCCGGATCCGACGGTCTTGATAACGAAGCGGCCGATAAACCACAGACCGGAGATGAGAGCGACACCCATGGTGGTCATGACTGCCAGCGGGACGCCGGACTCGGAAGAGATCTCGTTGGTACGGAGAACATCCAGAATTGCCACGAACGGGCCAAGCGCGTTAGCGATGTCGTTCGAGCCGTGGGAGAAAGCGAACGCAGCAGCGGTGAAGACCTGCATCCAGCTGAACAGCAGGAAGGTGGAACGATCCAAATCCTGACGCTTCAAAGTACGCGCGAAGATGTAAACGGCAAGCCACACTGCGGTGGCGATCATGCCCATAATCAGGAAGTTGTCCAGGCTGGAAAGCCCTAGGTGAAGGTTCTTCAGACCCTTGAACAGCATCATCGCGGAGATGACAATAGAGCCCAGGGCTGCTAGACCCGGAACCCAAGCTTCCAGCGCACGGTGAGCGCGGACATCATCAACCTTGGATTCGATGTGGACGAGCTTGCGGAAGTACTCAGACTCCAGGTCATCCGGATTCCAGTCGTTGTCACGCATCGTCGTAGCGTCGCGAAGCATCGCGTTGGTGTACGAGATCTGATCGTGCTCAGGGAGCTTTTCGAAGTCGTCGCGGTGCTGCGCCTTGAGGTCCGCCTTTTCCTGGTGGATGGCCTGCAGCTGCTTGGAAGCCTTGTCGTTGTAGACGAGAATCGAGTTCTTAATGCCGCCGAACAGGAGGAACGCGACCAAACCGCCGAGGAGCGGAGAGAGGACCCAGGAAACGGCGATCTGACCAATCTGATCCCACTGGACCATGCTCCAGCCACCCTTGCCGGTGATGAAACCGACCGTCAGTGCGGCACCGACGATACCGCCGACGATGGAGTGGGTAGTGGAGACTGGCCAACCCATGCGGGTGGCAACGAGGAGCCACACTGCCGCGCCGAGAAGCGCGGACATCATGATGAAGGCGAACTCCATCGGGTCCAAACCGTGGATTGCGTTCAGGTCCACAATGCCGGAACGGACGGTGTCAGTAACCTCGCCACCAGCGAGGACGGCGCCCGAAACCTCAAAGACTGAAGCGACAACAAGCGCCTGCTTCATGCTCAGGGTGCCGGCACCGACTGAAGTACCGAAGGAGTTAGCAACGTCGTTACCGCCGATGTTGAACGCCATGAAGACGGCGAACGCGATGGTAATCAGAAGGATTGCCGTATTTGCCTGCGGGCCCACAAAGTCATAAGCCCAGAAGACAAAAATTACGATGTTGATTGCGAGAAGCCCGCCGAAGAAGAGGTGCCACCACTTATCTGAGGAGCTCGATTGCTCAGATGATGTGGTCCCGGTCGACGAACTAGTATTCGCTGGAGCCGAGGACATGCTCCACCTTTCTAAGTTACGTACAGAGAGCAAAAATAGGCACGCCAAAGAAGCCTGCTGTCTAATGATTTCTTAGATTGGTAAAGGCTAATTGCTAACTAGGTGACGGCGAGGTTAACAAATAATGAATTTAATTATCGCTATCTTCAGCTCTCGTCGGTGTAGCTGAAAGCGATAGCCGGAACTGTGTGCGGGGGTGTGTGGTGTTCTCGCATTTCGGCAGGACAAAAAGTATGCGCATTTGCTACTTGCAGCTTTGCTTTCGGTTCGACCCTCCCGCTGTCTGCTAATGGCTTAACGGCGCAATAACAGCACGTTAATTCTTTGTGCCGATGGAGCCTTTGCTAGCTATGTGTGGCTACGTGAAATCTGAGCACTAGCCAAGAATAGGGGGCCTGCGCATTTGAAGGAATCGCTGATTAGGTTCAACTGCGGGACGAATGCGGCAAAAGAAATACCCGCGTCAGCCGCAAAGTGCGACTAACGCGGGCAGGGAAGAGGCAGAACCTCCTGCTAGCAAGCCAGCTAGATTCCCGCGGCGCTACTACCCCAGGAGGGGAGCAAGCTGCTTAGAGCTGCAGATCCGATTCGAAGTTAGCAACCTCGAGGCGGTCAACAACGGTCGTCATGAAGCGACCTGCATCAGCGCCGTCGATCAGGCGGTGATCGTAGGTAATTGGCAGGAAGACCATGGCGCGAATACCAATGGCATCTGCCTCATTCTCGGTGACGACTACTGCGCGCTTCTTAATCGCGCCGGTGCCGACCATTGCGGCCTGCGGCGGAACCAGAATCGGAGTGTCGGTCAGAGCGCCCTCGGAGCCGATGTTGGTAATGGTGAAGGTGCCGCCGGACAGGTCGTTCGGGGTCAGCTTGTTGTTGCGAGCGCGGTCTGCGATGTCCGCAATAGCAGCAGCCAGCTCCGGCAGGGACATATCCTGAGCGTTGTGGATGACCGGGGAGAGCAAACCACGCTCGGTATCGACAGCGATACCCAGGTTGACCTGCTCGTGGTAGGTAATCTCCTTGGTCTCTTCGTTCCAGGAAGCGTTGACGTTCGGGTGGCTGACCAGAGCCTCAACGATTGCCTTTGCAAAGAATGGCAGGAAGGTCAGCTTTGCGCCGTGCTTCTTCTCGAACTCAGCCTTCTTAGTAGCGCGCAAATCCCAGATGGCAGTCATATCGGCCTCGTGGACCTGGGTCAGCTGTGCGGAAGTCTGCAGAGACTCGAGGGTCTTGGCAGCGGTGATCTCGCGGATGCGGTTGACACGCTGGGTGGTGCCGCGCAGCTCAGCGAGCTCAGGGCGAACGCCCTTGGTGGACCAGTTGGAGCCGGACTCAGCAGTAGTCTCCTGGCCGCCCTCGGCAGCGCGCAGAACATCCTGCTTACGAATGCGGCCGCCGATTCCAGAGCCCTCGACCTTAGTCAGGTCAACGCCGTGCTTGTCAGCCAGCTTGCGGACCAGCGGGGTGACGTAAGGAACGTCCTTGTTAGCGGAAGGCTTGGATTCAGCCTTCGGAGCCTCAGCCTTCGGAGTCTCCTTCTTCGGCTCTTCCTTCTTCGGCTCCGGCTTGGACTCTGCCTTCGGCTCTTCCTTCTTTGGCTCCGGCTTGGATTCAGCCTTTGGAGCTTCCTTCTTCGGTGCAGCCTTCTTTGGCTGGCCACTGCCAACGCGAGCGATGACCTCGCCGACGTCAACAGTGTCGTCTTCGTCGTAGAGGACCTCGAGCAGGGTGCCTGCGACCGGGGAAGGAATTTCGGTGTCGACCTTGTCGGTGGAAACCTCGAGCAGTGGCTCGTCGACCTCGACGGTGTCGCCGACCTTCTTCAGCCAGGTGGTGATGGTGCCTTCGGTGACGGATTCGCCGAGCTCCGGCATCTCAACGTCAGTAGCGTCGCCAGCGTCAACGTCAGTGGAGTCTTCCTCAGTCTCCTCGTTAGCCTTTACTGGCTCCTCGTCCTTCTCGACTGCGGCAGATGCCTCCTCGGCCTCTTCCTTGGCGGCCGGAGCAGCGTCTGCATCGCCAACGCGAGCGATGACTTCGCCGACGTCAACGGTGTCGTCTTCGTCGTAGAGGACCTCGAGCAGGGTGCCTGCGACCGGGGAAGGAATTTCGGTGTCGACCTTGTCGGTGGAAACCTCGAGCAACGGTTCGTCGACCTCGACGGTGTCGCCGACCTTCTTCAGCCAAGTGGTAATCGTGCCTTCGGTGACGGACTCGCCGAGCTCCGGCATCTCAACATCAGTAGCGGAACCGGAGGCAGCCTTCGGTGCTTCCTTCTTTGGCTCTTCAGCGTCTTCCTTCGGAGCCTCTTCCTCGGTCTCCTCAGCGGAATCGTCAGTGCCTTCCGGCTCTTCGCCCGGCTCGCCGACCTTTGCGATGACCTCGCCAACATCGACGGTGTCGTCTTCTTCAAAGAGAATCTCGGTGAGAACACCGGCGACCGGAGATGGAATTTCGGTGTCGACCTTGTCGGTGGAAATCTCGAGCAACGGTTCGTCGACCTCGACGGTGTCGCCGACCTTCTTCAGCCAGGTGGTAATGGTGCCTTCGGTAACTGATTCACCGAGCTCCGGCATCTCAATAGAGGTCGCCATGTTTGTGCACTCCTCGAAAAGTTAAGAAATCTCGTTTTAAGACGGTTATTACAAATTAGCTTACAGGTTGAAAACTCTGCTTGCCCCGTGGGCTGCGCCCGCTTTCGACTGGTGCTTGGAATAGCTCATTCCAGCCATGATTCCAGCCGGGCGGGACGCAGTCGGATGACCGGCTACTTCGTTGCCAAATCCTCAATCACAGAGAACATCGTCCGAACCGGAACACCAGTGCCCCGCTTCGGGGTATAACCATACTCCCCGGTGGTGTTGAAGGCCGGACCGGCAACGTCGATGTGAACCCATTCAACATCCTCGCCAACGAATTCGCGCAGGTATGCAGCTGCAACGCTCATGCCACCAAGGCGAGAGTTCGTGACATTCCGCAGGTCAGCTACCGGCGACTTCAGGGCCTCTGCTAGCTCAACTGGAATCGGCATTGCCCAACCATTTTCACCAATGCTCTGAGACAGCTCTGCAACACGGTCACGGAACTCGTCGTTACCCAGGATGCCCGGGGTGCGCTCGCCAAGAGCGACTAGCTGCGCACCGGTCAGGGTAGCGGTGTCAATCAGGTGAGTCGGCTTGTCTTCGCAGGCGCGGACAATGGCGTCTGCGAGTACGAGGCGGCCCTCAGCGTCGGTATTCAGAATCTCAATGGTCTTACCGCCGTACTGCGTAATGACATCGCCCGGACGGTACGCCTTACCACCCGGCATGTTCTCCGCCATTGGAACAGTTGCGGTCACCGGGGTGGATACGCCTAGGCGAGCAGCCAGGACGACTGTGGCAATAACAGCCGCAGCGCCGCCCATATCGGAGATCATGTTCTCCATGCTGGCGCCCGGCTTCAGCGAAATACCGCCGGTATCAAAGGTGATGCCCTTACCGACCAGTCCCAGCGAATTCTCTGCCGACTCATCGCCCTTCCAAATCAGGCGCACCAGGCGCGGCCCGCGCGAGGATCCACCACCCACGGCATTGAGGCCTCCGAAACCGCCGGCGCGCAGAGCGTCGTCGTCAAGCACCTCGACCTCGAGCCCCGCGTCACGGCCTAGCGCTGCAGCAGCGTCAGCAAACGTCTCGGGGTAGAGGTGCGACGATGCTGTATTGACGAAGTCACGCGCGGTGGCAACGGCATCCACAATCGCTGCAGCGCGCTTTACGACGTCGTCATCAGCGCCCAACACAACCACCTTCTGGGTGGCCTCGTTGCTTTCTTCGTCGCTCTTCTGACCGGAGTAAGCGTAAGCGCCCAGCGCAAAGCCCTCGGCTGCAGCCTGCGGATCGATGGCGCCGAGAGTGTTAAAGACCACCTTGGCCTTGGTCATACGGCGCGCAGCGGCGCCGCAGGCACGGCGGATGTCCTCGGCATCCAGATCCTCAGAACCCACGCCAACGCCCGTGACACTGTCGACATCCAGGCCAGCAGGAGCCGGGATGGTGGTCACGGACTCGGACTTAGCGCTGGCGGAGACTGCCTCAAAGGAGGCGAGCAGCTGCTCTGCAACCGAACCGATGGCCTCGGGTGCGACCAGCTCGAGGCCATCCTCGCCGTCGATAAGCGCGACGAGAACCGCGTCGGCGTCCGCGGGCAGAGAGTTGTCGGCAGCGATGACCACGCGAGTGCCGATAGCCGGCAGGTAATTGGACAAAATAGCGGCGTTGCGAGAGGCGCCGAGCTGTGCCGAATCATTGTTAGCGGGGACTGACATGTAGTTGCATCTCCTTGTAGTCGTACTATGTGGTACACCACCGTATCCCTATTTGCCGGTTCGTGTCCTTCACCCCTGGACAGCGGACTGACGAGCCAGCGCCACGACTATTGGAATGTACCCGCGCCTAGTGCCCGCGACGCTGACATTGCCCTGACTAACACGGTCTTTCGGGGGCGAGTATTGATACGACTCGATCCTCGACGGTTTAGGATGAAAGACATGTCTGCTTTGGAATTTGCAATCGAACGTAACCCGAATCCACTCTCTGATGCCGAGCGCGAGGAGATTTTGGCCAACCCTGGTTTCGGTAAGCACTTCACCGACCACATGGTCCGAATTGACTGGACTGCAGACAAAGGCTGGCATGGCGCCAAGCTGCAGGCATACGGTTCGATTGAAATGCAGCCGTCTTCTTCGGTCCTGCATTACGGGCAGTCGATTTTTGAGGGACTGAAGGCGTATCGCATGCCGGATGGTTCCATTGTTACTTTCCGCCCGGAGCAGAACGCTCGTCGCTTCCAGCGCTCCGCTGACCGCATTGCAATGCCGCAGCTGCCGGAGGAGACCTTCCTCGAGGCAATCCGCCTGCTGGTTGAAGCCGATGCAGCATGGGTGCCGCCAGCTGGTGGCGAAGAATCCCTGTACCTGCGTCCAATCATGTTCTCCACCGAGAGCACCCTGGGCGTGCACCCGTCGAACTCTTACACCTTCCTGCTCATCGCTTCACCTGCCGGCGCGTACTTCTCCGGTGGCATTAACCCGGTGACCGTGTGGATCTCCCACGAGTACGTGCGTGCCGCGCCGGGCGGCACCGGTGCTGCGAAGTTCGCAGGTAACTATGCAGCTTCGCTGGCGGCTCAGCAGCAGGCAGAGGAAAAGGGCTGCGACCAGGTTGTGTGGCTGGACGCTGTCGAGCGCAAGTACATCGAGGAGATGGGCGGCATGAACCTGGCGTTTATCTACCCGGATGAGAATGCTGACGCTGGTGTTCGGCTGGTGACTCCAGAGCTGTCTGGTTCGCTGCTGCCGGGCATTACTCGGGCATCGCTGCTGCAGGCTGCTCAGGATCTGGGCATGAATGTCGAGGAGCGTCGCATTTCCACCGAGGAATGGAAGAATGATGCCACCTCCGGTGTTATGAGCGAGGCATTCGCCTGCGGTACTGCTGCAGTCATCACCCCGGTCGGTTTTGTGAAGTCCGCTGAGGGCGAGTTCGAGATCAACGGCGGCGAGACCGGTGAGTGGACTATGAAGCTGCGCGAGCGGCTGACCGGTATCCAGCACGGCGAGGTTGAGGATACCCACGGTTGGATTTACAAGCTCGTTGAGGCTTAGTTTCGGCGTAGGTCGGCTAAGAAAAATTTAATAGTGGTTACTAGAATTAGTACTTTCGCAGCCCCTGTTCAGTATTCGCTGTTCAGGGGCTGCGTTTTTGCTTTGCTGGCTCCCCAACGGCTGTGCGATTTTCTCATGGTTCATGAATTGTTCAGGCGGCATTTGTTTAGCCGTTAAAAACACCTCTAGCGTGACCGGGGTCACTGTGAAAAACTACCAACACGATTGATTTTTGTAGTTGGGAAAACAGTTTGAGGCGCTGTGATGGTGGTAGTTCAAGACTTTTTTAAAGATAGTTTTTCGTCAAGTAGTTCAAAGCGCCTAAGGGTAACCATCGTTGTCACTCTGTTGTTGGCTGCGTGGACGATTGGGTTTAGTGCGATTCCGGCTCCGGTGGCGGCAGCCCAAGATTCGCCTTCGCCGTCCGGGGTGGAACAGCCCGCTCCTACGGGCGAAGGGGGTACGGGCGAAGCAAAAGCAGAGCTAATCATGGATCTGTCTGGTTCGATGCTTGCCGACGACGCCGGAGGCACCCGCCTCGATGCGGCAAAGCGCGCATCCACGGAGCTGATTGACTCCCTCCCGGATGATGCGCTGCTTGGCATGCTGGTTTATGGCCAGCGCGAATCCAGTGATGAATCCAACCGCGAACGTGGTTGCCAGGACATCGAGGTGCTGTCGCCTGTCCAAAAGGTCGACAAAGAAGGCCTGAAGAGCAGGATTGCCGGGTTGGAAGCTCAGGGCTATACGCCGATCGGCAATGCACTGCGTAAGGCGGCTGATGAGCTTGGCCCAGACGGTGAGCGGTCAATTATTTTGGTCTCTGACGGTATCGACACCTGCGCGCCGCCACCGGTGTGTGAGGTTGCGAAGGAACTGGCAGGGCAGGGTGTTGGCCTGACGATTCACACAGTGGGCTTCAAGGTCGATGAAGAAGCTCGCGCTGAGCTGGAGTGTGTTGCGCAGGTATCCGGTGGACAGAGCATGACTGCGGACGATGCTACCCAGCTTGCAGACCACATGAAGTTCTTGACTCAGCGGTCAGTGCAGGGCTACGAAACCACGGGTACTCCTTTCGAGTTCTCCGAGACTAAGGAAGGCGCGAAATGGCTCGGCGAGGGCAAGTACCAGACGACGCTGGTGCCAGAGGTTGCCCAGCACGATCGCACCCCGCTCTACTACCGAATCGCAGTGCCGAAGGGACACAACGCGATTGTTACCTCAAAGGTGTTAGCGAATATCGATGCTGAGGGTAAAGGCCAGCAGGATGTCCGAACTGAAGTTGACGAAATCATCAATGAAACTGGCGGAAAATGCCAGGACGACGGTCGTATGGGGTCGCTGACTGGCGCCGAAGCTAGTGCCGATTCGTGGACTCCAACTTCGGCTGATGCAAGCATTCTTGCATGGGATAGTGACCGCATCGAATCCAGTTGCGATCAAACCAAGTGGCTCGTCGCAAATAACGTGTGGGTCTATGACGGTGATTCAGTAGCGGACTATCGTGATGAACCGGTGAAGGTCGAGGTTAGCGTCCAGTTTGAGCCAGTCCTGAAGAAGCAGGATGCTGGCAAGCTAAATGAGGGGCGGTCTTCTTCGACCGGCGACAAAGCCTACAAAAAGGCCACTTTTGGAGAGGCCAAGCCCGTAAACGGTGGCAATAACGCAGCCCAAGCGCCGGAAGTTAAATCTGGGGATACCATCTCTGACACAATCGTGCCCGGTGAACAGAAGTTCTACAAGATCCCTGTCGAGTGGGGTCAGCGACCAGTGATTGCTGCCCGCACTGGAAATTCGGAGCGCGATAATGCCGATTCCATGGGAGTTGCCCTGCTGAATCCGTTCGAGGTTTCCGTTGCGGATGGAACAATGCACTTTTATCAGGATTCCGAGGACCTGAACTTGTCAACAGATCGTCCGGTCGAATACAACAACCGAGAATCTAATGTTGGAGGACGACCTGTAGCCAACGCCGGCTACTACTACGCGACTGTCCGAATGGCTAACTATCGCCCGGATGAAGAGGTCAGTGGCATCGATCAGCCGTTCCAGCTCGCATTCCTCCTGGACAACAAGCCAACTAAGGGGCCTGACTGGCGACCGACTGACAAGAACGGCCCGACTCCATCCGATAAGCCGATTCTGGCCAAGGGAGAGTCGGAACAGGAAACGTCAAAGGACTCGTCAGAAGATGCGTCGAATGAATCTGACTCCTCGGATACGGATTCTCAGGCATCCGCATCCTCGTCGGACATGGAAGATGAGGGCATGAGCCCGTTGGTCATTGGCACCGTTGTAGCAGTGGTCGCCGTGTTTATCGGCATTGCCGGCGCAATCGTCTACCAGAACAAGAAGCGCAAGGAGTAGACAAACCGTAAGATCAGGAAGTTCCTGAGCAGGGGGGGGCAGGGTGGGGAAGGCAGCAAAATTGTGTCCGCTTGGCGTATCGCTGGCGGGCACATTTTTTGCTACTTAGCCGCAAGAACTGACAACTCCAAGAATTATGGGCTGCAGATGTGAAACTGTGTGAGTTTATGACACTTTCAAGCCGGTAGGTTCAGGCGGTGAATGCATCACCACTTTCGACCAGGAGAAGTAGTGAAGCAAACCCGCCGAACGAAATAC
>NZ_JASPJT010000004.1:0-214729 GCF_030232425.1 Corynebacterium sp. MSK019 | reverse complement strand
GAGCTATTCTTTGGTGATTTGTGGTGTGTGGTCTGGGGTTATGGTGGCATGCGGACACACTTTTCTTTACTTAACCCTCGTTTGCCGTCTAGCGCACGATGCTACTAGCGCACGACAATACCGTCGGAGTCAGCGTAGAGCGTCTCGCCCGGAACGAAGTCAATGCCGCCGAAGGAGACAACGACGTCGCGCTCGCCCTCGCCGGTCTTGGTGGACTTGCGCGGGTTGGTGCCAAGCGCCTTGCACCCGAAGTCCATCTCACCGATCAGCTTGGAGTCGCGGATCGCGCCGTTGACGACCACACCAGCCCAGCCATTGTCCTTGCCGAGCCCCGCAATAACGTCACCGACCAGCGCCGTGTGGACCGAAGCATCACCGTCGATGACAAGCACGCCGCCCTCAGACGGCTCGGAGAGGACCTTCTTCAGTAGCGCGTTGTCCTGGAAGCACTTGACCGTGGAGATCTTGCCGCAGAACTCCACGCGACCGCCGAGGTTGCGCATCTGGGTATCGCAGGAACGCACGTCCGGGCCGATCTCATCAACCAGGTCAGCGGTGGGGATGAATTCAATTGCCATAGGGGATTCAAGTCCTTCCGAAATTACTCGCATCAAGTGTTAACTCCATTGTTTCAAACTCAAGATGTGACCAAAGACATATGGTGCAAATTCGCTGGCAGCGATTGACACTCCGAAGGCCGGTCCAGATTGATTACTCTGGTGAGTCAGAACGCGCCGACAACCACACGTGCGCAGGAAGGGTAGAAGATGGCTGGGTTTAATTGGTTTTGGAAGGCTCTTGGCGGCAAGCAAGGGCGCAACCAAAAACGCAGCGTAGGGCTGGTGGCGCGCGCCGCTGAGCTCGAGCCACAGGTACAGGCGCTTTCCGACGCCGACCTCGCCGACTTCGCCCGCCAACACGCCACCGACGCACCGGAGCTTTTAGCCGCACTCCGCGAAGTCTCCCAGCGCACCCTGTCCATGCGCCCCTTCGATGTGCAGCTGCAAGGCGCACTGGCGCTCATGGAGGGAGACGTTATCCAGATGGCCACCGGTGAGGGTAAGACTCTTTCCGGCGCCTTGGCTGCAGCCGGGTTCGCGCTGCGTGGCCACCGCGTGCATTCGGTGACCGTCAACGACTACCTCGCAGGCCGCGATGCGCAATGGATGCAACCGCTGTTCGGGTTCCTTGGGCTCTCGGTGGCGGCTATTTCGCCGCAGGATGGTCCGGGGGAGCGTCGTAAAGCATATGCGGCAGACATCGTCTACGCCGCCGTCAACGAACTCGGCTTCGACGTCCTGCGCGACCGTTGCGCGCCGACCATTGCAGACCGCGTGCAGTCGCCCGCTGATGTCGCCATCATCGACGAGGCCGACTCCGTGCTGGTGGATGAAGCGCTAGTCCCGCTTGTGCTCGCCGGCAATGAGCCGGGCACCGCACCGACCGGGCAGATTACCGACGTGGTGCGTCGCCTGCAGCTCGGCGACGACTACACCGTCGACGAAGGTCGCCGCAACGTCTTCCTCACCGATACCGGCGCCGCACGCGTCGAACGTCTGCTTGGCATCAGCTCGCTGTACGACGCCGAACACGTCGGCACCACCCTGGTTCAGGTCAACGTTGCACTGCACGCCCACGAGTTGCTGCAGCGCGATGTCGACTACATCGTGCGCGACGGCAAGGTACAGCTCATCGACGCCTCGAAGGGACGTGTGGCGGAACTTCAGCGTTGGCCGGACGGTCTGCAAGCGGCGGTAGAGGCCAAGGAGGGACTGCAAGTCTCGGAGGGCGGCCGCATCTTGGACTCCATGACCATCCAGCAACTCGTCGGCCGCTACGACGTCACCTGCGGTATGACCGGCACCGCCACCTCCGCGGGCGACCAGTTCCGCGAGTTCTACGGACTCCACGTCTCCGTCATCGAACCCAACGTGCCATGCGTCCGCGACGACGAGCCCGATCGCATCTACGCCACCACCGGCGACGCGTTCGCCGCGCTTGTCGACGAGGTCGTGGAACTCAACGGCACTGGTCGACCAATACTCGTAGGCACCCGTGACGTGGCCGAATCGGAACGACTGGCCGATGCGCTAGTCCTGCGCGGCATCGAATCCTCGGTACTGAACGCGAAAAATGACGAGCTGGAGGCCCAAGTCATCGCCAATGCTGGCGATATTGGCCGCGTCACGGTGTCCACCCAGATGGCCGGCCGCGGTACCGACATCCGCCTCGGAGGGGCAGACGAATCCAACCGCGATGCGGTGGTCGAGCGCGGTGGCCTATGCGTCATTGGTCTGGGCAAGCACCGCACTGACCGACTGGATAATCAGCTGCGTGGCCGCGCCGGGCGCCAGGGCGATCCGGGCTCGTCGGTGTTCTTTGTCTCCCTGGATGATCCGGTGATTTCCGAAGGCGCTGCTGGCGAGACGCTGAGTGTGCTGCCCGAGGACGATGGACGCGTTCGCGATAAGAGGGCCTACCAGTTCATCGACCGCGCACAGCGAGTGACAGAGGCGACCATGCTGTCGATTCATGCGACGACGTGGAAGTACAACAAGCTCATCGGTGACCAGCGCGAGATTCTGGATGAGCGCCGGGAGAAACTGCTGACTACGAATGCTGCTTGGGAAGAACTGTCCAAGCTGGCATCGGCGCGGGCGAAGGAAGTGGAATCCGCAGTCGGGCGCGACGTCGCCGAGGATGCCGCCCGGGAGATTATGCTGAGCCACCTGGATCGCGGATGGTCGGACCACCTGGCGGATCTGGATGACCTGCGGGAGTCGATTCATCTGCGCGCGCTGGCTAAGGAAAGCCCCATTGATGAGTTCCACCGCGCCGCCATCGGTGCCTTTAAGAACTTGGTGAACAATGCTGTCACCGAGGCGGTGCAGACGTTCCAGGAGGTCAAAATCGATAGCGATGGCGCGCACCTGGAGGACACGGGACTTGCCCGCCCGAGCTCGACGTGGACCTACATGGTCAACGACAACCCGCTGAGCAATGGTGGCGGCTCGGTCGTCGGTTCAATTGCAGCGATGTTTAGGTAAGCCGTAACCACAGGTTTGGTAACAATTTGAAAATAATTCTCAGGTGACCGGCCTAGGTACACCCACGGAGAAAGCTCTCCGATGTCGGTATTTACGCATATCAATCATGTTGTACATACCCTGTCGGTGAGCTGCGTCACAACATGGTTGGGATTAGATAACAACACGAAAGCGGTTGGGGCGCTATTATCTAAAAAGTAACGAGTAAATCGCCCAAGGTTATCCCGGAGGGAAAGATATGACTAGCAATAGCGGCCAGCCAGAGGCATCGGTCGAGACCACCTCGGTCTTCCGTGCAGATTTGCTGAAGGAGATGGAGTCCAGCTCTAACACGGACTCCACGGTCTCCGGTGTTGAAGGACTTCCGGCAGGCTCGGCACTCTTGGTCGTCAAGCGGGGGCCAAACGCGGGTTCGCGTTTCCTGCTCGATCAGGCAGTCACCACCGCTGGTCGTCACCCGGAAAGCGACATTTTCCTCGATGACGTGACTGTTTCCCGTCGCCACGCAGAGTTCCGCAAGAACGGTGACTCCTACGAGGTTGTCGACGTGGGATCGCTGAACGGCACCTACGTTAACCGCGAGCCGAAGAACTCTGCGGTTCTGGCTAATGGTGACGAGGTCCAGGTCGGTAAGTTCCGCCTCGTATTCCTTATCGGTAACTAATTCGACATCGGTTAGTGTCGACGTCTGTCGGCATTAACCCCCTTATTTTTGTAAAGGCTCGGAAAGACCAGTGGCAGCAGTACACAAATCAGCGGTTTCGCAGCCGGCTCCGTCAGAAAGCACTGCGAAGCAAGCACGCTCGGTGGGCAAGAAGAAGACCATCGGTGCTGTGCTAAAGGAAGTCAAGGTTGAGTTCCCTGATGTAACGCTGTCCAAGATTCGTTTTCTCGAGTCGGAAGGGCTGCTGTGCCCGTCGCGTAGTTCCTCGGGCTATCGTCGCTACAGCCAGGCGGACATTGACCGCCTGCGCTACATTCTGACTGTTCAGCGCGATAACTACTTGCCGCTGAAGGTTATTAAAGAGCAGCTCGACGAAATTGATGCGGGCAACGCTGGCGGCGACGGTCTGGCTTCGGTTACTCCACTGGTGACGGCGGATCAGTTCCGCGAAGCTGCAGTGATCTCACTGACGCAGGCGGAGCTAGCAGAGCGCACCGGCGCTAGCGAGAAGTTCATCACTGAGCTGGTCCGCGTCGGCCTGATTACTCCGGACACGCTGAACATGTTCGACGGCGATGACCTGCTCATCACTGAGACGGCAGTCAAGCTGGCTGAGTTCGGCCTGGATGCCCGCCACCTCAAAACTGTGCGTACCGCTGCGACCCGTGAGGCCGATTTGGTGTCGCTGGCAGCTAGTCCGCTGAGTAAGTCGCGTGCGGCTAGTGGCAAGCAGAAGGCTGTGGAAATGGGCCGTGAGATGACCGCACTGATGGTCACGCTGCACGGCACTTTGGTCAAGCGCCAGGTCAACAAAGATCTGGGGAAGTAGTCAGTAGTCCCGCGTAAATAGCGGCTCGCTACAATTATCGCTGTTATGGACGAAAAACTCGTAGAAGTCAAGTTTCTAGACTGGATGGCGCATCCTCCTGAGGACGATCCAGTGCTGCTCCTGCATGCCGAAGAGACCAATCGGATTATCCCGATTTGGATTGATTTGGCGACGGCGACGGAGTACTCCGCCCGTGAGACCGGCGCTACGCAGCGTCGCCCGGGCATGCATGAGGTCTTCGTCGATGCGCTGGACATGGTGGGGCAGAGCGCCCTGCGCGGCCAGATTACGGGCGTGCATGAGGGCGTTTTCATCGCCAGCCTGGTGCTCGAAGGTGGCGCAGAGATTGATATGCGGCCCTCCGACCTCATCCTTATCGCTAGCGAGCTTGAGGTTCCGCTGTATGTCGCGCGTGATGTGCTCGACGCCACGTCGGTAGCGGCGCGTCTCGTCGCAACCAATGGCGGTTCGCTTGCCGACGAGTCGGAGACCGACTCCGTCGAGGCATCGGTGTCGGAGTTTGCGGAATTCCTCGACAGTATTGATGCTGACTACTTCGCCGAGCCGCATGGTGATGCGGAGGACAAGAAGTCTGATGGTGAAGCCGACGGTGGCGCCGATTCAGCTTCCGATGGCGACCGTTAAACGTGTGACTGGAGTGAATAACTGGCTACTTTTGAGGTAGTTGTGACGCTTATTTCCTCCGGCGTGTCGCTGAATGACCCCATAAAAGGGGTAACTTTTCGTAAGTTATAGTTTCATTCCGTCCTGCGGTTTTGCTCCCGGGTTGTGCTTGAGCTGGGGAAACTGTGGCTCCAAACTCTAAACCTTAACTTTAGGTTTAGAGATTCGGCGTGTCGTCCTGTGATGTATTGACAGCCGATTAACCTTGGCGAAAGATAAATAACGGCAGTGAAACTACCTCGGGAGAATTTATATGGTCGACGACAACAGCGGTTCGCTCTTTGGCGACAATGAGCTCCGTGCGTCGGACTCGCAAGAGCCACGCGCGGTTCAGGAATCCCTGTTCGACATGGGGCCGGACGAGCAGGTTGGCTACCGCGTTCCTATCGCATGTCAGGTAGCGGGCATTTCTTACCGCCAGCTGGACTACTGGGCACGCACCAAGCTGGTGGAGCCTTCTATTCGTACCGCCAAGGGCTCAGGTACCCAGCGTCTGTACTCCTTCCGTGACATCCTCGTTTTGAAGATCGTCCGCGGACTGCTGGACACCGGTATTTCCCTGCAGAACATCCGTCTGGCTGTCGACCGCCTGCGCGACCTCGGCGTCGATGACCTGGCTACCATCACTCTGGTTTCCGACGGTCGCACCGTCTACCAGTGTCGCTCCAATGAAGAGGTCATCGACCTGCTCAACGGTGGCCAGGGAGTGTTCGGCATTGCTGTCCCGGGCATTATGAAGGAACTGACTGGCACCATCGCCTCCTTCCCGTCCGAGCGTATCGACGGTACTCAGGAGAACCCAGGCACTGGCATCGACGAGCTGGCTGAGCGTCGTCGCCGTCGCATCTCCTAACAGCCAACTATTTGGCTGGACAGCGGCGTTGCTGCTACGGCCGCCGCTCAAATAGCCGAAACAAACTAAACGAAAACCGCCTTCCACAACTGGTTCCGTTTTTCCTCTCCCGAGGTTGGACCAGATGGAGGCGGTTTTTGCTACTTACTCCGTACCGATAGCCGCAGCCAACTGAGAGGCCAGGCCGTCGCCGTAGTCAGCCGCAATGCGCAGAGAGCCAGTGGTCATATTTGCCACTTCCTGCAGCTCGGGGCTGGAGCTGTCCCCGTCGGGAAGCACGATGACCTCAATCGTTACCGGGCGGTCCGGGCTAATGAGTTCCTTGATCCTCTCGACAGACTCGGCGGCATCGGCGCCCGAGGCATCGCGCCCCGAGGTGAGCACGACGAGTCGGTTGGGCTTGTCAGGGGAGTAGGTGTCGCGGGCGGCCTGGTAGGCATCGATAAGCGCTGGCCAGAACTGTGCCTCACCACCGGCCGGAAGTTCGGCCAGCGAACCCTTTACGGCGTCCGCGCCGTTGTTGGCCTCGTCATCGGGCGCGGGAAGTTCCGCGAGGCGGTTCACCTCGGGTGCAAATGTCCACAGGCCGTATCGGCCGCCAGGTGCCGCATCGATAGCGCCGGTCAGTGCCGCAGACAGCGCCCCGACATCGACGCCCTCGGAGGTGTCAGCGAGCAGGAGCGCCGAACCCACCGCAGTTGCGGGCTGTTGCGCGTCCGGCTGCTCCAGTGCTGGCGGCAGCGCAAAAGAATCCGTCTGAATCTGCGAGAGCACCCCAAAGTTCTCCGCTACTTCAGGGCTGAAAGTGCTCTCAGCAGCTTCGCCGTCGGCCCCGTGATCTGCTGCGAAGTTGCGGAAGTCCTCAGCTGCGCGAGCCGTGTTCTCGTCGATCTTGCCGCCGGAGCCAAAAGTGACAACTGGCGCATGCAACTGGGGTGCATCCGCAGGGGAGACCAGCTTCAGCCCTTCGCCGGCCATCTGCAGCATGGGCTGGGTCGCGGCCACACCGTCGAAGTCGGCAACGTTCTGGCTGAGCATGGTCAGCAGAGTATTGGAGGTGTAGACCTCACCCAAGCCCGCGCGTTCGCGAGCGACGCCCGGGCCACCGCCAAGTCGAGCACTAATCACGGCCGACAGTGCCGCATCGGAGCCACCTGGGGCGGCCACGCGCAATCCTGCAAGCTCTTCCCAGGTGGCGTTGTTCAGCTGGTCAGCACGATTGGTTGTGAAGGCCACGCCGCTAGCAATCGGCGGCAACCACGTCTTGGGGTTGTTGACCTTGACCTTGTCCGAGTTCTTCGCCTGATCCACGAAAGAGATATCGGCGGGAATCCAGACGCCCGGAGTCAAAATTCCTGTACCAGCTTCATCCGCAGCGGGGTCCTCCGGAGCTCCCTCACCAGCTTCAGCACCGCCAGCCTCAGTCAGGGCGTTCACAACCTCCTGCGAGCCCGCCACCGTAATCTGTGGCCGCACACAGAAGTCCCTCACCACGGGATTCGACTCGCCATAGTCCTGCACAAGTTTCTGTGCCGAGCCCACCGCGGCAGGATCAGCGGTCACCACCAGTGTCAGGTCACCCTTCGTGCACCGTGCACGGTCAGCATCAATCGACGAATCGTTGCTCTTGCGCAGATTAACCCAGGCAAAAACCGCAGCGACCAGAACAATTACGACCAAGACGGCAATAAAAGGCCCCTTAGCCACTCGATAGTTGTTCTCACCCGAGGCGTGTCGTCCCATGTCGTTCTAGCCCTTTCTATGCTGAGTGTGCTCGGCACTGTCGACTCGCAGCAGACCTCGTCGTAAAGCACAAACGCGCACGTAACTCCTGCCAACTTTACTGCGTGGACAATGCGACATCTACCACTTCGAGAAGACGGCCGCGCAGAACATCGGCACGCGCGCTGAGCTCACGCTGGCGGCGGACGTACTCGGCCTTGCCTTCGGGCGTTTCGATGCGAATAGGCGCAAAACCCCAATCCCGCAGATCGTAGGGAGCGGCGCGCATATCCAACTCACGGGCACTGCACGCGAGCTCGAAAGTATCCAGCCACAGGTCGCCGGGGACCGCCTCGCCGAGCTTGGTCGCCCATTTATACAAGTCCATGTTGGCGTGCAGACAACCCATCTGCTCACAGTGCGGCTGCGTCTCGCGCGTCGGGGCAAACTCGTTGAGCGGCACGGCGTCGGGCGTGAAGAAACGGAAGGCATCGAAGTGCGTACACCGAACCGTGTGAGCCTCGACGACCTCGTCCGTGCCTGCCTGACCCAGCCGCAGTGGCTCCGGATGACGATGCTCGGGCTGGCGGTACACCATCGCCCATTCATGCAGACCAAAGCAGTCAAAGTGCGCCGGATTCGCGCGCGTCGAACGCAACAGATTGCCGATGTACGCTACCGTCGTACCTCGCTTATCGACGTACGCCGAAACATCCATGCGCGCCGTCCCAGAGGCGGTATCGGTGGGGTCCTCGCGGGCAGGACTATCGGTAGCGCTGTCCGTGTCGAGGGTAAAGAACTTCAGGTGACTGATGTCCTTGGCTGTCGCACCGGGAAGATCTACGCCGATGCCCGGTGACCAGCGGCGGAGTTGACCGGGCTTGACGGGGTAGTACTCGAAGATGAAGTCCCAGACCGGGTGGCGCTGGCCGCGACTGCGACGGGACAGGTGGTCGCGGGTCAGGATATCGACGCGGGCGATATGCCTTGCTTTGGCTTCACGCCAATCGAAAGACGAATCGGGTGTAGGTGTCACTGCTGTCGTCCCTGCGTGGTGCCCGGTCGGGTCCGGGGCTGGTTCACGGTCGAGTGCTGCTTTGGTGCACCGCTGCGACGTGGGGAGACCTCGTGGGTCCAGTCGCGCACGACACCGACCTGCTCCTCGATGAGGTCCTCCAGAGCCACGATGCCGATCTGCTCCGCGCCGGAGAAAGCACCGGTCTTCGGCGCGATACTTGCCGGGGCGTTTGCGCGCAGGTGCGGCTTTGGCATGCGAGCGCGTACAGCCACTGCCATGTGGGCGCTGTAGCGGCGCATGATGCGCAATCCCTCATCCAGCGTGGCATCGATCGGAATCTCGATCATCGGGCGAATCTCGTCATCGGGGATGGCTGTCTCTGGGCCGGAGGCAGGATCCATGACGCGGTCGAGGACATCTTTCACGTGAACATAGCCGCGGTACTCGTTGGGTTCATTGTTGGCCGCAGCGACGGGGAACCGGGAGAAACCAGTTTCGGTGACCGCCGTCTCTAGATCGCCCACAGTCGGTGCGGTGGGGAGGCGCCGAATTTGCTCGTGCGGAATCAGCACCTCCTCAATGGTGCGCGTGGCCGAAGCCAGTGTGCGACGAAGGCGGACGTGCTCCTCGCTGTCAAGGAGCCCCTCTTGACGAGACTCCGCAATCATCGATGCCAACTCAGTGGAATCGACAGTGGTGTCGAGCTCATCGCGCTGCTCAATGCCGAACAGCTTAAGCGTATGGCGAGCCATCCAGTTAAACAGCAGCAACAGCGGCTTGGTCAGACGGTAGAAGACCATATGAACCGGAATAAGCAGCATGGCCATCGTTTCCGGTCCTGCCAGCGCGATATTCTTCGGCACCATCTCACCGAGCATGATGTGCAGCACTGACACCAGCATCAATGCGATGGCAAAGCTCAGCGGGTGCAGCAGCGACTCCGGAATACCCATCGCCTGGAAGGGAGCTTCCAGCAGATGTGCCAGCGCCGGCTCAGAGACCTTACCCAGCAGTAGCGAGGCAATGGTGATGCCCAGCTGTGCGGCGGCGAGCATCATCGACAGGTGCTCAGAAGCATTGATAACTGTGCGTGCGCGCTTCTTTCCCTGAGCCAGCAGCGCTTCCAAACGGTCACGGCGAGCAGCAATAAGTGAGAACTCCGCGCCCACGAAAAACGCGTTGACCAACAGCAAGAAGAAAGTCAGGAGGATTCCAAACCAGTCACTCATAGGTTGAACATCTCCTTAGCGCGCTCGTTGGTCACAGGAATCAAAATGGCACGGTCCACGCGGCGGTCATCCATCGCCAGAATGCGGGCGTACCAGCGTCCGGCGATACCCGATTCGAACTCGTCCATGAAGTCGCGTTCGGTCTCTGGCAGCAGGACGACGTCACCGACCTCCGGGATGCGACCGAGCGCAAACATAATCAAGCCACCGAGCGTTTCGAAGCTACCTTCTGGGGCGAAGTATCCGACCTTGGTCGGCAGCTCGTCGGTACGCACAAGGCCAGAGCAGTTCCAACCTTCGATCGCGCGTTTGACTTCCTGCTCGGACTCCTTGTCGTCGTACTCATCCCAGACCTCGCCAAGAATTTCCTCGACGACATCCTCGATGGTGACAATGCCGGCGATGCCGCCGTACTCATCGGCGACCAGCGCAATCTGCGAGCCGGCCGAACGCACGGCCTCCAGTACGGCATCGCCGTCCAGCGACTGCGGCAGCGTCGGCACAGGCCGTGCAATCTCCCGCATGGTGGTGGTTGAGCGCTTCGCCGCAGGCACCGCAAATGCGTCCTTGACGTGGACAACACCGACAGTGGCATCGAGGTCCCCGTCAGTAATGGGGAAGCGGGAATGCCCCGATTCGATAGCGACAGCCAGCAGATCCAGCGCCGTGTCATCGACATCGAGGGAGGTAATCGTCGACCGCGGCGTCATTAGGTCCTCCGCCGTCGTTTCGCCAAAGCGTAACGACGACTCGAGTACAGCGGCCTTCGACTCATCCAATGCACCCTGCTCCGCAGAATTACGTACCAGTGCTTCCAGCTCCTGAGGGGAACGCGCTGAAGCCAACTCATCCGCCGGTTCAATACCGAGCTTGCGCACCAGCCAGTTCGCCGTGGCATTCAGCGAATGGATGAAGTAGTGGAACACCCAGTTAAACGCCATCACCGGACGAGCCGTAACTCGCGCTACTGCCAGCGGCTCTGTAATCGCGACATTCTTTGGCACCAACTCGCCATAGACCATCGACAACATCGTGGCCACGATGAGGGCAAGAATCAGTGCGGTCGGTCCCGCTGCAGACTCGCTGAGCCCCATCCAATGCAACATCGGCGTGAAGTACTGTGCCAGCACCGGTTCCGCGAGGAAACCAGTTGCCAGCGTGGTCAACGTAATGCCCAGCTGTGCACCGGAAAGATGGAAGGACAGTCGATTATGCGCCTTGTGAACGGCCTCAGCAGGTGCATCCGCTGAACGGGCGCGGTCGGCGTCAATCGTAGATCGCTCCAGTCCCGTCAGCGCGAATTCAAACGCCACAAAGAGGCCGGTGCCAGCGGTTAGCGCGATAAAGCCGACAACCGCGACAATATTGAGAACAATATCCACTGATTATCTCTTCTTCTTTTTCCCTCGCTTGGGGCGGTGTACGCGACCGCCAGCACGATTCTTTCCGCTTGCCGACGGACCGCCGCGCCCGCGGTAACCGGCACCACCAGCACCGCCTGCCGATTGGCTCTGATCTTGACGAGCCCGGCGCGGACGCCGTGCGCCCAGTTCCTTGACAAATCGCGGCAGTCCCGGAGCGGCGCGCAGCTCTTCAGCTTCAACGCCGGCCCCTGCCAGCAGCTCGCGGGCCTGATCAACCTGGCGGTCACGCACAATCATCGCTACCGTGCCGGAAGCACCTGCACGAGCCGTCCGACCAGAGCGGTGAATATACGTCGCGGAATCCCTTGGCGGATCCGCGTGCACAACCAAGTCAAGAGCATCGATATCAATGCCACGAGCGGCCACATCCGTGGTGACGAGGACATTGATTTCACCGTCGGCAAAGGCCTTGAGGACCGCGCGGCGAGTTGCCTGGCCGCGATCGCCGTGGAGGAAACCTAACTTGATGTCATAGAACTGTAGAAACTTAGCCAGCTGCACGACACGCGCCTTAGAGTTGGCGAAGATGACGCACTGATCCTTGCGGGAGGCAATCCAGGCGACCACTTCGTCGGCTTCGTTGTTGTCCTCCACCCGAAGTAACAGATGCCGCATATTGCGCATGGTCAACCGGGAGGCAGTGACCTTGTGCTTCGCAACTTCAGTGCTACTTGCGCGACGATCGCGAATAAGCCCCGCGGCGTCGTCGTTAATCGTGGCGGAAAAAACCATGCGCTGTGCCGACTTCGGGCACGCACGGACCAGGCCCAGAACATCGGGCAGAAAGCCCATGTCAGCGAGCATGTCCGCTTCGTCAACGACAACAGCGAGGACGTGCTCAAGGCTGAGGAGACCGCGGCGGCGCAAATCGTGTGCGCGACCCGGTGTGACCACAGCGATATCGACTGGTGCCGCGAGCAGAGTCTGCTGCTTGGCCACGGAGTCACCGCCGACCAAGCTCAAGACACGCAGACCTGCAGCGGCACCGATGTCAGCCAGGACATCAGCAATCTGATCTGCGAGTTCGCGCGTTGGCGAAATAATGAGCGCGCGCGGGTAACCGGGAAGCGCTGGAGAGGCGTTATTGAGTAACGCGACCAGCGGAATGCCGAATGCGAGCGTTTTGCCCGAGCCTGTGGGGGCCTGTGCGAGAACGTCCTTGCCAGCGAAAGCATCTGGCAAAGTCGCCACCTGCACGGCGGTAGGCGAAGTTATGTGCTGGGCACGCAGAATACTCACAATCGCTTCCGGCGTGCCCAACTGTCTGAAATCACTGGACTCAGCAGGAGGGGGCATGCTTGTTAGAATACCGCTATCCCCGGACAGCCATGCAATAGGCACGTCCGGTGAGCTTGAAAACTACCGTCCCATGACATTTACCAACCGCGACCCGGTTGCGCATAGGCCTCGCGCTCAAGAATGGCGGCTCGACGGAAGATGTTGCGGATGGATTTGAGCTCCGCATCGCTGGCCGTGGACATATTCTTTTCAAGGACCTCGAGAGCCTGCTGAACACTGTCAGCATACTCGGGGTCGGAATACACCTCCACCCAGTTCGCGATCGCGGAATCCCCATCAACCAGCGATTTTCCTTGCAGAGTCAGCTCGGTTGCAATCCACATTTCGGCGACGATACTGGTTACGGCGACCCGATATGGGTTGAAAGCGCTACAGGAAGAATGCACGTCCAGCAAAAGCTGCGTGATGGTTGTCGGCTCGATGTCCTCGAGCGCCGAAGAAGTCTCTTCCAGCGCGTTATTGCTCAATTCCAACGCACGCACCAGGGCTTCCTGTGCGAGTGACGACCACAGAACCTGTTCCTTAGCGCAGGGTGCTTTGGTTGCCAGATGCGACAGGACTGGGAAAACTTGGTGCAAGTACCAGGCCTCTTGCGCTACGAAGAAGTTGGTTTCGTCCGAGGAAAGGTCGCCGCGGAGCATCGTGGGGACGCTGAACATTCCGCCAATCTCGGCAACGATGTCCTCGATGTCCCGCCACAGCTGGGAAGTAAAGGGGCCCGCCGGCGCAATCTGGAGTGAGTGGCCGAAGAAAGATTCCAGCTCCTTCGGCGTCTGCTCAGTATCAGTGCCTTCGATGGCCGCCGGGTAAAAACTAGAGTTCAGATGCACTGGTTGCATTCGGCGAAGCGCGACCTTTTCCAGGCGACGAGCCCTGTGGCCGTGGTCAATGGGGCCGTGCCCCTGGCCGACGTTGAGGTTATCCGCGAAACGAATGGACTCGCTGAGCCAGCGCGTAGTCCAGCGCAGGGCATCATTAATCGCAGAGCCCCCACCAATCCGTGTGGCAAGAGCTGCGGACAGCGAACAACCCGTGCCATGGGTGTTCTCAGTGTGAATGCGGGGAGAAGAGCTGAAGAAAACCTGGCCATCGGGGAAGGCCACGGCATTGCCGGCTTCCTCATCACTTAAGTGCCCAGTCTTTGCAATCACGATGACATCGTTCTTGCTCGCGAACTCCAGTGCCTGTTCAATCAGCTCAGTGAAGTCGCTGGCCTCCGGGGCGTCGGCAAGCAATGCCAGTTCGGGAACATTCGGCGTGATGACGGTGGCTTCCGCGACCAAGTCGCGCATTGCGTCCATGGCATCTTCGTCAAGCAGACGGTCGCCAGAGGTGGCGACCATAACCGGATCGAGAACAACCACGGCTGGCTTGGTCTCCCGAACCCAGTTGGTGACGGCCTGCGTGAGTTCGCGTGAACCCAACATGCCAATCTTCACCGCGTCGATGGTGACATCCTCAGTTACAGCAGCCAGCTGCTCGACGAGGAAGTCAACAGGTGGGGTGTGGACGGCACGAACGCCCACGGTGTTCTGAGATACCAAAGCGGTGACCACGCCCATGCCATAACCACCGGCGGCGGCGATTGATTTTAAATCGGCATGGAGCCCAGCGCCACCTGTTGGGTCTGTGCCGGCGATGGAAAGAACTCGTGGCACAAAATCAGGCTTTGCCTTCTTGGGAAATGGCATCTCAGACCCCTTTTAACTTCAAGAGCGTGAAGCGACAGACTTCAAGACTACGCTTCAACCTCGGAGCGGTCGCCAGACCAGAGGGTGTGGAAAGCACCCTCGCGGTCAACACGCTGGTAAGTGTGCGCACCGAAGTAGTCACGCTGCCCCTGAACCAGTGCTGCCGGCAGACGCTCCGCACGCAGGCCGTCGTAGTAAGCCAGCGAAGAGGAGAACACCGGAGCCGGGATACCCATCTGTGCTGCAGTGACGACAACGTCGCGCCACGCGTCGAGGCACTCGGTGACCTGGTCACGGAAGTACTCGTCGAGTACCAGCGCCGGCAGCTCCGGATTGCGGTCGTACGCTTCCTTGATGCGGTTCAGGAACTGTGCGCGGATGATGCAGCCACCACGCCAGATGGTCGCCAGCGCACCGCGGTCAATCTCCCAGCCGTACTCCTTGGCACCAGCGTTAATCTCATCGAAGCCCTGCGAGTAGGCAACGATCTTGGAAGCGTAGAGCGCCTTACGGACGCGCTCCACAAAAGCATCGCGATCTTCCGGTGCCTTAGCCAGGCTTCCCGACGGCAGGTTGCGGGCAGCCTCACGCTGAGCAAGGGAAGACGACAGGGCGCGAGCGAACACGGCCTCGCCAATACCAGTTACTGGAATGCCCAAGTCCAAAGCGGCCTTGACCGTCCAACGGCCGGTGCCCTTCTGGCCAGCAGCATCAACGATGACATCCACCAGCGGCTTGCCTGTCTTCTCATCGGCCTGAGAGAGAACCTCAGCGGTAATCTCGACCAGGTAGGAGTCCAGGTCGCCCTTATTCCACTCGCGGAAGATATCTGCAATCTCGGCAGGGGTGAGGCCAGCGGCCTCACGCAGCAGGTGGTAGGCCTCGCCAATGACCTGCATATCCGCATACTCGATGCCGTTGTGGACCATCTTTACAAAGTGGCCAGCGCCATCGGAAGAAATGTGAGTACAGCACGGAACGCCATCAACGTGAGCGGAGATGGACTCCAGCAGCGGGCCGAGGGACTCGTAGGACTCCTTCGTTCCACCCGGCATAATGGATGGGCCAGTCAGAGCACCTTCTTCACCACCGGAAATACCAGTGCCAACGTAGTGCAGGCCACGGGCGCGAATAGCCTTCTCGCGACGGATGGTGTCCGTGTAAAGAGAGTTACCGCCATCAATGATGATGTCGCCGGGCTCCATCACGTCGGCAAGCTGATCGATGACCGCATCAGTAGCGGCACCTGCCTGAACCATGATCAGAGCGCGACGCGGGCGCTCCAGCGAAGCGACGAACTCTTCAATGGTCTCGGACGGGATGAATGAGCCTTCATCACCGTGTTCAGCGATGAGGGTGCGAGTTTTCTCCGGACTGCGGTTGTACACGGCAACGGTGTGTCCCTTGTGGGCGAAGTTGCGTGCGATATTCGAGCCCATGACGGCGAGCCCGACGACACCAATTTGTGCGAGTTCATTGTTATCGGTCATGCCCACCATCTTAAAGCCTGGCCGGGGTTCGTTGTATCTGGGACTCAGAAATTGTTACTGCTTTTAACGTTGAAACTGCCACGAGTGATGGCGTGCGCTGGCACAATGTTTGGCATGACTGACGAGACTATTGCGAATAATGGCAGTTCACAGGACTCTAACTCTGCAGCTTCCGTCGCCGAGCAGGCGAAGAGGAAGGCGCTGCGCGATTATATGACACTGGCGACGAAGGCTAGCCAGGAAGCGCTGAGCGATGAGGAGCTGGCTGTTTTTAACAGCACCTTGGGCGATAACGGAATCGGCGGTCTAGATACCTTGCTGGGCACGAAGTTTGTCCATGTCGGGCCGGAGCGAATTCAGATGGAGCTCGAGGTCGGGCCCGACCACCTGCAACCGTGGGGCCTAGCCAATGGCGGTGTTTATTGCTCGCTAGGTGAGACTGCTGGCTCTATTGCTGGTTTCGTTGCCTGCGGTGCGAAGAAGCCGGTCGTCGGTGTGAACAATAACACCGATTTCTACCGCTCCGCCCGGGCTGGCGAGGTAATCGTTACCACGGCGGAGCCAGAGTACCTGGGGCGCACCATGCAACTGTGGCGCATTGAGCACACCCGCAAGGCAGATGAAAAACTGTTGGCCCGCACCAACCTACGAATTGCGGTACTCGACAAGCCGCTGTAGCAAATCGTTATAGGTGGTAACGGGCCTGGTAGGAAGCTCGCAGGTGGCTTGTCGTGATTAGCTGTTTTCTAATCTGGCCACCTGCAAGTTAACTACTTGTTCCTTTTTGCGCGGTGCTCGCGGCGAGTGTCGCGAACCTCCAGCGGCAGATCCTGCTCAGCCTTGTCCTTGTTGAACTCGGCCAGGCGGTCGATGGCGTTGCGTGCGTACATCTGCTGGCGGGTGGAAACCATCTGCCAACGGTTGCGATCCAGGACGTTCAGGCCCCAGCTGACGCAGGAGACGAGGCGGTTGCGGAAGCCCACCAGGAACATCAGGTGGACGGCCAGCCACAGAATCCAGCCGATGAAGCCGGTAACCTCAACCTTGCCCATCTTCACCACTGCGGAGAAGCGGGAGACGGTTGCCATGGAGCCCTTATCGAAGTACTCGAACGGCTGACGCTCTGCGACATCGCGGCCGTCGGCCTCAGCTGCAATGTTGGCGGCGACGTACTCGCCACCCTGAATAGCAACCTGAGCAACACCCGGCAGGTTCTCGCGGTTGGACATGTCGCCCACGACGTAGACGTTCTTGTAGCCACCAGCTGTCATGTCCTCGTTGACAACGACACGGCCAGCGCGGTCGGTCTCGGCGCCAGTCTGCTCGGCAATCATCTTGCCCAGCGGGGAAGCGGACACGCCGGCGGACCAAATCTTGCAGAACGACGGGATGAACTCCTCGGTTCCATCCTTCATGTTCTTGTAGGTGACGCCCTCTTCATTGACGTCAGTCACCATCGCGCCAAGCTTGACGATGACGCCCATCTTTTCCAGGGACTTCTGAGCCTTGCGGCCCAGACGCTTGCCAAACGGCGGCAGAACCTGCGGTGCGCCGTCGAGCAGGACGACGCGTGCAGCGTGCGGGTTGTAGCTGCGGTAGGACGATGCGAGGGTGCGGTTAGCCAGCTCGGCCAGCTGGCCGGCAAGTTCAACACCAGTCGGACCAGCGCCGACAACGACGAAGGTCAGCAGGCGCTCGCGCTCAGCGGGATCGTTGGTCAGCTCGGCGCGCTCAAACGCGCCGATGATGCGGGCACGGATTTCGAGTGCGTCGTCGATGTTCTTCATGCCCGGAGCAAACTCGGCAAAGTGATCATTGCCGAAGTAGGACTGGCCAGCGCCAGCGGCAACCAGGAGGTGGTCGTATTCCCACTTGGAAGTCTGGTGACCCAGTTCCGAAGTCACAACCTGCTTTTCGACGTCGATGTCGGTGACATCGCCCTTGACAACACGAACGTTCTGAACACCGTCGAAGATTGTACGAGTGGACGGAGCGATTTCGCCCGAGGACAGGATGCCCGTTGCTACCTGGTAGAGCAGTGGCTGGAACAGGTGGTGGTTAGTGCGGTCGATGAGAGTGACGTCGACCTCGGCGCCCTGCAACTTCTTCGCCGCGAACAAGCCACCGAAACCCGAACCGATGACGACCACGTGCGGGCGTCCGGAGTGCGGGCGGTACGGAGTCTCGGTCATGTATTTTCTCCTCACAGACTTGAAAGTTCTCGAAGTTTTAGATTCGGCTTTTAGCCGGCAAGCCACAATAGTAATCCTCTCGGTGCGCCACCGCCTATTCTGGGTCCCTGCGCGGTAGGCTGCGAGAGCAAACTCAGTTCGTTATTCGTACCTTTATGCGGCGCGATTGTTAGGAGGTTCGGGCAGGGTGAATTCGGCAAGCCGGCAGGCAATTGACGCAGAGCGATGGCCTCGGGTTGCGCGTATTCCAGAGGGGCGTTTCCTAGCGAAACGTGCCGAAATGATGGAACGCTCTTTTGAGCGACTCTGCCAGGATAACGGCATTGAACTGGTTGAATCCGGTGAGTTTGTCGGGGAGTCTTTCATTACTCGGTCGACGGGTGACGCCGATTTGGCTATCGACGGAGTCGGTGGTGCCAGCTCTAGCGGCGGCAGTGAATCTCCCACTAGTTCTGAATCGTTTCGTCCAGTCGTTTTCAGCGTCATTGATCCTGTTTTCTATTCTCGACTAGCTGATTCAGAATGGCTCGGATTGGGGGAGGCCTATCTCGCGGGCGAATGGTCCAGTGATGATTTGCCAGAGCTTCTCAGCCGACTGCTCAGCGCCGAGCTTGATATTGCTTCGTTGGGGCCGCTGGCACGTGGTCTGATGAAAGTCGCGCGTTCACGTCCGCGTCTCGATGGGCCAGATATGGCGGGAGAGTTGCCGACCTCATTGCTCGAGCTCTATTCCGGCGAATTGCTGATGGGCGGTTCCGGCCTGTTCGCCTCCGGAGTGCGAACCTCGTCGCGGGAACAGATTCAAAACTATGCCCGTGGTGCTGGCAAGGGTGGGGTTCCCTCGCACTGGTCAGTTGACGTGACTTATGTCGATGCCCCGAAATCCGTCGCGCGTGCCGATTTTCTGCATGCCCAGGTGCGCAATATTGAGCACATCCTCGATCTTGCTCGAGTCCGGGCCGGAGACCGTGTCGCCGAATGGCCGTCGGCAGGCGGAGAAATTTCCCTTCGGGCTGCAGAAAGAGGAGCGGGCGCGGAGGTTATTACCGTCTCTGATGACCACACCGAAACGGTGCTGGAACGGGTGGAAAAAGCCGGATTGCGCGGCGCGGTCGATGTGATCCAGATGGATCGCAACATTCCGTCGCCACGCGAATTCGAGTCCGACTTCGAGGCGGTTATCAACGTCGGGCGTCTGGAGACCTTCGGTCGTGCAGGTGCGCTGCGCTGGCTGAAGAGCGCCGAGCGTCTGCTTGTCGACCGCGGCACCATCGTCGTCCAAATGGTGGTAGCGACGGACAAATTCGATGCGCTCGCCGAGCGCAGCTTGGACCTCGTACGCGCTTATGTGTGGCCGCAGCTGCAGCTTTTCACCATGGAAGAGCTGCGCAAGATGGTGGACCGGGAAACCGGCCTGCGCATCGCGGCGGAAGAGTACATTCCGGCGCACTTCGCGACGACCTTGCAGCTCCAGCGAGATTTCTTTGCGGCGCATGCGCGCGAAGCCGCTGGTATCGGCTACGACAGAGTGTTCCGGAGGATGTGGAATTACTATCTGTCGCTGTTTGAAGCGCTCGTGCGCGCAGAGAAAGTCACGCTCGTACAGGTCGAGCTCGTGCATGCGCCACGCAGGCCTCACTAGCAGTGGGCGGCTCCGGGCGCGTTGGAAATTCGCCAGATAAATAATGCCTGTAAAAATAAATCACGTTTTTAGGCAAAACCACCTCAAAGGTGATGTTTAGGGTCTAAAAACGAAACTATGAACGCACAGAGCACCACACGTACTGCAGACATTGTTGTCGTCGGCGCCGGACTTGCCGGATTGGTCGCGACGTATGAGGCCACGCAGGCCGGCAAGAAGGTCATCCTTGTCGATCAGGAGAATGCCAACAACCTCGGCGGACAGGCTTTCTGGTCGCTGGGAGGAATCTTTCTCGTCGACTCGCCAGAGCAGCGCCGCCTCGGAGTCAAGGACAACCGCGAGCTCGCTGAAGCTGACTGGTTCAACTCCGCGCAGTTCGACCGCGAGGAAGACAACTGGGGACGCAAGTGGGCCAAGGCCTACCTGAACTTCGCGGCAGGGGAGAAGCGTGACTACCTCCGCAATCTCGGCGTGAAGTTCCTGCCTGTCGTCGGGTGGGCTGAGCGCGGTGAAGGGCGTGCCGACGGTCACGGCAACTCGGTACCCCGATTCCACCTCACCTGGGGCACAGGCCCCGAAATCGTCCGCGTATTCGCAGAGCCGGTCGCTGAAGCTGCGAAGAAGGGGCTGGTGGAATACTGCCATCGCCACCGCGTTGACGAGGTGATTGTGGAAGATGGCCGCGCCGTCGGCGTGCGTGGCAAGATTCTGGTTCCCTGTGAATCTTTAGAGCGAGGAGTGGCGTCGTCACGCGAGGAAACAGGGGAGGACTTTGAGATCCGCGGGTCGGCCGTGTGCATTGCGACGGGCGGTGTTGGCGGCAACCTGGAAGCCGTGCGTAAGTGCTGGCCGACCGAGCGCCTGGGCGAGATGCCGAAGGATATGGTCTGCGGTGTGCCAGAGCATGTTGACGGCCGTGGTATCGAGATTGCAGAGCAGGCCGGCGCAAACCTCGTCAACCGTGACCGCATGTGGCATTACACCGAGGGCATGAAGAACTGGAATCCCGTGTGGCCGAATCACGGTATCCGTATCATCCCGGGGCCGTCGGCCATGTGGTTTGACGCAGAAGGAAATCGCCTGCCAGCGCCATATATTCCGGGCGCGGATACTGTCGGCACGATGAAGCACATTCTGGCCACCGGACACTCGTACTCCTGGTTTGTGCTGAATAAGAATATCGTGGCCAAGGAGTTTATTTTCTCTGGCTCAGAACAGAATCCGGATCTGACCGACAAGGAGATCAAGAAGCTGATTGGCAAGGTGACCTCTGGTGTCGCCGCACCTATTCAGGCGTTCATGGACAACGGCGAAGACTGGGTGGTTGCCGACGATCTGCCAAAGCTGGTCGAGGGGATGAACGAGATTGTGGAGGCGAGCTCGGGCGGAGAGTCCGGAGCCGCAGCGCCGAAGATTGACCTGGAGAAGCTCGAGGAACAGATTCGTCAGCGCGACATGCAGACCGGTAATCCCTTCTCCAAGGACTACCAGGTCAATTACGTCAACGTGGCCCGGAACTTCCTCGGGGACAAGATCATCCGCTCCGTGCCGCCATCACCGATTTTGGATCCGAAGAACGGCCCACTGATTGCTATTCGTCTGCGCATGCTGACCCGCAAGACGCTCGGAGGCATCGAGACCACCCTCGACGGCCAGTGCTTGCACCCGGACGGAACTCCCTTCGAGGGGCTCTACGCCGCAGGCGAGGCCTCTGGCTTCGGTGGCGGCGGCGTCCACGGCAACAACGCGCTGGAAGGTACATTCCTGGGCGGCTGTATTTTCAGTGGCCGCCAGGCAGGCCGCGCGATGGCGGAAGTGGTTAAGTAGCTCCCGCATACCGCACGGCTCGGTGGAAGAAACCGCGCCTACTCCAGCCCGATGGAGAATGCACTTTCCAGGTCGTGCTGAGAGTAGGTGCGGAAAGCCAGCTGAGTCTGGGTGCGAATAACACCGTCGACCTTGCTGATGAGATTTGGAATGATTTCCGCCAAATCATCGTGATTAGTTGCGCGCACCACGACGACCAAGTCCCAGTCACCAGTAACGGAGTAGACCTCAGTCACGCCGTCGATCTCGACGATGGTCTCGGCGGCCTCCGGAATCTTGTCAGCTTCGACATCGATGGACACAATTGCGGTAATCAAACTCATGGCTGCCTTTCCTCGGAGTTTAAACGTGGGGCCCGCTGAATAGCGTGGCCCGGACCGCAAGGTACGCAAGATTGCTCAAGATACTGCGGCCCGGAATTTCATTTCTGTCACGATTCTACTGATTTCCAGGAAACAGCCTGGAGGATCCGGACGAAAGGCGGTAAAAAGGGCGCTATGACACAAACCGCATTTCAGTCCAACCCAGTCCAGCTTTCCGGAGACCTGCCCCAGGTGGGCAACAAGGCTCCGGAGTTTACCCTCACCGGTGGTGACCTCGGGGAGGTCACCAATGAGACCTTCGCTGGTAAGAAGGTCGTCTACAACATCTTCCCGTCCGTAGATACTGGTGTTTGTGCAGCTTCGGTGCGTCACTTCAACGAGGACGCTGCTGGGCTGGACAACACCGTCGTAGTTAATGTTTCGCGTGACCTGCCGTTCGCTCTCGGCCGCTTCTGCGCTGCAGAAGGCCTGGACAACGTTGAGGTTGCCTCGGACTTCCGCCACGGCTTCGGCGAAGCCTTCGGTGTTGTCCAGCAGGATGGCCCGCTCGCTGGCCTGCTTGCTCGTGCCGTAGTCGTCACTGACGAAGAGGGCAAGGTCATTTACAACCAGCTGGTCGATGAGATCACCACGGAGCCGGACTACGACTCCGCACTGGCTGCACTGAAGTAATTAGCTAACAAGCTTTCAGCAGCAAGTAACCAGCTGGAATCGACGGGGCTCGTCGGCGCACTCGCTAGGCTGTTGCCTGGCGGACTTCGCCGACGAGCTCTTCTAGTACGTCCTCCAGCGCAACGATTCCGTTGACAGAGTTCTCCGAAGTACTATCTTCCTCCGTCACCAAGGCGAAATGAGCCTGCTCGCGCTGCATCAGCCGCATGACCGTCTGGAGCTTGGCATCCGGGCTGACGCTTGCGAAGGTGCGAATCAGATTCCGCGGGAAGGGTCGGTCGCGGTGACCGTCGTCAAGCGAGAGCAAATCCTTGACATGAAGGTAGCCGATGAAGCTGCCATCGGCATCGGTGATGGGGAAGCGGGAAAAGCGCGTGCGTGCGCTGAGCTCTTCGATGTCGGCGACAGTGGCGTCGGGGCCAATGGTGACGAGGGTGTCGAGTTGCATAGTGACATCCGCGGCGGTGAGATGCTCGAAGCCGAGAGCTTTGTGGAGGAGCGCGAGCTCGTCATTGTCGAGAAGGCCCTGACGCCCGGACTCGGCGACGAAATCCTGCACCTGACTAGCGGTGAAGGAGGAATCGACCTCGTCCTTCGGAGTGGCGCGAAGAATCTTGCGAACCACGATGTTCGCCGTCGTATTCATCGCCCAGATAACCGGATTGAGTACCCGCACAATCACATACAGCGGAATAGCCACGAACTTCGCCGTCGGGCTGGGAGCCGCAATAGCGATGTTCTTCGGCACCATTTCGCCGACAACCATGTGTAAGAAAGTGACAATCAGCAGCGCCAACGCCAGCGCAACCACGTGGGCGGTGCCCGCGGGGAGTCCCAGCGCTGTCATGTAGGGCTCGAAGAAGTGCGCAATCGCAGGCTCGCCGACGGCACCGATGAGCAGGGAACAGGCGGTAATGCCCAGCTGTGTTGCCGCCAGGGAGACCGACACGTTTTCGATACCGCGCAGCGCGTACTTTGCGCTGGTAGAGCCGCTGACGGCATCCGGTTCAATTTGATCGCGGCGAGCCGAGACCATCGCAAATTCAGCGGCGACAAACCAGGCATTGAGGGCCAACAGCAAAATAAGAGTAAGTAGTGGCATGTTCTAGCCCTCCTTTTCGCTGTTGTGCTCGACGTGGTTGTGACTGGTGCCGTCCTGGTCAGCGCCTTCATCCGTGCGCGTGACCTTGTTGCCGGCGAGGTCCACCTGGACACGAATACGGCCAACGCGGTGACGCGCCATGCGCTCGACTCGAAAAGCAACTTCAGCGGTGGTAGGCAAGTTCTCCTCATCGAGGTTTTCGTGGTCGGTGGCTTCGACCGTAATCGTGTCGCCGAAGCGAGGCATGCGATCCAAGCGTTCGGTGATAAATCCACCAATAGTGTCGGATTCTTCGCCCTCCGGCAGGACCAGGTTTAGGATCTCTCCCAACTCATCAGGGCGCATGAGACCGGAAACAATCACCGTATTGGGGCTAATCCGGCTGTAGAGCAACGAACGATCGTCTTGTTCATCGTCAATTTCACCGACGAGATCCTCCAACGTCACAATGCCGTCCGTGCCGCCGTACTCATCGACAACCACTGCGAACTGGTATGCATCCTCACGCAGTTGACGCATCAGCGGATCAAGTGTGGTCGAGTCGTTCACCACGAGTACATCTTTGGCCAGGCTCGCAGCCGACGTCGTCAAGCGTTGTGCGTGTGGCACGCTGAGCAGATCGGTGTAGTGCACCACGCCGCGAATGTCGTCGACGCTGTTGCCGACGACGGGGAAGCGGGCGTGCCCGGAATCTGCGACGACCGTCAGCATCTCTGCGACGCTCTGATCTTCGATAAAGATGATCTGTGTGCGTGGCGTCATCACATCAGCCGCCGTGCGCTCGCCGAACTCGATCGATCGCGCCACCAACTCGGCGGTCTGCGGGTTAATCTTTCCTTCATCGCTAGAGCGCGTGACGACGGCACGGAGTTCCTCCGCCGTCCTGGCACTGGCGACCTCTTCCTCAGGGGAGAAGCCGAGCCGTTTTAGCACCCAATTAGCCGCGCTGTTGAGTAGCCAGACCAGCCAGCCGAATGCGAACATGAAGGCATTCTGTGGCCTGACCACGAGGTTTGCGACTTTAGTGGGCTCGGCGATGGCCCAGTTTTTGGGGACGAGTTCGCCAAAGACCATTTGAGTGAAGGTCGCGATAATGAAAGCGCCCGTAGTGCTGATTGCAGTGACGGTGGCGGGAGAGATGCTAGTGCCACCAAATGCGGCTTCGAGGAGGACGCCGAGGGAAGGCCCGGTCAGGAAACCAGCGACGAGGCTGGTGACCGTAATTCCCAGCTGTGCGCCGGAGAGGTTAGTAGAGGTGCGTGATAGAGCACGGTCTACTAAATATGCGGACCTTGAGCCGGCGTTTGCGGCGTTCTTGACGTCGTTTCTATTAACCGTGAGGTAGGAAAACTCGACAGCAACGAAAATTGCGTTGGCGAAAACGAGGAAAAGAAAGACCGCTAAGACGATGAGTGCGGATACAATCACGCGGCATCACCTGAAGTGTTCGCTGCGTTCGCTGAGGATGCTGCGGCGGTTGCTGCGGTGATTGCGCTTACTGCGGCTACAGAGAGCCCGTCAACGTTGGCGCGAGGCTCTGGGTCGTCGGACGAGCCAGATCTATCTGATGTGTCGGATGTATTGGGTCTGTCTGAGCTGCTGGATGTGTCTGAGAGTTCAGGCATGCGGGAAATCTTACTAAAAATTCCTTAGGTCTGACGGCAATGGCGCATCGGTGGCAATGGGGAGGACGGGATCCTTAGGCCAAAATGTCATAATGTATATTATCGGACAAATAATGAAAGTGGTTGGCCCTGGGGTTTTCTGAATTTCCAGGGCTGCCGCTTTTTCCGCCGCCGCTTTTCTGCTGCCGTTTTCTATCTTGGCGCTTGATCTATGCCGTCGGGATTATTGCTCATTGTCCTTGGCGTTCGCTGCAAGCTCATCCGCGTTGCGGACGGCAATCTCTTCCCGCAGCCGCTTGTTCTGCCACAGCGTCATGCCAATCAGGAGTATGCCGACAGCCACGAGCCACCACGCGCCCTTGTAGGCCACGAATGCAATGAAGATAATCAGTAGTACCATTCGCACCTTTCGTGCGAGCAGCATTGCTTCGTAGGTGTTCATATCGTTGTGACTCCCAACTGGCCTACCAAAATTGTTTTTGGCAGGACTTCTGTGGTGTGTGACTAAATGGCTTTATTGCGTCACAGTGACGAATCGAGGTGTATTTTCGCTGGCTATAAGCCTCTTTGGATTAGCGCTACTGCGATTCTCTTTAGATGGCTGTGTCTGCCAGCCGCGAAACCTACGCGTCCTACGCGTCCTGCTTCTCTGCGACAATGCGCAGATTGAGTTCGCCGTTCTCCTCGATGGATGCAGCTACAAACTGTGGCAGGCGCACGTTGTAATCCAGGCGGTTGATTGGCAAAGAGCCCGACAACAAAACCAAGTTTTCGGTACGAGCGGCCTTCATTGGTACGGTGACATCATTGGTGACACCGCGGATGGTCAGGCGTCCCGGAATCTCGATATTCGCCCACTGGCCGTTATCTGGAATGCTCGAAATATCGAGTGGTTCTGCAAGCTCAAACTTAGCTTCTGGGTACTGCTCAACGCTGAAAATATTGTTGCGGACATTGATGTCACGACGTTCAATATCGCTAGTCAGAGTTGCCATATCAACAACAACGGATGCGTCCTCAAGATTGTTGTCAGCAACCTTCAGCTCACCGGTGACATCGTGAGTGGAACCGGACGTCGTCCGCCTGCTGCCCGGCAGTACCTCGTTAAAAGTAAAACCAACGGAGGTGTTCTGTGAGTTATCGCCACCGATAATCTTCCAGGTGCCATTCGCATCAGTTGTTGCTGCAGGCAGCTCCGTGGCCTCGAAATCCTCTGTACGCACCCCTTCATGCGTGAAAACGCGATACAAAACTGGCCCCACAATAACAATTGCGAGCGCAACAACTGCAACGGCTATCAAAGTAATAATTGACTTACGGACACCAGAATTCATAGTGCTCATCCTATCCTTTTAATCCGCTATGGGATAAACCGTTCCACCTCGCGCGTTTTCATAATCAATTCCTGCGTAATCTCCTGCAGGACGGCAGTCTCCATGCCGTCGTCAAGCGCGGTGCGCAAGTCTTCGGCGAGACAACGTACTTCGAAGAGCCCGTCCCCTATTCGCTTTACGACGTCATCGCCCGCCGGCCTGCTCGTGGCATCGGTGGCGGTCTTTAGCGTGAGATCCGAATTGATTCGCTCGGCAATCGGCCTGGAAGCGCCTTTTGCTACGCCAGTGCGTTTTTCGTACGCGCGCTGCCGGCAGGCTTGGCTGCAGAACTTGCGACGGCGACCGCGGATGGCGACCTCCATTTCGCGGCCACACCACTGGCAATTGGCAGTAGTTGTGCTCGGCTTTTGATCTGACACAGAAGTCAATTATGGCATGAATACAGATTAAGGCGTTATAATGTGTGGTCTAGTATTTCTACCAAAGGGGGCACGTTCCACATGGCAGATCGAGTTCTTCGTGGCAGTCGCATGGGCGCCGTTTCGTATGAGACCGATCGCGATCATGACCTCGCGCCGCGAATGATGGTCCGCTACCGCACTGAATCCGGTGAGATCTTCGAGGTCCCATTCGCGGATGACGCGGAAATTCCAGGTGAATGGCTGTGCAAGAATGGCCAAATTGGTGAGCTGGTTGAAGGCGAAGGCACTGAAGCCAAGCCGGTGAAGCCGCCGAGGACTCACTGGGACATGCTCCGTGAGCGCCGCTCCATCGAGGAGCTCGACGTGCTGCTGGATGAGCGTGTTGACTTGCTGCGCAAGCGTCGTCGTAACGCCGCTCGCCTGCTGAAGGCTCAGAAGGAAGCCGAAGAAGCAGAGAAGAACGCTTAAGGTTTGAGCTGGCTTGCGCTAGTGAGCTTTAGAGCTTTGTAGCCGTCAATCAAACACTGAAATTCGGGTCCGGATAAGGTTTTGCTCCTTATTCGGACCCATTTTTCGTTGGTGCCTGGCTGCGGCGGGCCGAACCGAGTTACTGACTGCGTTTATGACAAAAATGGCCTGAAAAATGGCCTGAAACTGTCATAAACTAAGTCAGTTTCACATTTGCAGCCCCCATTCATACAGGCAGCCCGCAGTCATACAGGCAGGCCGTCTCCACACAGGCAGCCCGCAATCTTTGGGGCTGCCCTAGCCCTACTTGCGGAATCGCTGCTTAAACTCGTGACCAGCCAGGCGACCAATCTCCGACCCCAGGTTTTTTACCTGCTGCGAGCGGTGCTTGAATCCCCACTTGGTGACCTGCAGCAGAGACTGCTTCACAAAGCTGCCATCCATCTTGGACTCGCCGTACTCGCGCTCAGTAAAGGTGATCGGAACCTCCTCCACCAAGAAGCCCGCCTGTACAGCCTCAAAAGCGAGCTCGGTCTGGAACAGGTACGCAGCCTTGCCAATGTTGTCGAGATCGAGGGTTTCGAGAACTTCCCGTCGATAAGCACGGTAGCCAGCGGTGATATCCGAGATGCCCGCGCCGAGCGCCAGCGAGATGTAGAGGTTGCCGCCGCGGGAGAGAACCTGACGGCTCATTGGCCAGTTGACGGTCTTGCCGCCCGGAATGTAGCGGGAACCGATGACGACATCGGCACCGTCCTCGAGCTTCTCCAGCAGCAGATGGAACTGCTCTGGTGCGTGGGAGCCGTCGGCATCCATCTCGCAGAGAACCTCGTAGTCGCGCTCGAGACCCCAAGCGAAGCCCGCGCGGTACGCACCCCAGAGACCGCCCTTGCCCTCGCGGTGCAGGACGTAGATGTGCTCTTCGCCGTTGTCCGACTTGTCAGCGGCAGCGATTTCATCGGCGAGCTCACCGGTGCCGTCTGGTGAAGAGTCATCGACAACCAAAATGTCGACGCGAGGCTCCGCTGCGCGCAGGCGTGCAATCACGCCCGGCAGGTTTTCCCGCTCGTTGAAAGTGGGAATGACAACCAGCGTCGACTCATTTAGGGCAGTCACTCGTGATTCTCCTTAGTGCATGTTCTGCTCAGTATCCCGGCCATCAACTTCATCTGCGCCTGCCCTGGCATCTCCGCCACGGCGACGCAGGACGGCACCAACCACACAAAGAATACCGAATGCAGTCAGTAGACCTTCAATCCACGTCCCGAAACGGGCTGCAAAAGTCAGGTGGGCGTACTGAGGCAGAGTTTCAGTGAGTACCTTCTGCTCGAAGATTTTGCTCTGCTTTACGACGTCTCCGTGCGCATCCACAATCGCGCTCACACCGCTGGTTGCGGCGACGGCCGTGGAGCGTTGGAACTCCATGGCTCGCATGCGGCTCATGGCCAGCTGTTGGTAGGTCATGTCGGTGAAACCGAAGGTGGCGTTATTTGTGGGCGTGGCCAGCATGGTTGCGCCGTGGTTGACCGCGTTGCGGAAGGCGCCATCGAAGACCACTTCGTAACAGGTGGCCACGCCTAGATCGACCTTCTTTAAACCATCTGTGCCTGGCGTTGTGACCACGGCATCGCCGTTGCCCGGAGTCATGTCTCCGGCGTGAGCGACCATGTCGGAAAAGTGGCGCAGTAGCTCGCGGAATGGCATGGTTTCGCCGAAGGGCTGGAGATAGATTTTCTCGTGCTGATCGCCGGGGCCGGTCTGTGGATCCCAGACCACCATGGTGTTTTGCACACCATCGGTGTAGGTAAAGGTGCCGACCACGATGGGAGCGCCAATATTCATCGCGGCGTTTTCGATAATGCGTGCCGCTTCCCCATCCGTAAACGGGCTGACATCGGAGGAGTTTTCGGGCCAGATGACGATGTCCGGCTGCTCTTCCTTACCTTGGTGGACACGTCGGGCCAGCTCATTGGTGGCATCGGCGTGGTTTTGCAGGACTGCGCGGCGCTGGGCATTGAACTCTAAACCGAGGCGCGGAACATTGCCCTGGATAACCGCGACACGGGTGTTGTCAGCGGCCGTAGGCTCAGGCAGCGGTTGGGTCCACGCAGGAAGAACCCAGCCGACGAATAACGCTCCCACCAAAAGCGCAGCGGAGGTTGCATAGGAACGTAGCGTGAGCGCGACCAGTCCCGCACCAACGCAAGCAGCGAGGAAAGTGACCAATGCAGTGCTGCCGATTGCCACTGCTGGGGCCAGCGGGCCGTCGACCTGCCCCCAGGCAACGCGGAGCCAGGGGAAGCCTCCGAAAGGCCAGCGGGCTAGCAGCGCCTCCCCTGCCACGAGCGCAGCGGCCATGCCAGGGAGCTTCAGCGCGAGGGGGAAACTGGATTGGGCAATCAGCCACATCGCAAGCGCCGCCGGAATTGCGAGCAGTCCCAGCACAATTGAGAGCGCCACGTAGGGGCCAATGCCGACGAAGGAGCCGATCCACGGCAGTGAGAAAAGAGCCGTCGCTGTTGCCCAGCTGAAGCCCACCACTACGCTGGATTTCCAATCGGCTGCGCAGAAGAAGGCAAAAATGAGCAGGGCGAGGCCGATCCAGGCCGTCCACCACCAGCTCATGGGCGCATAGCTTAAGAACTGCAATCCACCAGCGAGGATTGCAATGAAGGCGAGAACGAGGCGCTGCTTTAGTGGGGTAAGCGCGCGAAAGCGCGCCTGCCAGCGATTCGGATTCTCCAGAATGTCTTTCGAAGCGTCTTTCTGAGCGACGTTCCCGTGCTCGCTGGAGCGCGCTTGGCGGTTAGTGTGCACTTGTATAAGAGAACTCTCTACGTTTGCGAGTTTTTGAGTTAGCGCTTGTCGCTGTCGTCCTGGTCATCATCCCAGGCGTTGTCCGGTGCCGGTGGGACGATTTTATCCTGTGGGAAGGCCTTGCCATCCGCACCCGGGAAACCACCAGAGAATCCAGGGAAACCCGAAAAACCGCCAGCACCAGCGCCAGTTCCTGGAGCACCCGGGTTCATGCCGTACTGAGAGACCACCATCATGCTGCGGTCACTGAAGTTGCGGAGTCCGTTGAGCAGCGCCACCGATCCGCTCTTACGAATCAGCCAGCGAGTCGGCGGTAGCACCATGAGGAAACCAACAACCGTGGAGACGACGCCCGGCAGGGCAATCAGCCAAGAGCCAACCAACAGGATTGCCGAGTCAGCCACAAAGTGTCCCGCGCCCTTTGCCGAGCGCTTGATTGCCTCCTCCGGATGCTTCTGTCCGTACTCAGTAAGAGTACGAGAAGTATCCAGCAGCAACTTCTGGTAGATGCGCTTGAACTCGATGGCGGCGAAAACCAATCCCAGAATGAATAGACCCAGAACCAGCAGGACGGTCCAGCCATAGCCAATCCATTCACCAAGTGCGATAAAGGCCGCAATCTCGGCGATGAGGTAAATAATTGTGAACCACTTGCTCATAGTTCCCCAGTGTAACCGCCACTAGATGAGCAAGTGGTTACGGCTATCGGCCGGTTAGACGACGACTAGCGGTCGCCTACCGGTCAGCGCGCTCCTCCAAGTCGCCCTCTGTATCCAGGTAGGTCTGGCGCAGCAGATCCATGCGTTCCTGGTCGGGGTTTTCCCACATACCGCGCTCGGCGGCCTCCATCAGGCGCTCGGAAATATCGTGCAGAGCCCACGGATTCGACTGTTCAAAGAACTCGCGGTTTTCCGGGTTCGCAACGTACTCGTCGGTAAGCGTTTCGTACATCCAGTCATCCATGACCTTCGCCGTCGCGTCGTAACCGAAGAGGTAGTCGACGGTTGCGGCCATTTCGAAGGCGCCCTTGTAGCCGTGGTTACGCATTGCCTGCATCCAGCGTGGGTTGACCACGCGGGCACGGAAGACACGTCGCGTCTCCTCGTGCAGGGTGCGGGTACGCACGGCGTCCGGGCGCGTGGAATCTCCCACATACGCTTCTGGAGCGGAACCCGTCAGTGCACGGACCGTGGCGATCATGCCGCCGTGGAACTGGAAGTAGTCATCGGAGTCGGCGATATCGTGCTCGCGGGTATCGGCATTCTTCGCGGCAACCTGAATACGGCGGTAGGCCGTCTTCATGTCGTCAGCGGCCTCTTCCCCGTCGACGCCGCGGCCATAGGCGTAGCCGCCCCAGGTTGTGTAGACCTTCGCCAGGTCCGCGTCATCGCGCCAGGAACCGGAATCGATAAGTTGCAGCAGGCCAGCTCCATAGGTGCCCGGCTTGGAACCGAAGATACGGCGCGGGCGCTCCTGCTGGTCGGCCTTCGCATGGGCGCGCACGTAGTTGTCCTCATCGGATTCATCAAGCTTGACGACGAGCTGAAACGCGTCATCCAAAAGGTCGATAACATGCGGAAACGCATCACGGAAGAAGCCGGAAATACGGACGGTCACGTCAATGCGCGGTCGGCCCAGCTCCTCCAGCGGAATCGGCTCAAGGCCGACAATACGGCGAGATGCGTCATCCCACACCGGATGCACACCAATCAACGCGAGCACCTCGGCGATGTCATCGCCCGAGGTACGCATGGCGGAAGTGCCCCATACCGACAAGCCAACCGACTTCGGGTACTCGCCGTGGTCGGCGCGGTAGCGTTCAATCAGGCCATCGGCGAGGTTGACGCCGGTTTCCCAAGCCAGGCGCGACGGCACCGCCTTGGGGTCGACCGAGTAGAAGTTGCGGGCAGTTGGCAGCACGTTGACCAGGCCGCGCAGTGGTGAACCGGAGGGGCCAGCCGGAACGAATTCGCCATCGAGAGCGGAAAGAATGCGCGGGATCTCCTCGCTGGTAGCAGCCAGGCGCGGGAGAATTTCGTCGCGGGTGAACTGCAGCAGCTCGACAACCTGATCGAGGCCGTTTGGTGCCGCGATATCGGCGAATTCCTCGGAGCCGAGCACATCAGCCGCGATCTGTGTCACTGGTTGGTCGGGATTCTTCACCACGGCGGTTACCAGTGCCGTAGCCAGTGCATCGATAGAGTCCACAGCGTGGCGTTCATCGGTGCCGTCCTCGGCCAGGCCGAGAGCTTCGCGCAGGCCCGGCAGGGTCTGCTTGCCGCCCCACAGCTGGCGGGCGCGCAACATGGTGGTCACAGTGCCGATTAGAGATTCGTCTTCCGGTGCCTGGCTGAGCACGTGGAGGCCACCGCGGATGGCGACGTCCTTAATCTCGCAGAGCCAGCCGTCGACATGCATGAGCATGTCATCGAAGACCTCCTCGTCCGGGCGCTCGTCCCAGCCGAGGTCGCGGTCCATCTTCGCGGCGGTCAGCAGCGTCCAAATCTCCTGGCGGATGGCCGGCAGCTTGGCCGGATCCATGGCGGAGATGTTCTGGTGCTCGTCGAGAAGCTGTTCCAGACGGGTGATGTCACCGTAGGATTCGGCGCGGGCCATTGGCGGAATGAGGTGGTCGACAAGCGTGGCGTGAGCACGGCGCTTGGCCTGTGTGCCTTCGCCCGGGTCGTTGACCAGGAAGGGGTAGATCATTGGCAGCTCGCCGATGGCAGCATCCGGGCCGCAGGAAGCGGAAAGGCCGACGGTCTTGCCCGGCAGCCACTCCAGGTTGCCGTGCTTGCCCATGTGAACCACGGCATCGGCGCCGAAACCGCCCTCCGCCTGCGGCAGCGACAGGAAGCGGTAGCAGGCCAGGTAATGGTGCGTCGGCGGCAGATCCGGGTCGTGGTAGATACCCACCGGGTTGTCACCGAAACCGCGCGGTGGCTGCACCATGACCACGACATTGCCGAAGGTCAGGCCCGCAATGTAGATGTCCTGGGTATCCGGGTGGACGTACAGGGTGCCCGGCGCGGCACCCCACTTGTCCTGCATGTCGGAGCGAAGTTCTTCCGGCAAGGTAGCGAAGAACTTCTCGTAGGTGGCAGCGGGCAGGCGAAGCTCGGCTGCCTCCATAACCTCTTCGGTCAGCCAGTCCGGGTCCTGGCCGCCGGCCTCGATGATGGCGTGCATGAACGCATCTGGTTCATCGGCACCATCCTCGGCGGTGGCATATCCGGGGATTTTGGTGGTGTCGCCGAGGTTGTATCCGGCGTCGGCAAGCGCGTGCAGCACCTTCAACGTGGATGCTGGTGTGTCCAGACCGACAGCGTTGCCGATGCGGGCGTGCTTGGTCGGGTACGCAGAGAGCATGACGGCGACGCGCTTGTCAGCGTTGTTGATGTGGCGGAGCGCGGCGTAACGGGTGGCGATGCCGGCCAGGCGGTCGCAACGCTCGAGATCCGGGACGTAGGAAATGAGCTCGTCGGAGTCGATTTCCTTAAACGAGAACGCGACCGAGATGATGCGGCCGTCGAATTCGGGGACGGCGACCTGTGTTGCGACGTCCAGCGGCGACAGACCTTCGTCGTTGTCCTCCCATGCCGCCTTGGACGAAGTCAGGGCCAAACCCTGGATGATGGGAATGTTCAGGTCTGCGAGTGCGGCGACATCCCAGCCGTCATCGTCCTGGCCGGCCTGCGCGAGTGCCGGGCGGTTGCCGCCAGCGGCGAGCACCGTGGTGATGAGCGCGTCGCAGGAAGCTAGCTCTGCCAGCAGTTCATCGCTGGCGGTGCGCAGGGACGCGGCGAAGATAGGCTTGGCGACGTAGCCGCGAGCCTCGACCGCGTCAGCAAGCGCCTCAATGTAGTGCGTATTTCCCGCCAGGTGCTGGGCGCGGTAGTAAATAATGCCGACGGTGCCGCGGGAATCTTCCGTGGCCACCTTGGAGTCGCGCTCCAGGAAACCCCAGGCCGGCATGCGAGTGGGCTCTTCAAAGCCAAGACCGGTCAGAAGCAGTGTGTCCGACAGGAAATTGTGCAGCTGTGCGAGGTTCTTTGCGCCGCCTTCTGCCAGGTAAATGTGCGTTTGCGTGGCGACGTTTGCGGGAACTGTCGAATACTCGGTGAGTTCGGCATCGGGTGCCTGCTCACCGGAGACGAGGACGGTGGGAATACCGGAGTTCACAAAGTAGTCGATGCCGGATTCCCAGGCGCGGCGGCCACCGAGAAGTCGGATGATGACGACATCGGCGCCGTCGGCAAGCGTGGGCAAATCATCGTCGAGCAGACGCGCCGGGTTTGCCCAACGGTAGGACACCTCCGGGTTGGCCTGAGCGGCCGCGCGGGCGGACAGAAGGTCGGTATCCGAGGTCGACAGCAGCAGAATCACGGTGTAGTCATTCACTTCCTGGGGAGCAACGCGTCCCCGGTCGGCGGGAGTCTGCCTTCTAACCGATGACGAGGTCTGACTGTGACAGTGGCGCGACCGTGCGGATTTTCACCGAGCTTCTCGTCAGCGGCATGGCAGTGGATTTCTCCATCACTCTACTGCAGGGGCTATTGCTAGAGTTCCAGCGACTGCTCCGCCGGCTGATCTGGGAAGTGGGACCAGAGGAAGTCGGTGGCATTAGTCAGTTCCGCGAGCATCGGAACGATATGGTTAATGCCCGTCTTCGGTAGCACCGGTGAAGTCGTGTTTTCGACGTACTCCAGGTCGGTGAAGCCGAGATTCAGCCAGGAATCGCGCAGCTTGCGAACCTGGTTGATGGGGATGATGTCATCATGCTCACCCGAGTAGAGGTACACCGGCGCATTTGGGACGAAGTTGCCGACGCGCTGGCGTGCGAGTTCCTTCTGTACCGGCTCGTAGCGCTTAATCATCTCGCTGAGTGACTCACCGCTAGTCGTGTACTGGTCAGTGGTTTCAAACGAGTGATGGAAACCCAAGCCACCCGCGCAGTAGTTGCCCACGTTGTCCAGCAGTTCTTTGCCTTCGGGGCTGATTTCTTCCTTGAGGACTCGGCGCAGCTCCGGATCCTTATCCAGGACAGAATTGATTGCCAGTGCAATCGCGGCGGTCAGCGTAGTGCCATCAATCTGGTCGAGGACGTTTGCGAGATCGGACGGCGGGCCGCCGGCGGCAGATGCGGCGACGTTGAGCTCTGGAGCGTAGACACCTGCACGCTCAGCGGCTGCAGCGGCTGCGGAGCCACCCTGGGAGTAGCCATAAATTCCCACGGGCGCATTTTTGTCCACGCCGAGCTCGTGTGAGGCAGACACGGCATCAAACAGTGACTGTGCCGAGGCGATGTTGTCGACGTAGTCCTGGTTACCCTGGGAATTGCGGTGGTGGTCGATCATCACCACAGTCGCGCCTCGCTTCAAGTTCGCGACCATCGGGATCGTCTCGTATGGAGCAATAATGTCCAACGGACCGAACTCAATCTTTAGGCCGGTCTGCGAGGATACCGAGGGGTCGCACTTTTCCGCGCCACCCTGCGTGCCCGGCGCGATTGCGACGACCGGACGCGGACCGCTGCCCTTCCACTCCGTCTTCGGCGTCACCACAAGGGCTGTGTCCACACTGGGATTTCCGAGGGAATCCGTGGAGTTGTAGTGAATACGCTTGGCATCCACATTCCACAGCTTGTCGTTCACCATCATCTCGGCATCCTCACTGCTGACCAGCATGCCGGCATTTGCCGTGCGCGACGGGGTCAGCGGCAGAGAATTCAGCGGAGAGGCTGCGGCCACGCGAGCCTGTTCCGGGGTCAGCTGCCTGCCTGCGCCCTCGCTACCAGACTCCTCATCGTCTTTCTCGATGCCGAGTAGCCTCTCCATATTCGGGTTCGGTACATGGCCGAAACCAGGCAGTTCGCGGTTTGCGCTTGACGACGACACCTTATCCGCCAGCCCACTATCCGATAGGCCCGGGATGTTTAGTGGCTGTGCGTTTGCAGGTGTAGCCAGGCCGATGGTCATAAGACCTGCTAGCGCTACCCCGATTCCCGTTCGGATTGTGCGACGGTTTCGTCGTGAAGCAGAGCGTGTCTGTGTCGAGGCACGGCCGGTGCCGACGGTGTCGTGTGCCTCGTGCGTGAGTGCTTCAGCGTCGTGATGTGGCATGAAATCTCCTGAATAACCCCAGATTGAAAACCCAATGAAAACTTCCCTTAATTCAGAGGAAGTTAGGTTATGAAAACAATAAGGTTTTAAAAAGGTAGATCGGTGGATTTTCAGTGAAGAATTTGTATGTTTTTGCGGAGGGGTATGAAAACTCCACTTCAGGATGGTTTCGTTGGGCTGGAAAGGGGCTGGATAATGTGCCCCTGTTTTCGGGGGCTCAGCTCTGTGTGTGTTTGCGTATTCTTGAGAGTATGACTGCATCTGATCAAGGAACCCGCACTCGTCAGGACGGTTGCCCCGGCAGCCGCAAGGTTCATATCGCAGCTGATGGCGCAATTGGTCGTCTGCGCTTCCCCGGAGGCTTTCTCCCCGCGCCGGGCTTCGCCGTACTCGCCGATTTGGCCGAGAATTTCGGCGACGGTGATATTCACTTCACCTCCCGCGGCAATGTTCAGATCCGTGGCATCACCAACACCGGCGCATTCGCCGATGCCGCGGAAGAAGAGAAGCTGGTTCCCTCCACCAGCCACGACCGCGTACGCAACGTTCTTCAGTCGCCGCTGTCCGGTCGCGTCGGCGGTAAAGCTGATGTGCGCGACCTGGTTCAAGAGTTCGACAAGGCCCTCATCGCGGAGCCGTCGCTGGCAACACTGCCAGGTCGCACACTCATGGCTTTCGACGACGGCCGCGGTGACGTGCTCGGTGAGCGCCCCGACTTCGGCGTTGTCGCCCACGATGAGGGCACGTTCGAACTCATCATTGGCGGCGCGACCTCGGGGCTTGTCGTCTCGCGTGACGACGTCGTGGAGGCTCTCATCACCACAGCGAAGGTGTGGAATGACAGCCGTGGTTCAGCCTGGCGCATCGCGGAAGCCAATGCGGCCGAGCGCATTGCCGATGCTGTAATCGAGGAATTGGGCGCCCGAGTCCGTCGCCAGGAGCCGACCCCGGCTGAGAGCTTTGATGCCACCGCCGGGCTGTCCCGCCAGATCGGTTGGATTGACCAGCCGGATGGCCTGGTTAGCCTGGCCGCTGGCCTGCGCTTTGGCGTCCTCCCGGCGCGTCTGGCCCGTGCGATTTCGCATACGCAAGTTCCTGTGCACGTCACTCCGTGGTACTCGCTGATTCTGCACGATTTGGAAGAGGAAGTTGCCGAACAGGTCGTCAAGGTATTGGCGCCCAATGGCCTGGTCTTCGACCGGAAGTCCACCTGGCTGCGCGTCAGCGCCTGCACCGGACGCCCCGGCTGCAAAAAGTCTCTGGCTGACACCCGCGGCGATGCTTCTCACGCAATTGCTGATGGCCGACTGCCCGAGGGGCGCGTGCACTTCTCCGGTTGTGAGCGTCGCTGCGGCAAGCCCAAGGGCGGTTACTTCGACTATCTCGCCACCGGGGACGGAGAATACGAAGTCACTGCTGTGGACTAGGCTTTAAGCCTATGAAGCGCTTTGAGTACAACACCGACGGTGCGGATATTTACCGTAACTCGTTTGCCATCATTCGCGAAGAAAGCGATCTTTCCCGCTTCGATGCCGATGAGGAAACCGTCGCTGTCAGAATGATTCACGCAGCAGGTCAGACCGACCTGACCAAGGACATCGTCTTTTCCACGGGAGCTGTGCGCGCAGCTCGCCAGGCTCTCGAGGAAGGCGCTCCTATCTTCACCGATGTCAACATGATCGCCTCGGGTATTACCCGCAAGCGCTTACCTGCTGACAACGAGGTCATCTGCCTGCTGCGTGATGAGCGCGTCCCCAAGCTGGCTCAAGAACTCGGCACCACGCGCACTGCTGCCGCCGTGGAGCTGTGGAAGCCACGCCTAGAGGGCGCGGTTGTCGCCATCGGCAACGCTCCCACCGCCCTCTTCCACCTGCTCAACCGCATTAATGAGGGCTCCTTCCCCATGCCCGCTGCCATTTTGGCCATGCCAGTGGGCTTCGTCGGTGCCGCGGAATCAAAGCAGGTCACTATCGACTCCGGTGCCGAAAACCCAGAGCTGAAGTACATCACCGTCACCGGCCGTCGCGGTGGCTCGGCTATCACCTGTGCTGCCCTCAATGCCATTGCCACCGCAAAGGAGATCATCTAAACCATGTCCGGCTCCTACAGTGCTCAGCCTGGTCATCTCTACGGCGTCGGACTCGGTCCCGGCGACGCAGGTCTCATTACACTCCGCGGTGCCGACATCATCCGCACAGCCGATGTCATCGCCTACCATGCCGGCACTCACGGACGTTCCACGGCGCGCTCAATCGCCGCCGAACTGATTGACGCGCGTGACGACGCTGCCGTGGAAGAACAATTGCAATACCCGGTGACCACCGGGCGCCCAGCCGACTATCGCGAGCAGCTCGCCGGTTTCTATGCAGAGGCCACTGCTCGCCTGCACAAGCACTTGGCCGAGGGACGAAGTGTTGCAGTGCTTTCGCTCGGTGACCCGATGCTCTATAGCTCGTACCAGCATCTGCACCACGCTCTCAGCGAGGGCTTCCCCACTGAGATTGTCCCCGGAGTGGCCAGCATTACTGCGGCGGCAGCAGAGATTGGTCAGCCGCTCGGCGAGGCTACCGAAATCGTCAGCGTTGTCCCAGCCACCGCCGATTCCGAGCGCATCGCTGCGGTTCTTGACGCCTCAGACTGTGTAGTCATTATGAAGCTGGGGAAAAACGTTGAGAAGGTGCGCACAGCGTTGCAGTCCGCAGGCATGCTCGAGCGCGCCTACGTTGTCGAGCGAGCAACGATGAATGAGCACACCAGCTACCCGCTGGTCGATGCAGACCCGGAGAAAGTTCCGTACTTTGCAGTAGCCGTCGTGCCTTCCGCTGTCTACGGCACTGAACGGAGCGTATCTGGAGCATCAGAGCCAGCTAATGATGTGGCGACCGGTGTAGCCACCGATACGGCGACTGAGTCGGCTACCCCAGCGGTCGGTGAAGTTATCGTTGTCGGCCTGGGCCCGGGTGCGGAGCGCTGGACCACCCCAGAAGTCACTGAGGAACTGGCCCGGGCCACGGATCTGGTTGGCTACTCCACCTACATCAACCGGGTTCCTGAGCGCGCCGGGCAACGCCGCCACCTCTCCGACAACCGCGTAGAGGCAGAGAGAGCCACTATGGCGCTGGATATAGCCAAGCGTGGAGGTCGAGTTGCGGTGGTCAGTTCCGGTGACCCGGGGGTCTTCGCCATGGCGGCCGCAGTGCTGGAAGTCGCTGACGACGATATGTGGCGAAACATTCCAGTTCGAGTCGTGCCGGGCATGACTGCTGCTCAGGCTGTCGCAAGTCGAGTGGGTGCTCCCCTTGGCCATGACTTTGCGATGCTCAGTCTCTCCGACAGGTTGAAGCCCTGGGAGGTCGTCGTTAAGCGAGTGCGTGCTGTAGCCGGTGCGGACATGGCGTTTGCTGTCTACAACCCGGCCTCCAAGTCGCGGAGATGGCAGATTCGAGAGCTGCGTGCCTTGGCTTTGGAATACCGCGAGCCGACAACGCCTGTGATTGTGGCGCGGGCAGTCGGCTCGGAGCAGGAACACGTCACCGTGACCACGCTGGCGGAGTTCGACCCGGATGTCGTCGATATGCGGACCATGGTGATTATTGGTTCGTCGTCGACAAAGGCGTATCGTGCCGGCAAGACCACTCGGGTCTACACCGCACGCCACTACGGTGAGGGCGGCACCAGCGGAACTGGCGAGTTGCTGCGTTAGCCGCTATGCCCGGCGGATGACGGCGTTGTACGCCTCATCCACCGTTGTGGCGACGGTGGCGATATCCGCGCCGGGCAGCTGCGGGCGCTGCACGATAACGACCGGCTTCTTCAGGTCGCGGGCTGCCTCAATCTTGGCGTAAGTAGCAGCACCACCGGAGTTTTTGGTTACCACGCAGTCCACGGCGTAATCCCGCATGAGCTTGCGCTCCGCTGCGACATCGTAAGGCCCACGGCTGAGAATAATCTTCCGATTCTTCGGCAGCGGCGGCGCGGGCTGTTCCACACAGCGAATGAGGTAACGGCCGTTGGAATCACCGGCAAATGGAGCAAGCTGCTGACGGCCAATAGTGAGAAACGGGCTGTAGAAACGGTCGGCAACAACGTCCGCGGCCTCCTGCATGGAGGACACCTCAATCCAGTTGTCGCCAGGCTGCTTCTCCCACGCAGGGCGATGCAGCGCAACAAGCGGAATACCGGTGGCTCGGGCAGCTTCAGCAGCAGATTCGCTGATCTGTTCTGCATACGGATGCGTGGCATCGATGATGACTTCAGTGGCATCGGAGATGAGCCACCGAGTCAGTCCTGCGGGACCGCCAAAACCGCCAATGCGGACATTGCCGACGGGCAGCTTCGGGTTAGAAACGCGACCGGCCAGTGAAGAGGTGACAAACCAGCCCTCGCCCACTAAGCGCTTGGCCAGGGCGCGGGCTTCAGCAGTTCCACCCAGAATTAGTGCACGCATGGAATGGTCCGTCCGTGTTCATCGCGTGGACGATCATCGCTGTAGAGGTAGCTATCCGGGAACGCCTCGGCGGTGAGCACCTTGCCGACAATGATGACAGCCGTACGAGTCACACCTGCATCCTTGACCTGCTGCGCGATATCAGACAGCGTGCCGCGGAGAATAACCTGTTCCGGACGGGATGCGAAAGCCACGACTGCCACCGGACCGTGCTCACCATAATGCGGGGTGAGCTCCTCGACCACACGATCGATGTCGTGGGCGGCCAAGTGAATGCACAGAGTTGCGCCCGTGCGGCCGAAGTTCTCCAGGGTCTCGCCCTCCGGCATCTTGGAAGCGCGCCCGGAGATACGAGTCAGCACCACCGACTGGCCAACAGTTGGCACCGTGAGCTCGTGGCCCAGAGCGGCCGCCGCCGCGGAAAATGCCGGCACACCCGGAACGATTTCGTAGTCAATGCCGAGCTCGCTGAGACGACGGACCTGTTCTGCCAGCGCCGACCACACCGACGGGTCGCCGGACTGCAGGCGTGCGACATCCTTGCCCGCCGCATGCGCTGCCTGAATGGTTTCGATGATGGTATCCAGCGGCATTCGCGCGGTGTTGATGATCTCTGCGCCTTCGGGGCAGTGTTCCAGCACCTCAGGCGGGACAATCGATCCCGCGTAAAGGCACACTGGGCAGGAACGAATAAGCCGGTCCGCGCGCAGCGTCAGCAAATCCGCTGCCCCCGGGCCTGCACCGATGAAATACACAGTCATTGTGAGTTACAGAGTCCTCAATATTTTCTAGACAGAGAAATTACGTCTATGGTAGCGCAGGCTCTACTGGCTTCTCCGCCACCCACTGCACCACCGGCAACGTAGGGCGCCACGCAGTGAAACTGCCGACTGCACCTGCGCGCTCCACGGAAAGCCGGGTGACATCCCCGCCATAGTCGCGACGCGCCTGCCACAGCAGAGCCTCCGACTCCAGCGTCACGGTGTTTGCGACGATGGTGCCTCCCGGGGCAAGGCGTTGCCAACAGGTTTCAATCATTCCGTCAGCAGTGAGACCTCCGCCGATGAAAATGGCATCTGGGCGAAGATTCGAGTCCGCCAACACCGCTGGTGCCGCTCCGCGGTGGACGGTCACATTGCCAGACAGAGCCGCCACATTCTTAGCAATTCGCTCTGCACGAACAGCATCGCGCTCGAAAATTTCCGCACGTCCGCCGTGCCGAGCCCACTCAATGCCAATCGACCCCGTGCCACCGCCGACATCCCACAGCAGCGCTCCCGGCCGCGGATCCAACGCAGCGACCGTCATTTGGCGAATCGGCGCCTTCGTCAGCTGGCCATCTGAATCAAAGTCACCGTCGCGCAGCCAGCCGCGCGCGCTTCCCGACGGCTCCACCGCCAGCACCGTGAGGTTGCCAGCTGGAACTGGTGGGTTCGCCACCGTGCCTGCGGCAACGGACTCCGGCAGCCCTGTAGCTTCCGTGCCGCCGAGATTGGTCAGCGCGGTGAGCTTGGTGTCTGGGCGGTCGGCTAAAACCGTAGCGACCTCTTTCACTGAGTCCGCGTTTCGGCACAGCACCAGGAAGGGCCGTAGTGAATCCGCTACCGGTACGACACGCGCGGCACCAGGTAGCCCCGGCTCGCCTGTCACCAGCGAAATCACCGGAGTGTCATGCAAGGGCCAGCCGAGGTAAGCGCAGGCCAATGAGGCTGACGATGGCGCTGGAATAACCTCCACGGCGCCACGGCCGAGCTCCCGGACCAGGGACACGCCGACACCGTGGAACATGGGATCGCCACTGGCGAGGATGACATCGACTGCGGGGTCAATATCTGCCAGGGTGGCCCGCCAATCCTTCCAGAAGCCACCTGGCCAAGGTGAGAGGTCGGCGTCCAGGTTGACGTCGGCAAGCAAATGGAGCTGACGGGGAGAGCCAATGATGCGGCGAGCCGACGACAACGCCTCGACAGCGCGGGCGGATAGGCCAGGGTACCCGTCGCAGCCGATGCCGACGACGCGAAGCTTTGGGCTCATCGGGGCATCTTCCGCCAAATCCAGCGCGGAGTCAGATGTGTGGCGCGTGCGAGCAATGCCAATTTACGCGGCACCCAGACGTGGGGCTTCCGACCGTCGAAAGCAGTGACGGCGGCCTCCGCGACCTCGGCGGGGCGCGAGGACATCGGCGCTGGCTTCATGCCTTCGGTCATGCGGCCGATGACGAAGCCCGGCCGGACAATCGTCAGCTGAATATGGCTCCCGTGCAGGCGGTCCTGCATGCCCTGGAGGAAACCATCGAGACCGGCCTTCGCCGAACCGTAGACGTAGTTGGCGCGGCGCACGCGGGCACCTGCGATAGAGGAAAAGGCCATGATGCGGCCCGCGACCTTATCGCGCACAGGCAGCGTGCCGGAGGCGATGTCGGACTCCATGCGCGCGACAAGCTCAGTGAGAATCGATGCCTGTGCTGTGAAGTCGGTATGAATGACTGCCGCAGCAGCCTCGCCGGACTCCTCACACTTCCGCTGATCACCGAGGATACCGAACGCGACAATCACCGTGTCGATGGGACCGTGCTGCCAGGCGTGCTCGACGAACTGGCGGTGTGCCGCGATGTCATCGGCATCAAAGTGGATGCGGTGCACCGCGACGGCACCGGAGTCGATGAGCCGACCGGCAATGCCGTCGAGCGCCTCAGTGCGGCGCGCAGCGAGCGTGAAGGTGTTGTGGTTGGCCAGTCGCGCGGCAACTTCCCCGCCAATCTCGCTGGTGGCACCAAGAACGAGTACGTGTCCCATGCGCTAGAAAATACCTTTCCTCTAAACCTCGATTAGACGGTAATTAAATCGTGCGGACCATTATTGACCGATTCTCCGCCGTCTTCGGTGACAACGATGATGTCTTCCAGCCGCATACCGAACTCACCCGGCAGGTACACACCCGGCTCCACCGAAAACGCCATGCCAGGCTCGAGCTTGAGCTCATTGCCAGCCATAATGAACGGCTCTTCATGCGTGGACAGGCCAATGCCATGACCAGTGCGGTGGATGAAGTACTCGCCGTAGCCCGCAGCGGTGAGGCTATTGCGCGCAATCGCATCGATCTCTGCAGCCGTTATACCGGGGCGCACCGCCGCCACGGCAGCTTCCTGCGCCTTGCGCAGAGCCGTCCACGCTGCAGCTTCCTTCTCCCCCGGCTTGCCGACGACATAGGTGCGCGTGCAATCGGAGTGGTAGCCAAGCGGCAAGGTGCCTCCGATATCGACGACCACCACGTCGCCTTCCTCGATGACGCGGTCGGAGAAATCGTGGTGCGGATTCGCGCCATTTTCAGCGGAGCCGACAATGACGAAGTCAATGGCGACGTGCCCCTCCTCCAGGATGGCAGCCGAGATCTCGTCGGCGACCTCGCGCTCAGTGCGACCTGCGCGCAGCATGCCCGGCACACGAGCGTGAACGCGGTCAATAGCGGCGCCGGCCTCGCGCAGCTGTTCAATCTCAGCGGCGTCCTTGCGCATGAACAGTTCCTTCAGAAGGTCTCCGGCCAACACAGTTTTAGCTCTGGTGAGATCCTGAATGGGAATCAAGTGGTCAGCGGTCAAAGAGGCTCCCACTGCGAGGGTGCCCACGTGGCCCACCAAGTCGGCGACAATGCGGTGCGGATTCTCTCCGTCTTCCCACAACACCACATCGGCGTTGAGATCACCGATAGCGCACAGCGGCAGATCCCCGCGCTCCACGGCGGGCAGTACCAACGTGGTGGTGCCGGATGCAGTGACCACCAGCGCGGTCAGGCGTTCATGCGAAGTGACCGCAGAACCAATGAGATACTGCAGGTCAGCGCCGGTTCCAAAGACTGCAGCGTCCGCATCGCGGCTGCGGAGTAGCTCCGCAGTGCGATCCAGACGCTGCTGATAGATGTCAAAGCTAAAGATACCGTTGCTCATAGTTGCCAACTGTACCCGTCGGCCTGTGCCCGTCGCCGGTTGAGTGGCCTCGGGGCGACGAGGCTTCGGCTGACCAACGTAACCGGCAACTAATTGTTCAGCGCCACTACGCCCCTGCGAATTGCCTGAATAGCCTCGGCGGACTTGTCGCGAATGTCCGTGGAGTAGCCCGTCTTCTTGATCTGCTGCAGCAGGTCAATGACCTGACGGCACCAGCGGACAAAGTCACCTGGAGTCAGCTCCGCGCCACTCTCGGCGGCGGCTTGCAGGCAGTACCCCAGCGGTGCACCCGCAGTCCACTGATGAATTGCCGTAGCAAAAGCCATATCCGGCAAGTCCGTTACCGGCAGCCGGTAACGGCGCTCATCCTCCGACAGTTCCTCCCAGATGCGGTAGGTGTTCCCCAGCGCCTTGGCCAGCGGCTCGGTAGGCACCTCGTCACTGCCTTGACTGGCCTTGCGGTTTTCAAAGACCAAGCTCGACACCGCACCGGCCAGTTCCGCGGGGTCCAGGTCATCCCAAATACCGCGGCGCAGACACGTGGCCACCAGCAAATCCGAGCCGTTGTGAATCTGCGCCAGCCGCAGGCCTTCCTCGGTAATTGTCGGCTCCGCGCCCTCCCGCCATTCCACGTAGTCCATTTGTGTTAGCAACTGCAGCATGCGGTCGAATGTGCGCGCCAATGTATCCGAGGCGGAATCGACGCGCTTTTGCAGCTTGGCCACATGCGCCTCGGCCTGCCGCAGCGTATCGGCGTGACGAGCCATCGTCTCCACCGCAGGATCGCCATGTAGCGGATGCTCGCGCAGCTCCTGGCGCAACTTCCTCACCGCCGGCGAGTTGCCACCAGTGCGACGCTTCAGCCTCTTTGGTCCCTTTAGCCCCTTGCGGCCAATCTCTGCGCGCACAATTCCGAGCGCACGTCGCGGATGCCGGTCCGCATCCCGAGGCAGCTTAATCGCGCCGACCGTCTGCGGCGCCGCTGGGAAGATATGCGGCTCCACACGCCCCACGAACCCGCCGACACTGATGACACCGGGACGTGGATTCGACTTCGAATGGTCCTCTCGGTACACCACCGCCAACTGCACCTTCTTACCCTTCGGCAGCGGAATAACCTCGCCTCGACGGAGTCTGCGCAGCGCGGTCACTGTTTCCGTATGGCGGTCTTCAATATTGCGGCGCTTGGCGTTCTTCTCCTCCTGGGTCAGCTTCGCGCGCAGATCCAGGTATTCAAGCATCTGGGTTAGGCGCTCGTCGTCACGCGAACTGCCTTCCTCGCTTGACGACGACCCCTCAGCCTCCGCCCCTTCAGCGTGCGCATCGGCTCCCCTGCCGAGCAATTCCGCACGCAGGGCCGCGGCTTCCTGCTTGGCCTTGGACAGTTCGGCGGCGACTCCGACAATGTCGCCATCCGCCTGGAACTGGGCGAATGAGCGCTCCATGACGCGCTTCGAGCCTTCGTAACCGAGCGTCTGCAGGAGGTTGACGCTCATGTTGTAGCTCGGCGCGAAGGTGGAAATCAGCGGGTATGTGCGCGTAGATGCCAGCCCTGCGACAGCCTTCGGATCCATTGCCGGGGCCCACTGCACCACTGCATTGCCGACAGTGTCGATACCGCGGCGGCCAGCGCGACCGGTCATCTGCGTGTACTGACCCGGCGTGAGATCCACATGTGCTTCGCCGTTGAACTTGACCAGCTTCTCCAGCACGACCGTGCGGGCAGGCATGTTGATGCCCAGCGCAAGCGTCTCGGTGGCGAAGACAACCTTGACCAGGCCTTCGTTAAAGAGCTCTTCCACAATGTGCCGGAACGCAGGCAGCATGCCCGCATGGTGCGCCGCAAAACCACGGATGAGAATGCGGCGCCAGCGCAGGAAACCGAGAACCTGCAGATCTTCCTTCGGAATGTGTGCAACACCGTCATCGATAATCTTGGCGATGCGCTCCTGCTCATCCCGGTCAGTGAGCTCTGCGCGCGTAGCACCGACCTGCGCCAGCGCGCCTTCGCAGCCCGCGCGGGAGAAGATGAAAACGATCGCGGGCAGCATGTTCATGGAGCCGAGCATGCGGATAACATCGCCGCGCTTCGGCGGACGGAACTTGCGCTGCCCCTTATCGCCCCAGCTATACGAGCGCCCACCGCCCTTGTGCTTTTTGTACTGGTAGCGCTCCCTGGCCCCAGCGTCGCCGTAGCCGAACTCGGCACGACGGCACGCCTCCAACAGGTCCTGATTGACCTTGACCGACTTCGCCTCGAAGAGTGGATAGAGCCGGTTTCCCACCAGCATGTGCTGATGCAGCGGAACCGGGCGCAGATCCGTGACAATAACGTCCGTGTGCCCGCGCACCGTGGAAAGCCAGCGACCGAACTCCTCGGAGTTGGACACCGTCGCCGACAAACCGATGACGGCCACGGATTGGTCGAGGTTCAAAATAACCTCTTCCCACACAGCGCCGCGCTCGCGGTCAGCGAGGTAGTGAATCTCATCCATCACCACATGCGTGAGCTTCTTCAGCGTCGGCGAGTTCGCGTAAATCATATTGCGCAGCACCTCGGTGGTCATCACCACGATGTCTGCGTCGCCGTTAATCGAAGTGTCGCCAGTGAGCAGGCCCACGCGGCCTTCGCCGTAGTCCTCGACTAGGTCGTGGTACTTCTGATTGCTCAACGCCTTGATAGGTGTGGTGTAAAAGCACTTGCCGCCACGCTCAAGAGCTGCATAAATAGCGAATTCGCCAACAATAGTCTTGCCCGCGCCGGTGGGTGCACAGACGACAACGCCCCGCCCTGCCTCAATTGATTGGCAGGCGCGGAGCTGAAAGTCGTCAAGGTCGAAATCCTGTTGGCTGACGAAATCGCCGAGAAGAGTCATGCCTCTAGAGTGTCATAAACCGCGCTAGAGAACATCATCAAAGTCGCTCGTCGGACGATTTCGCAAGTCCTGCGTCGGCATCGGAGTCTCCGGAATCATGCCCTGTGGCCGTGGTGGACGCGAATTGCGAGTAGGACGCATCTGGGATGCCCGCGTCGGCGTCGGCGCGTTCACTGGCGTGGGGCCAGAGACCGGAGAGGTCGTCGGGGCCGCTGATGCCGTCGGCATGCCGCCCGGCTGAATCGACGTCGGCGCACTTACTGAAGTCGGGGCGTCAATGCCGCCCACGTCACCGATACCGCCGGCGGAGCCAATCGGGCCGGACGCTGTAATGGGTCCGGAGCCTTGCTCGTCATCGACGTCCAACCAATCAGGTCGCTCATTTGCTTTACGACGGTCATGGAGACGACAAATCTGGATTGCGATTTCCACCAGCAACGTCAGTGCCGTTGCCATTGCGACCATGGATATTGGTTCCTGCCCCGGAGTCATGAAGGCCGCAAAGATGAACAGCGACATAATGATGATGCTGCGCTTGTCCTTGATGCTCTCGTAGGTAACGACACCGGCCATGTTCAACATGACCAGGAAAAGCGGAACCTCAAAGCTCACGCCAAAGCAGACGATGAGCGCCAAGAGGAAACCGAAGTATTGCGAACCGGTGAGTGCAGAAATTTGCGTCTCTTCACCAATCTGGAGCAAGAACTCCAGACCGATGGCGACAACGTAGTAGGCCAGGACGGAACCCATGACAAACAGCAGCGCGGCGGCAGTCACAACTCTGCGCGTGGTGCGGCGTTCCTTCCGAACCAAGCCGGGAGTGATGTAGGCCCAAATCTGGTAGAGCCACCATGGCGACGACATCACCAGACCGGCCAGCGCACCGACCTTCAGACGCAGCATGAACATTTCAAACGGACTGGTCGCCAGCAGACGACACTCCGCGCCCTCACCGCCGCCGAGACGCATCTCGGGTGGAAGCTGACAGTACGGATCCTTGAGCAACTCACCCAGGGACTTAAAGTGCACAGGGCCAACATTGACCGAGGTAAACGGTATGCGGAACTGACCAATGGTAAAGGCGGTCTGATACCAGATAAAGCCCACAACAGTGCCAACGGCAATACCAGCGAGGGCGAGAACGAGGCGACGCCGGAGCTCTTGAATGTGCTCGACAATAGTCATCACGCCCTCGGGATTGCGCCTACGCTGGCGCTTCCGAGGACGTGATGTGGATGTAGCTGAAGTCACGCTTCAACCGGCCTTCTACTACTGCTGCGGCTGGCCAGGGTTGTTCTGGCCAGGCTGCGGCTGGTACGGCTGCTGCGGCTGAGCCTGCGGTGCCGGCTGCTGGTACTGCTGCTGCGGCTGGTACGGCTGCTGTGGCTGGGCTTGCGGAGCCTGCTGAATTGCAGCCTGCTCCTGGTGCTCGTCATCGTTGCGCATTTCCTTGACTTCGGACTTGAAGATACGCATGGAGCGGCCGAGCGAACGTGCGGCATCCGGCAACTTCTTTGCACCAAAGAGCAAGACAAGAACGACCAGGATAATGATGATTTCCCAGGGACCTAGGTTCGGCATCCGCTTAGAGACCTTTCGAATGAATACAAATACAAGTGGCAAGTTGCCACATCGTGCGCGATTAAAGCTTTGATTTAAGCCTTGTCGTTTCGACCATACTCTGCCAAAGCTTCGCGGGCTCGCGCAACAACGGCGTTTTTCAATTTTAAGGGCTCAGCGACCGTTACGCTCGGTGAACGGCGGAGCACAAAGGAGACTGTTGCGGCCAAGTCGGACATCGGCACGTCAGCGACATATTCCGACTGCCCTAAGCCTTGGTCAGAGACCAGTTCGGTATCCTCTTCTTCTCCCTCATCTTCGGTAAAGAAGACCGGTTCATAGTCTGCGATCCAGGTGGCGTCGGCGTCGATAAGCACACTTGCCCATTCGGACGTTCCCGTTTCCGCACCAAAGGCGTGGGGATCACGGATATCGACAGGCTCTGGGCGGTGGAAACCGGCGGGAGTGTCGAGGACCTCGGCGGCCTCCAGGCGGTCGACGCGGAAGCTCTTCTGGCGACGGTCTTCCTGCGCACGGTCCACAGCGCGGAGGTACGTCGTGGATTCAACTGTATAAACGTTGACACAGTCAAGCTCACGGACTGTAATCTGCCCTGAGGCATTCCGGTAGCGCACCTTCAACACCTTGCGCTGATGCAGCGCGGAATAAATCTGCTCAGAAAAGGAAAAGGCCTTGCCATTTTCCGCAGCGGTCGAGTCAATGATGGGGACGTTTATTCCCAGAGCACTGCGTAGTTTTGTCGCGGCCGTCTGCGCGGCCTTGGAGGAAGTGGTGGCTGCGGAGTCCTCGATGGTTTCCAGGATGAGCAGCAAGGTCGCGGTTTCTTCGGCTGTGAGCGCACGTGGCTGGCTGAGCACCGTTGCCTGAGGGCGAATACGGACATCAAAGCTGTTGCGGTAATCAACTTCAAAAGCCCGCACTCCGAGGAGTCCCGGCTGGTCAATATCTGCAATCTGTTCCACGATTGCCCGAATTCGGGCAAAAGGTATGGCCAGTTCGGTAGCGGCCTCTGTCATTGAACGGTGCTGCGAAAAGTACGGTACGACCGCCAACAACTCGTCGACACTGACACCTGCGTCCAGTTCCCGGGCTGCATGCACTGTCATTAGTTGCCCTCCAAAGCGTTCTTCGCACCATTCGAACCGCCATGGCGAGCGAGTACCTGCTCCAACCGAGCAATAATCTCCGACCGTGCCTCTTCAGGTGATTCCACAATCAAATCCGGTGCGTAACTCAAACCTGTGGACACAATCTCACTCACAGGTGCCGCTGGCAGCTCGTAGCGCCCATCCCCCAACGCGGTCGCTTTCATCACCACATCAGCGCAGGTATTCGGAGCGATACGAACAACCGCCTGATAGGTCTTGCCACCGCGGTGCAACATGTTTTCCGCAATCTGTTGCAAGTCACCATCGGGCATTGGCTGGGTCGCCGACGTCCCTGTATCCGACACATCGCGGATACGGCTGAGCCGGAACATACGCGCGGCCTCACGCTGCGGATCAAAGCCCAACACATAAAAGCGCCCGCGCAGGTTAATCAGACCCCACGGCTCCAGCATGCGCAGTTCATCATCCACGCCGTACTGGCGGGAGTACCACATCTCCACTGTCCGGCGCGGCGAGGTCATCGCGGTCAGCAGTGTGCTGAAATCCACTCGACTCATATCCACCGCATCGGCCACCACCACCGACTCATCCGGCTTCGCAATGGCGCTGCGCTGCGCAAACGATGCGAGCTTCCGCCACGCCGCCACAGCCGTCGAGCTCAGCTCCTCCGAACCAAACGCCGCATTCGCCGCCTGGAAAACCACCGAAGCCTCCGCTTCAGTGAACTCGGGGTCGTGCTGGGGCCACCGTAGTCTGTTCAGGCGCAGACGTTTGACCTTATCGCCCGCGCTTGACGACGAAACCTCCACCGGGACCCCGGCTGCCAGGAGTGCCGCGGTGTCCGCACGTAAATAACGAGCCCGGGAATCCTCGGAAACACGGGAGTAACCCTCGACATGTTTGGAGATCCACGACTCGCTGACCCACCCGGTGTCGTCGGCAAGCGCCAACAGCAGCTGAACCTGGCGTTGGTTCTCACTGATTGCAGCGGATCCGGGGCTTTCCGATACCGGTGGGACAGACACGACTGTGGGGCTCCTTTTCCTGGGGCAGTTTCCGGGGGCGGAACTAGTTTTCCGGATCCGTATCCGAGGTCTTCTTCGCGGCCGTCAGAATCTCGATCATCTCATTGACCTCATTGTTTTCCGTGGCAAAGGGGTCGCCGAGCATGGTGGAGATGGGATCGTCACCGGAAATCTTCAGGTGTGTCCAGTCCACGACGGTCTTCAAACTGGAGTCTTCAGCTGCAACGAGGAAATCACCGCGCAGCTTCGCACGAGTAGTTGGCGGTGCGATGCGGACTGCCTCAGCGACCTGCTCATCGGTGATCCACCGCGAGGCAATGCCACGGGCTTCCAGCGCACGGAAGATGCCTCGGCCGGGACGGATGTCGTGGTAGGCCAAGTCGATTTGATGAAGCTTGGGGTCCTCCAGCGTTAGACCGCGATCCAGGTAGCGTTTCATGAGCGAGTACTTAATGGCCCAGTCAATGTCGTGCTCAATGAGAGACCAGTCACCGGTTTCCACGGCATCCAGCGCGCGACCCCACAGCTCGACGATGCGGCCCATTTCCTCGTTGGACGTGCCGGCCCCGGCAATGCCCTTGTCTTCATTGACCATGTTTTCTTCGCGGACCTTCAGCCACTCCGTCGCAGCGTCCAGGAACTCGCGTTGAATCTGCAGTGCGGTGGCAGTTTCGCCACTGCGCAGTGGAATCTCGGCCTTGCCGGTCATATCGCGGCTCACCGCACGGATGGACTTGATTTCGTTGGCGACTTCGAAGTCCGGCAACTTCACGCCGGCTTCAATCATCTCCAGTACCAGCTGAGTGGAGCCAATTTTGAGCGCAGTCGTCGTCTCACTCATGTTGGAGTCGCCCACGATGACGTGCAAGCGGCGGAATCGGTTGGAGTCCGCGTGTGGCTCATCGCGAGTGTTAATAATCGGCCGGGAGCGCGTCGTTGCACTGGAGACGCCCTCCCACACATGATCCGCGCGCTGCGAGAAGCAGTACTGAATCGGATCGTTGTGATACGGCGAGGTTGGGTACGGCAGGAAAATCTTCCCCGCGCCACAGATGAGCTGTCGCGTAACCAAGAAAGGTAGCAGCAGCTTGGACAGGGACTTCAGTCCCAGTTCACGTCCAACCAGGTAGTTTTCGTGACAACCGTAGGAGTTACCGACGGTATCAACGTTGTTCTTCAGCAGGTAGACCTTGCCACCGATGCCCTCGTCGGCAAGCTCTGCTTCAGCCTTTTCAGCGAGTTCATTCAAGATGACCTCGCCCGAGCGGTCGTACGCTACCAGCTGCGAGACCGAATCGCACTCAGCGGTAGCGTACTCCGGGTGGCTTCCGACATCGAGGTACATACGACCAGCATTGGGGGTGAAAATGTTGGTTGCCCCGTACTTAGCGATCACCGGGCGGAACATGTAGCGGGCAATCTCATCCGGTCCCAGACGGCGCGAGCCATCCAGCGTCAGAGTGATGCCGAACTCGGTCTCAATACCGGTGATGCGTCGGGTCAACGCCTGTGCCGGTACCGGTGTCGGCGTTGCTTCCGGCTCCTGCTGCCCTACCTGCTGGTCAGTCACTTTTTACTGGCCACCCTTCTGGACATACGAACGCACGAACTCCTCGGCGTTGTTCTCCAGCAGACCATCAATTTCATCCAGCAGGTCGTCAGCAGCTGCAACGTGCTCCTGAGCCTGACCGCCGCCAGCGACCTCGCCGAACTCTTCCTCGTCGCCTCCGCCGGAACCGCCGCCGAAAACCTGAGTGTTACCAGCCATGATATTGCTCCTTAAAAATGAACTTTTGAGTATTACTGCTCTATTACTGCACTATGTGTGCCTATTGTTCGCGGATAGCCCCGAGAGTACGCAGATGCTCAACCACCTTGGCCACTGTCTCCGCAGACTCCAACACGTCACCGCATTCTGCGGCAGTGAAACGGTCAACTTCATCCAGCGTAATGTAGGCCAGCGTAATTCCAGGCGACTCCACGTCACGAGTGCTCCGATACACCCCCGCGGTGTCCACCACCAAGCTGGTCCAACTGCCCGCGACGACATCCTTGCCAAAGCGGCGCAGAATGCCACCGCGTACATACGCACGCGTAGACTCCGGTGCGTATTCAACCGCTCGGTCGACTTCTTCCTCGGTCACGAGTGTGCGCATCGAACCGCGGCGCACCAGCGCATGGTACAGCCCACGAGCAGGGTCAATATCCGAGTACTGAATATCAATCAACGCCAACTTCGGGTGGTCCCAGCCCGCGCCCAGGCGGGTACGCAGGCCCTCCATGAGGTTGTATTTCGCCACCCAATCCAGCAGATGGGCTGCCTTGCGGGGGTCGTCGGAAAGCACGTCGAGCACTTCACGCCAGAGCTTGACGACGTCGCCCTGCTGGTCGTAGCTCTCCAAGCGACGCAGGTACTCGTACTGCATTTCCACTGCGGACATCCACGTGACATGGTCTGCCAGCTGCAGCTTCTCGGTGCAAGTCAAGTCTCGGGAGACCTTATGGACGGCCTCGACGGGGTTGCGGAGCTGCAGGTCGTCGAAACGCACGCCGTCCTCGATGGCGTCGATGACCAAACCTGTGGTGCCCAGCTTGAGGAAGGTGGCGACCTCGCTCATGTTGGCATCACCGATGATGACGTGCAGGCGGCGGAAGCGATCGGAGTCTGCGTGTGGTTCATCGCGGGTGTTGATGATGCCGCGGTTCAAAGTGGTCTCCAGCGAGACCTCAGTCTCGATGTAGTCCGCGCGCTGCGAAATCTGGAAACCCGACTCCTGCCCCGTCTGCCCCAGACCCACGCGACCAGCGCCCGTGAACACCTGGCGGGTGACGAAAAACGGCGTCAGACCGGCGACGATGTCATCGAACTCGGTTTCTCGGGAGAAAAGGTAGTTCTCGTGGGCACCATACGAGGCGCCCTTGCCATCGACATTGTTGCGGTAGAGCTTCAGCATCGGACCTGGATTGCCCTCAGCATCGGTGGCTTCGGCGGCAAGCTGAGCTGCGCGCAGCATAATCTTGTCACCTGCGCGGTCAGCGATAACCGCCTCGCGGGCGGTTGCCGTCTCCGGTGAGGAGTACTCCGGGTGCGCGTGATCGACGTAGAAACGGGCACCATTTTGCACCAGCAGGTTTGCAGCGCCGACGGCATTCGGGTCAACAATCGGTGGCTGGTGGTAACGGCGCAGGTCGAAACCACGGCTGTCGCGCAGTGGCGACTCTGGTGCGTAATCCCAGCGGATGCGCCCCGACAGGCCCTCCTCCTGCTCATGCGCGAAAGCGAGCACGGCCTGCGTGGAGGTGAGAATTGGGCTGACATCCGGGTTGTCCGGGCTGGAAATGCCGTACTCAATCTCCGTGCCGAAGAAGCGGTTCGACTGTGCAGAACTGGCGGCGGATTTAGCCATGGCGAATCACCTCGACCGAGGCAACGCGCGCCGCTGGACGACCGGAGATGCGAGCCCACTCATCCGGGTTCGAGGTGTTTGGCAGGTCCTCGTTCTGCGCGAACTCCTCCGCCACTGCAGACAGCAGGTGATCCAAGCTAATACCAGCCTCGCCGCCAGCGATAACCGACTTGATGGCGGACTTCTTCGCACGGTCGACGATGTTGGAAATCATCGCGCCGGAGTTGAAATCGCGGTAGTACATAACTTCGCTGGTGCCATCGGCATAGCGAATCCGCACGTACTCGTTTTCTTCCGTCTTGGCGTACATCCGCTCAACAACCTGGTCAATGAGGTGTGCGACATTCTGCTCCACCCCACCGCGCGCTTCCACCTCGGCTGCGCTATACGGCAGCTCTGGAGTCAAGTACTTGCGGAAGATATCCTTCGCCGCAGCCTCATTCGGGCGCTCAATGCGGATTTTCACATCCAAGCGTCCTGGGCGCAGAATTGCCGGGTCAATCATCTCCTCGCGGTTGGTGGCACCAATCACGATGACGTTTTCCAGCCCCTCCACACCGTCAAGTTCACTGAGCAGCTGCGGGACCACTGTGTTTTCCATATCCGAGGAGATGCCCGAACCACGAGTGCGGAAAATCGAGTCCATCTCATCGAAGAAGACAATTACCGGCTTGCCATCCTCGGCAATGTCGCGAGCGCGGTCAAAAATCAGGCGAATCTGACGCTCGGTCTCACCCACGAACTTGTTCAGCAGCTCCGGGCCCTTGACATTCAAGAAGTACGATTGCGCCCGCTGCGCCTCCGCCTCGCTCTTGCCTCGGGATAGCGCAATCTTGCGTGCCAACGAATTAGCCACAGCCTTGGCAATCAGCGTCTTACCATTGCCGGGAGGGCCGTAGAGCAGCACACCCTTCGGCGGACGCAGGTTGTACTGTTCAAACAGTTCTGGCTGCAGGAACGGCATCTCCACGGCATCGTGAATCTGCTCAATCTGACTGTCCAAACCACCGATATCCGTGTAGGTGACATCCGGTACCTCTTCCAGCACCAGGTTTTCCACCTCGGACTTCGGAATGACCTCAAACGCATAGCCCGACTTGCGGTCAATCATCACCGAGTCCCCCGGCTTCGGCGACAAATCCCCCGCCAGAGACACCACGAATTCCTCACCGTGAGTATCCGAGGCCAAAATGCGCTCCCGATCCGGCAGCACCTCACGAACATTGGCGATGTCGCCGCTTTCCGGATAACCGCAGTCCTCCACGATTATCGAGCCCTCATTCAGACGCACCTGCGCACCCGGCCGAAGCGCCCGCTCATTAATCTCCGGCTGCACCCGCAGGCGCATCCGTCGATTTCCGGTAAAAACCTCTGCGGTGCCTTTCTCCGGCCCCGGCTTAAGGAAAATACCGTACGTGCTAGGCGGCTCCAGCATGTCCTCCATGTCTTGGCGCAGTAGCTCTAGCTTGTTACGGGAGTCCCGCAACAGCTCAACCAGGCGATTATTACGAATGCCGAGGTTGTAGTTCTTCTGCTCAAGATCACGGATTTTGTCAGACGGCGTTGTCATGTATCCCAGATTACCCATAGGGCCAGATGCCGTTGTTGCTTGGTCGATTTAGACCGTGTGTCGCATCACGCTTTACGACGGCTACACCTCCCAGCGCGAAGCGGCGGGTCTAGAGCTTCTTTTGATTTCGTCGCTGTGGGCGCGGAGGCACCGTGCCGTCGGCAAGCCTGCGTGCCCACACCAGGAATGCGGTATGCGCCTGCATACGGTGCGCCGGGCGGACGGAGAGATCCTGAACATTCCAGTCGCGGACCAGGGATTCCCAGGCGCGTGGTTCGGTGAAGCACTTCTGCGCGCGGATGCCCTCCATGACTTTCATTAGCTGCGGAACAGTGGCGACATAGACCATGAGCACGCCGCCAGGCTGAAGCACCTTCGAAACGGTGTCCAGGCATTCCCATGGAGCGAGCATGTCCAGAATGACTCGGTCGACCGGGCCGCCGAGCGACTCGACGGAGGCCTCGTTGAGATCGCCCAGGCGCAAGTCCCAGTTGTCGGGCTTGTGACCCATGAAGTCGACAACGTTGCGTTCCGCGTGCTCGATGTGATCCTCGCGGACCTCGTAGGAAATAAGCTGCCCGTCAGCGCCGATGGCGCGGAGCAGGTTGAGGCTGAGCGCGCCGGAGCCAGCGCCGGCCTCCAACACGCGCGCACCTGGGAAGATGTCGCCCTCGACGATGATCTGTGCAGCATCCTTCGGGTAAATCACCGCAGCACCGCGCGGCATGGACAGGACGTAATCGACCAGCAAGTGACGCATGGCCAGGTAGACGGTGCCTTCGCTGGAGGTGACGGTGGTGCCTTCCTTGGCGCCGATGAGGTCGTCGTGGAGGATGGTGCCGCGGTGAGTGAAGAACTTGCCACCCTCCTCGAGGATGACGGTGAAGTGGCGATTCTTCGAGTCAGTCAGCTGGACTCGGTCGCCGACTTGGAATGGTCCGCTCAATGCCATAGGTGTGTGGGCTCCTTTTGGGGTTTGGTTGGGTCGGGTCATGTCGGGTTGGGTCTGGTTCGGTTTGGTTGGGTCGGGTCATGTCGGGTGCAGCCAAATCCGGGCGGTACTCTAACCTGGCTAGTATGCCCGACAATGCCCAAAGTTCTAAGTCAGCTGTTCAGCCTTCCCGCCGCTCTAAGTTGGCGCTGTCGCCGTCGAGAGCTAATGACTACCGCCAGTGCCCGCTGAAGTACCGGTTCCGTGCGATTGACAAGATTCCGGAGCCGTCGACTGTCGCGCAGGTCAAGGGCACGTTGGTACATGCTGTGCTCGAACAGATGCATGCCTGGCCCCGTGAAGAACGCACTTACCCCGCAGCGGTGAAGCGTCTGAAGCCGACCTGGGAGGACATGCGTGCAAAGGACGAGGAACTGATTGAGCTAGTTCCGGAGGATGATTACTACGACTTCCTGGTCGAATGCCGCGGCCTGCTCAAGGGATATTTCATGATGGAAAACCCCATGGGCTTCGATGCGGCCGAGATGGAAAAGTTCGTTCAGCTGGTTATCGATCCGGATGCGGATCAGACTGTGCCATTGTCAGTGCCACTTCGTGGTTTTATCGACCGCGTCGATATTGCCCCGACCGGTGAGGTCCGGATTGTCGACTACAAGACGGGCAAGAAGCCCTCTCCTCACTTCCAGGATGAGGCGCTCTTCCAGATGCGGTTTTACGCGCTGGTGTGGTGGCGGCTCACCGGTCGTATCCCGGAACAGCTGCGGTTGATGTACCTGAAGGTCGCCGATGACCTGGTGCTGAGTCCCAACGCGACAGAATTAGAGGCCTTCCAAGCGGAGATTGCCGACTTGTGGTCGGCGATCGTGCGCGACGGTGAAAACGGTGACTTTGTGCCGAAGAAGTCCAAGCTCTGCGGGTGGTGTTCTTTCCAGGAGATGTGCCCTGCCTATGGCGGGGTCACACCGGAGTACCCCGGTTGGCCGGGTGCTGTCGGTGATGGCGGCACTGAGTAAAAACTGCGGATGGCGGTGGCTCTCGCGGCGATGTTAGCTTTCGCGGGGTGCCGCCGTCGGCGGTAACGGTGCCAGTAAAAGTTACTGACTAGGTTTATGGCAGGTGAATGGAATTCACAGCTTTGATTTTGGCATAAACCTAGTCAGTTTCTCTATGCGGTGTTCTAGGTAGCCCCCCCCCACTACAGCAGTGCGCTGCCGAAGGCGAAACCGAACGCGACGGACAGGGCAATGCATAAGGTGCCTGGGATGATGAACGAGTGGTTAAACACGTATTTGCCAATTCGGGTTGTGCCGGTGTCGTCCATCTCCACCGCGGCAAGGAGTGTCGGGTAAGTAGGCAGTACGAATAGCGCGGAAGTCGCTGCGAAGGAAGCAATCGCAGTGATGGGAGAAACTCCCACCGCGAGTGCAGCGGGCATGATGGCCTTTGCCGTGGCCGCCTGCGAGTACAGCAATGCGGCCGCGAAGAAGAGCACGATTGCCAGCATCCACGGCATTGTGGTCAGTAGGCTGCCGGACGCGGCCTTAATGTCGTCGATGTAGTGGTTGATAATTGTGGTTCCCAGCCACGCCACACCGAGAACGCAGACGCTGGCGGACATGCCCGATTTGAACACCGGTGTGTTCAAAATGGTTGCCGCGTCCAACTTGCAGGCCAGCACGATAACGGTGGCAGCGGTCAACATGATTGACATGATCGCCTCGTTTCGTGGGAGCGTGGGGTCAGCGATGAGGCCGACCTGTTCAGTGCTGATGGTCGCGTAGACCATCACCGCGAGAATCGAGAGTAGGAAAATCGCCACGGACCACTTGGCCGACTTGGTTGGCACGTATTCGCTCATCTGGCCACGTGGCTTGGAGACTAACCCCTTTTCCAAGCGGCTTTGATACTCCGGATCGTCGTCAAGCTCTTTGCCTAGGTGATTCGTGACAAAGGCGGTCGGAAGGATGGCGAGGAACGTCGAAGGAATGACAATCGCCAGGAGTGTGAGATAACCAACGCCGCGGGGTTCCATGAGCGAAGCCATGAGTACCACAGCCGCTGAGATGGGTGATGCCGTAATCGCCAACTGAGATGCGATGACCGCCACGGACAGCGGGCGGGACGGGCGAACGCCTCCCTCCTTGGATACTTCGGCGATAACTGGGAGGGTGGAAAATGCGGTGTGGCCGGTGCCGGCGAGCAGTGTCATCAGGTAGGTGACAACCGGGGCCCAGTAGGTGATGTGTCGCGGATTCTTGCGCAGCAACCGTTCGGCAATGTGGACGAGATAGTCCATGCCTCCGGCCTTCTGCATAGCGGCAATTGCCGCGATTACCGACATAATGATGCCGATGACATCGAACGGAATGTCGTCTTTGGTGACCGGAACCCCGGTGATGCCCAGCGCCAAAACGCCCAGCCCACCGGCGAATCCGATAGCAATTGAACCAAGACGCGCGCCAAGGACAATCGCTGCTAGAACGATAAAGATTTGGACGGCAACTAACATGTGTATCTCCGAAAAGTCACTCGTTAGACTTGTTGCCGCTTAGGACAGATCGTCGAGGCGAGACTCCCCTGCCACATAGCGCTTACCCCGATATTCCGGGTGCATGAGGTTCTCGGTGCTCAGGACCTGGTTGAGCTCCTTCTCGTCCATCAGCCTGCGTTCGAGGACAATGTCCCGGACGGAGCGGCCGGTGCGAGCGGCTTCCTTGCCGACCATATCGCCCTCGTGGTGGCCAATGACCGGATTCAGGTAGGTCACGATACCGATGGAGTTTTCCACATAGCCGCGGCAGACTTTCGGGTTAGCGGTGATGCCGGTAATGCACTTGTCGCGCAGAGTATCGGTAGCGTTGCGCAGCAGTTCAATCGATTCGAAGAGGCATGCGCCGATGACAGGCTCCATCACGTTTAGCTGCAACTGACCGGCCTCGGCTGCCCAGGTCAGGGTCACGTCGTTGCCGAAGACCTTGAAGCAGGCCTGGTTCGCGACCTCCGGGATTACCGGGTTAACTTTTGCCGGCATAATCGAAGACCCAGCGGCGCGCTCCGGCAGGTTGATTTCATTCAGTCCTGCTCGTGGACCCGATGCCAGCAGGCGCAGGTCGTTGCACATCTTGGAAATCTTCATGGCTGCGCGCTTCAGGCATGCATGCACGCTGACGTAGGCGCCGGTATCGCTGGTGGCTTCAATTAGGTCCTTCGCAGAGGTCACCTTGAAGCCACTGACCTCACGCAGCGCCTGGGTCACGGCCTCGCGGTAGCCCGCCGGCGCATTCACACCGGTACCGATAGCGGTTGCTCCCAGGTTGATTTGCAGCAGGCGTGCCGACGCAGTTGCGATGGACTCCTGCTCTTCCTCAAGGTTGTGGGCAAATGCGTGGAAAACCTGTCCCAGGGTCATGGGAACGGCGTCCTGCAGCTGCGTGCGGCCCATTGTGATGATGTCGTTGAATTCATCACCCTTAGCATGTAGGGCCTCAACCAGGGGATCGAAGTGCTTCTGCAGGCTCAGCAGCGACATGTGGATAGCAAGACGGAAACCCGTTGGGTAGGCGTCGTTGGTTGACTGGCACTGGTTGACATCATCGTTGGGGTGAATGACGTCGTATCGGCCCTTTTCCAGGCCGAGCAGTTCCAGAGCGAGGTTAGCGATGACCTCGTTGGTGTTCATGTTGAGACTGGTGCCAGCTCCACCCTGGAAGACATCGATTGGAAACTGATCCATGCAGCGTCCCTTTTCCAGGATTTCATCACATGCGGCGACGATGATGTCTGCAACATCGCTGGGCAGCGTGTGGACACGCTGGTTGGCAATGGCCGTGGCCTTCTTCACCATCACCATGCCACGAATGAATTCGGGCACATCGTTGATGGTCTTGCCTGAGATTTGGTAGTTGTCGATTGCGCGCAGGGTGTGGATGCCGTAGTAAGCCTCTGCCGGAACCTCCATCGATCCAAGCAAGTCGACCTCGGTACGCGTTGCGGACATATGGACATGATCCCTTCTCGTAGGCGCAGTCTTATGAACCACAATTCGTGTGAACCACAATTCGTGGTGCTGCTTGGTTACACCGTCAAAACTACAGCGCTGGCGCAGCTGCCGCTTTTCCGGCATAAGGGGACTATGTCAGTACGGCTAACGCCGTGCGCACGCTTAGTGCTAAGCCTACTACCTACGTCGAGGTAGGTGGATGTGAAAATGCAGTGGACAGCTCCCGGCGTGAGATGGTGCCCCCGCTCGAGGTGGCGTCCCCGCTCGAGGTGGTTGGTCCCCCCTCACCCCTCGAGCAGGTCAAGCTTCCACTAGATACGCGCGATGCGGATATTCGAGGCCAAGATTGCCTCGGCACCAATCTTCGCCAGGGCATCCATGAGCGGGTTGGCCTCTGCCTTCGGGACTAGCGCGCGAACTGCTACCCAATCCTCGTTAGCCAGCGGCGACACGGTCGGGCCAGACAGGCCCGGGGTGAGCTTGGATGCCTCTTCCAGCGCAGACGCACGGATGTTGTAGTCAATCATCAAATACGTCTTGGCATGCAGAATGCCGGTCATACGACGCAGGAACACCTGCTGCTTCTCGGTGACCTCCACACCCTTGCGTCCGACAACAACTGCCTCAGAGCTGACCAAAACATCGCCGAATGGCTTCAACCCCTGCTTACGCAGGGTGCGGCCGGTGGAGACAACGTCGGCGATAACGTCGGCAACTCCCAAGCGGATGGAAATCTCCACTGCACCATCAAGGCGAATGACGGTGGCGTTAATGCCGCGAGCCTTCAGGTCTTCGCGCACAAGATTCGGGTACGAGGTGGCAATGCGCTTGCCCTCCAGAGCTTCTACGGTCCACTCCTCATCGGCTGGGGCGGCGTAGCGGAAAGTCGAGGCGCCGAAGCCCAGATTCAGAACCTCATCGACCGGAGCCAGCGAGTCAGCGGCCAGGTCGCGACCGGTGATGCCCAAATCCAGATGACCGTTGCCAACATAGATGGGAATGTCCTTCGGGCGAAGGAAGAAAAACTCAATGTCGTTGGCTTCGTCGTGGATGGTCAGGCTCTTGGAGTCGCCTCGACCCGGGTAACCAGCTTCCTTCAGGATTTCGACTGCCGCCTCGGACAGCGATCCCTTGTTGGGCACGGCAATACGCAGCATGGTGTTGATTTCTCCTACAGGTACTTGTAAACATCCTCGGGGCTCAGCCCGCGACCGACCATGACCACCTGCAGCCAGTACAACAGCTGCGAAATCTCCTCTGCGAGGGCTTCGTCAGATTCGTGCTCAGCTGCAAGCCAGACCTCACCGGCCTCTTCGACAATTTTCTTGCCCTGGAAATGCACACCAGCGTCTAGCGCCTTGACTGTGCCCGATCCCTCGGGACGCGACTGTGCTTTTTCCTTCAGCTCTGCAAACAGGTCATCAAAGTTCTTCACCTGGTCTATTGTTCCATGTCGTCTACTCGCCCGCGAAAGCAGCCCGCAATAAGCCCAAATTCGAGGTATCCAAATTGCCCGAAATGAAGCGCGCCGGGGGCACTAGCGTCTCCACATCAGCTTGCGAAACGCTCACATCCGGCATTGGATTCCACACCACCGTGCATCCCGCAGCGAGTGCAGAGCGCACTCCCGTTGAGGAGTCTTCGATAGCCAGGCAGTCCTCTGGCGCAAATCCGGCGAGCTCTGCGCCACGCAAGTACGGATCCGGTGCCGGCTTGCCGTTGGCCACCTCATCGCTACACACTGTTGCCGCGAAGTGCTGCTCCCCCATGACATCAATGCAGGGTTGCGCCACGTGTCGGCGAGTATTGGTCACCAACACCACCGGAATGTCAGCAGCTCGGGCCTGGTCCAAAATCTCCGGCACACCCGGGCGCCACTCCACCCCATGCTCTAGAACCAATTCTGTGAAGCGGTTTTCGACGAATTGGGAGCCCGAGGAAAACAGCTCGTCGTCAAGCGTGCGTCCCGCATGATCAGCACAAATCGACAGCGTGTCCCAGAGCGTGTTGCCGACGCACTGCATGCGCAACTCCGGAGTCAGGCGACGGCCTACGAATTCCGAGAGGTCGTACGTGGCAATCTCCCACAGGGGTTCCGTGTTGATGAGCCTGCCGTCCATGTCCCACAAAATTGCTTTCACACCATGCGACTATGCCAGGCAAACAAGCATTTAGCGATTATGTCAGCAAAGCCGCCGGATTTGGGTTTAGAGTTTTAGAAAGGAAAGTATGTCGCGGTGCTGCATGCAACCACCGCATGAACGTGTCCCCGCGCGAATGAAAGGCATCGACTCGCTATGACAACCACTGAAGATTCACTCGCCCAGGCAATCGACCAGCCCGAGGCGTACTTTATTCCGCTGGGCGCGGTCACCGAAGGCGAGCTCAGCTACGAGCGCTTCATGCCCACCAGCTTCACTTACGGGGCGTGGGGGCCGTTTCAGCACGGTGCGCCACCGTCGGCGCTGCTGACACGCATGTTGGAGCGCAGGCGCCTGGAAAGCGAGGGAATGCGTATTACTCGCATCGCCGTGGATCTGTTGTCGGCTGTACCGTACACGGAGCTCCGCGCGCGGTCATGGGTCTCGCGCCCGGGGCGGCAGATCGCCAAGGTCGAAGCCGAATTGCTTGCCGACGTCAAGGGTGCCTGGCGGCCCGTTGCCACCGCGTCCGCGTGGATGATGGCCACTGCGGATACGCGGGATATTGAGCGTGCATTCGACAAGCAGGTGCCCGGGCCTGAGGAATGCAGCGCCGAGTACATTCCGCTTACCGACGACTGGAGTGGCGGCTACATCGAATCGATTGAAGCCCGCGCAGGTGCGACGGAAGAGCTGGCCGAGACGCAGATTCACTGGGTTCGCGCGACATACCCAATCGTGCTCGGGGAGGAGCCGACTGCGGTGGAGCGAGTCATGCAGGTAGCTGATACCGCCAACGGTGTCGGAGCCACGCTGAGCCCGCACCAGTGGGCGTTTATGAATACCGACTTAGTGGTTCACCTGCACCGACTCCCCCAGCTCGGCGCCTCGGAGAAGTCGGCGGAATCGGAGTTGCAGTCGGAAGACGGCGGCTGGGTGGGCATCGCCGCCCGCGGTTCCATTGGGCCGGACGGAATCGGCATGACCGCGGGCGAGCTCTACGATGTGCACGGCCCCATCGGCCGCAGCATGCAGACCTTGCTGGTGCGACCGCAGGGATAGCGCGAAGCTACACGTTAAAGTACTTCGCTTCCGGGTGGTAGAGCACGAACGCATCGGTGGACTGCTCTGGGTGCAGCTGGAGCTCCTCAGAGAGCTCCACGCCGATGCGCTCCGGCTGCAGCAGGTCAATCATGCCCTGACGGAAGGTCAGATCCGGGCAGGAACCATAGCCGAAGGAGTAACGAGCGCCACGGTACTTCAGGTCAAAGAAGTCCTGGGTATCGTCGGAGTCTTCCGCGCCAACACTTGTGCCGTCGGAGAACGCGAGCTCGGAGCGAATGCGCTGGTGCCAGTACTCGGCCAGCGCCTCGGTGAGCTGCACGCCGATACCGTGAACCTCCAGGTAGTCGCGGTATTCGTTCTTGGCGTAAATATCGTTGGCGAAGTCAGCGATGGGCTGTCCCATGGTCACCAGCTGGAACGGCATGACGTCGGTCTGTCCTGCGGCGATGGCATCTTCGCGCGAGCGAATGAAGTCAGCAATGCATAGGAAGCGACCACGCTGCTGGCGCGGGAAGGTCCAGGACACCACTGGCTCTGCCGCGGGGTCGGGCTGCTCCCCTTCCGCAGGTAGCGGCAGTACGTGTACGGTATCGCCCTCAGAAACTGCTGGGAAGTAGCCATAGACGACAGCCGCATGCTGGAGGATGTTCTCGGCGCGCAGGCGCTGCAGCCATGCGCGCAGGCGTGGACGACCATCGGATTCGACCAGTTCCTCGTAACTCGGCCCCTCGTCGCCGCGGGTGCCGCGCAGTCCCCACTGCCCCATGAACAGAGCGCGTTCGTCGAGGGTGGTCAGGTAGTCGTCGAGGGGCAGGCCCTTGACAATGCGGGTTCCCCAGAACGGCGGTGTCGCAACGGGGACATCAGCGGCGACATCGGAACGCTCCGGCACCTCGGGGGCTTCAGCAGCAGCCTTGGCGGCGCGCTGCGCGGCGATGCGCTTGGAGCGCTCACGGCGGGCGCGGCGAGCTTCCTTCTTCTCGCGGGCAGCAATGGCCTCTGGCGAATTCTCGTCTGGGCCGAGGCCCTTCTTAGCTGCCATCAGCTCGTCCATGATGCGCAGTCCTTCGAAGGCATCCCTGCCGTAGTAGACATCGCCGTGGTAGAGCTCGGACAGGTCGTCTTCCACGTAGCTACGCGTCAGCGCGGCGCCGCCGAGCAGTACTGGGAAGCGGGTGGCATCGCCGGCGGAGTTGATCTCCAGCAGGTTGTCCTTCATCACCACAGTGGACTTCACCAGCAGGCCGGACATGCCGATGGCGTCGACATCCAGTTCCTTGGCGGCGGACAGAATCGTAGCGATTGGCTGCTTAATGCCCAGGTTATGCACGGTGTAGCCGTTGTTGGAGAGAATAATCTCCACCAGGTTCTTGCCGATGTCGTGGACATCGCCCTTCACCGTGGCCAGCACAATCGAGCCCTTGGAGCCCGTGGCATCCTCGGCATCCATAAAGCCCTCGAGGTAGCCCACCGCGGCCTTCATCGTCTCGGCCGACTGCAGCACGAATGGCAGCTGCATCTGGCCAGAACCGAACAGGTCACCAACGGTCTGCATGCCACGCAGCAGGTCCTCGTTGACAATCGCCAGCGGTTCCTTTTCCTTCATGCCCTCATCGAGGTCAGCCTCGATACCCGTGCGCTCACCGTCGATGATGCGCTGCGCCAGGCGGTCGAACAGCGGCATGGCGGCGAGCTTTTCGGCCCGGGCGTCCTTCGCGTCAGCGGCGGAGACTCCTTCGAAGAGCTCCATGAATACCTGCAGTGGGTCGTACTCCCCGTCGGGGTGCCCCGCTTCACGACGGCGGTCGTACACCATATCGAGAGCGACTTCGCGCTGCTTGTTGTCAATCTTGTTCATCGGCAAGATCTTGGAGCTGTGGGCAATGGCGGAGTCCAGGCCGGCCTCGATGCACTCGTTGAGGAACACCGAGTTGAGTACCTGGCGAGCCGCCGGGTTCAGACCGAAGGAAATGTTGGACAGACCGAGCGTGGTGTGCACGTTCGGGTGGCGACGCTTAAGTTCGCGGATGGCTTCGATGGTTTCGATGCCGTCGCGGCGAGTTTCCTCCTGGCCAGTGGAAATCGGGAAAGTCAGACAGTCGACAATAATGTCCTGCTCGCGCAGTCCCCACGTGCCGGTGATGTCGGCGATGAGACGCTCGGCGATCTCAATCTTCTTGTCCTTTGTACGCGCCTGACCTTCTTCGTCGATAGTCAAAGCGACCACGGCAGCACCGTGCTCAACAACCTGGCGCATAATGCGCTGGTAGCGCGAGTCCGGGCCATCGCCGTCTTCAAAGTTCACAGAGTTGACCGCGCAGCGACCACCGAGGTGCTCCAGGCCAGTCTTCAAAACCTCCGGTTCCGTGGAGTCCAGCATGACCGGCAACGTCACCGAGGTGGCGATCTGCGATGCCAGGGTTGCCATGTCATCGCGACCGTCGCGCCCCACGTAGTCCACACACAGGTCAATCATGTGTGCGCCATCGGTGACCTGACCGCGGGCGGTGTTAAGGCACTTCTCCCAATCGCCGGCCAGCATGGCCTCGCGGAAAGCCTTGGAACCGTTGGCGTTGGTGCGCTCACCAATCATGGTGATGCCGGTTGTCTGCGTCAGCGGGGCTGCCGAGTACAGAGAAGCGACCTCATCGATTGGCTTTGCGTCCGGATCCGTCGATGGGCGTGCTGCCTGAACAGCAGGGCCCTGCTCAGCGTAAGCGCCTGCACCGGTAATAGCATCGCGAACAGCGGAAACATGCTCCGGTGTGGTACCACAGCAGCCACCGACCATCGCCAGGCCAAACTCTTCAACAAAGCCGCGCAGCGCTGTGGCCAGCTCTGGGGCGGTCAGCGGGTAGGTCGCACCGTTCTTACCCAGCACTGGCAGACCCGCATTCGGCATTACCGATACCGGGATGGAGGCGAAATTGGACAGGTAGCGTAGGTGCTCGCTCATCTCGTCCGGACCCGTTGCACAGTTCAGGCCAATCATGTCGATACCCAGCGGCTGTAGCGCTGCCAGGGCTGCACCAATCTCCGAGCCCATCAGCATGGTGCCTGTGGTCTCGACGGTCACGTGGACGACGATCGGAATCTTCTTGTCAGCCTGTCGCATGGCGGCCTTGACGCCGTTGACGGCCGCCTTTACCTGCAGCAAGTCCTGACAGGTCTCAATCAAAAACGCATCCGCGCCACCGGAAATCATGCCGAGTCCGGCCTCCGTGTATGCGTCGCGAAGCTGAGCGTACGGAGCGTGCCCCAACGATGGCAGCTTCGTGCCCGGGCCCAGCGAACCGAGGACAAAGCGTCGCATACCCTCGCGCCCCGGCCCCATTTCGTCAGCGACCTTGCGGGCGATTGCGGTGCCCTTGTGCGCTAGCTCCTGGATACGGTCTTCAATGTCGTAATCCGCGAGGTTCGGGAAGTTGCAGCCGAAGGTATTGGTTTCCACCAGGTCGGCGCCGGCCTCGAAATAACGCCGGTGAATCGTCTCGATGATGTCGGGACGAGTGTCATTGAGAATCTCATTACAGCCCTCGTAGCCGAGGAAGTCCGCGTCAACGTCGAGGTCAAAAGACTGCAGCTGGGTACCCATGGCGCCATCGCCAATGAGTACACGGCTGTGCAGTGCGGTGAGGAACTCGGAAGAGTGGCGATCAGTCATGAATAGACACCTTAGTCTACTTTCATAACCGCGCCGTTAATCGGGCTGGTTATTCCATCTCAAAGTAGCTTTCCGCCTTCACCGCAGGCAGGTCCAAACCGACAGCCTTCGTTGCGGAATTGATAATCGCGAGAATCTCGTCGAGCTCCTCATCAAAAATCGAGCCACCGTGCTCATGCTCAATCGCAGCCACGCGCTGTAGGCAGTTCTCTACCGCCTGCGTTGCGGCTTCTTCTCGCTTATCGACGGCCAGTTCCGCCGCCTGATCAATACCAGCGGCGGCCTCACGGAGGGCTTCCCCGACCTGGTCGGCTACCGATTCGTCAAAAAGTGGCTCCCAGAACTCGCGTTCCTCGGGCTGCAGGTAGCTGCCGGTGGCAAACATGCGCAAATCGGCAACTAGCTTATCGATGTTCTCTTGCGTTACTTCGACAGCAGACAGATCTGAGTTGCTCATGCTCAAATTTTAACGCCAAGCAGCGCGTCCAGCGCGGCGGCAACGAATTCTCCGGCACCCGCTGCGACGGTTACTGTGCCAGCATCTGCCTTGTTGCTGGTATCCGAGGACCACTCCGCAGCCCAGGCATCGATAGCGGCCAGAGCAGCCGGCGTATCCAGGTCATTGGCCAGGCTTGCGCGCACATCGGCAACCAGTGCCGCTGCTGCGCTCACAGCCTTCTCATCGGTGGCAGTCTTTGTAGTTGCGCAAGCCGCACGCCAGGCCTCGTGACGTGCCTTGGCCGCCTCCAGCACCTCGTCCGACCAATCGCGATCAGAGCGGTAATGGCTGGCGAAGACGCCAATGCGAATAGCACTCGGGTCGACGCCGGCGGCCACCAGCTTGGAGACAAACACCAGGTTGCCCAGCGACTTGGACATCTTCACGCCATCGAGCGCAATCATGCCAGCGTGAACATAATGGCGCGCCATACGTGCACAGCCAGTAGCGGCTTCAGCGTGAGCCGCCGAGAACTCGTGGTGCGGGAACGCGAGATCCGAGCCACCGCCCTGAATGTCGAAGCTCTTACCCAGGCGGTTGGTGGCAATCGCCGAGCACTCAATGTGCCAACCCGGCCGGCCCGCACCAAAAGGAGCCTCCCAGCTTGGCTCCCCGGGGCGAGCGGCACGCCACACCAGCGCGTCCAGTGGGTCCTCCTTGCCCGGGCGATCCGGGTCGCCACCGCGCTCCGCAAAGAACTCCGCCATCTGCTCTGCCGAGTAATTGGACTCGTAACCAAAGTTCTCAGTGGCACTCTTGCGGAAGTACACATCCGGGTACTCGTCATCGGTGAGCTGGTAGGCCGAGCCATTCTCCAGCAGCTTCTCGACCATTTCCACGACCTCGCCCACGGACTCAATGGCGCCGATGTAGTCGCGCGGTGGAATCACCGACAGGTTTTCCATATCCGAGCGAAACAAATCAATCTGCGAGGTGCCCAGCTCGCGCCAGTCCACCCCATCGCGCTCCGCACGTTCGAACAACGGGTCATCGACATCGGTGATGTTCTGCACGTAATGCACCGAGTGTCCATTATCCAGCAGCTGACGGTAAATCAGATCAAAGGTGAGGTAGGTTGCTGCGTGCCCCAGGTGCGTGGCGTCATAGGGTGTGATGCCACACACGTACATGGTCGCCTCCGGTCCCGCTTCCACCTGGGAGACCTTCTGATCCGCGGTGTCGTAGAGGCGTAGGGGTACCGATGTTGAGCTTTCGTCGTCAAGCGAATGCGCCTTACCTGTATTGCTGGCGCGGTTGAACACATCGAAACGCGCATCGCCGAGACTGGGAACCTGTGGTTGGGGCCACGAATGCATTAAATACTCACTACCTCACTAAACAGCGTTGATCGTGCCGAAGCCGAGCAACACCATAACAATCAAACCGACCGGGATGCGGTACGCGGCGAACCAAGCGAAGGAGTGGTTCGACACGAACTTCAGCAGCCATGCAATAGACGCATAGCCGACGACGAAGGCAATCAGCGTACCGATGGCCAATTGCGCTCCACTAGCGGCCTGTCCCGCCGCAGGGTCAAACGCGTCTGGAAGCGAAAAAATTCCAGCAGCGAAAACAGCGGGGATAGCCAGCAGGAAGGAAAAGCGCGTTGCAACCTCTCGGTCCAAGTGCAAGAACAGGCCGGCAGACACCGTACCGCCCGAGCGCGACACACCCGGAATGAGCGCCAGGCACTGCGCGAAACCCATGACGATGGCATCTCGCATGGTCAGCTCTTCATAGTTGCGCTCACGACGGCCGAACTTCTCTGCGGCGATAAAGACAAAGGAGAAAAGCACCAACACAGCGGCTGTAATCCAGAGATTGCGCAGGTTATCGCGGATGAGGTCCTTCCCCAGCACACCGATGATGGCAATCGGCAGCGTACCGACAATCACCATCCAACCCATGCGGTAGTTGAAACCGCGGGCTTCCTTATTGAACAGACCGGCAAACCAGCCAGTGAGGATCTGCCAGATGTCCTTGGCGAAGAACACCAACACAGCCAATTCGGTGCCAAGCTGCACCACAGCGGTGAAGGATGCACCGGCGTCCTGGCCCCACAGCAGCTCGGAGACAATCCGAAGGTGCCCCGAGGAACTCACCGGGAGAAATTCCGTCAGACCTTGCACTACGGACAGGATGATTGTCTGCGCCCAGGTCATACCGGTGCCGGCGGTATCGGCAGCGGTATCTGCTGAGGCGCTTAGTGTCGTCATGATAGTCACGGGTGTATAGGCTACTCGTCCGGTTTGTGTTGTGGCTATAGCGAGGTTTCGGTGCGGCGATAGCGAGACCTCTCCCGCGGAACTTTTCCCGCGACCGCACACGGGTGTCCTAAAGTAAAAATCGTGCAACAACGAATTCTGGGCAACAGCGGTTTACGCGTCTCCGCCTTGGGGCTGGGTACGGCCACCTGGGGTGCGGGTACCAGGCAAGACGAAGCCGGACGCATCCTGACGGACTTCCTCGACGCCGGAGGCAACCTTGTCGACGCTTCCCCACTCCACGGCGGCGACACTGTTGCCGACATGCTGGGTGCAGTCATCGCAAAGCGCGGTGTCGCCGACGAATTGGTGCTCTCGGTCGCATCTGGCATACACCCCGAGCGGCCCGTCGGCAGGCGCGTGGACTGCTCGCGTAAGACACTGCAAAAGGACCTCGACGATACGCTCGCACGCCTCGGCGTCGAACACATTGATCTGTGGTCGCCCGGCTACTGGGATGGGCTGACCCCACCGGAAGAGGTCGCCGATACCCTGGAATGGGCTGTGCTCACGGGGAAAGTACGTTACGCCGGAGTGCGTGGATACAGCGGTTGGCAGGCGGCGGTGACGCATGCCGCCGCGGATCGAATCGCTCCGGTGTTCGCACAGCATGAGTACTCGCTGCTCCAGCGAAGCCCTGAGGCTGAACTACTGCCCGCCTGTGAGCATTTGGGGCTCGGCTTTATCGGTGGCGCCCCACTGGCCCAAGGCGTTTTGACCGCCAAATACCAGCACATCATTCCCGAGGACTCCCGCGCTGCTTCCGAACACGCCGACGCAGAGGTGCAGGACTATCTCGACACGCGCGGCGTCACGGTTGCAGGCGCGCTGACCACCGCAGCCAAGGGGCTCGGCGTCAGTGCTGCCGTCGCAGCGATTTCCTGGGCACGCGATCGGCCGGGCGTCACCTCGATCCTCGTTGGCGCTCGAGACCGCGCTCAGCTACGCGAAAACCTCACCGCCGAACAACTCACGCTGCCACCGCAGATTTGCAACGCGCTTGACGACGTCACGCTGTAATCAGTAACCGCATTCTTATAAAGACTTATAAGGCACAACGAATGCGAGAGCCTCCCACGGCTGGAGGCGTCCACAAAGTAATCAGGCCGGGGTGGTAGTTTCTATAGCGTGAGTGAAAACAGTCGTCGACGTGTCATAACCTCCCTTCTAGCGGGGCTTTCCGCTAGCGCAGTGGTCCTGGCAGGGTGCTCCTCCGATGTGGAAGGAGACATCGATGCCGGAATGGGCAACGCCACGCCAGTGCCGGCCGCTTCACCCGCTGCTCCCGATACTGCTATCGGTAGAGCCAAGAAGATTGATGAGGACGTTACCGATGCCGTGCTGGTCGGCGACCGAGTTGTCCTGAAGGCCGGGGACAAGATCTTTGCCGGTCCGCTGAATAACCCAATTGAGCGATCAATGAAGCTGGGCGCGAAGTGTGGTGAGCTCGCGCCGGGCGGCCCTAACGCTCTGCTGCCGTGTGAAGATGGCATCCACGTCATTACTGACCAGGCTACGGAAACGGCCGTTGTCGGCCGTGGCACCAACTACTCCGCCGCAGTTGGCCTGGAAGGCGGTCGCATCATCGGTGCCCATGCGGATAGCAATGTCGTCGATGTGTTCGGCGCTGATGGCGAGTTGGCCAGTGACTTCAAGGCTGCCAATAACGGTTCGCAGCTCGTTGAGATTCCCAAAGCGGACAATGACGCGGACGTCAAGCTGTTAGAGGTCAACCGTCCGGAGACTTCGGTGCATGAGCTCAAGCTCGATGAGTCTCGCGCTGGCTCTGCGCTGCGTGCGGGCATCGGCGTCGGCAAGGTAGCTTCCGGTGATCATGTCATTGCTGCCGCAGACACCAAGGGCAACCAGCTTCTTATTTACACTGCCACTGACGTCATTCGCCTCCACCAGGCAGCTCCGGCCCCGGAGGCTCCGTGGGCGGTAGCGGTCGATGAATCGCGCGGAATTGTCTGGGTGACTTCGACGAAGGTGAACAAGCTCACGGGCTACGACATCAGCTCGGGTACCCCAGTCAAGGTCGCGGACATCAACACGGTTGCAGATCCACAGTCGATTGTTGCCACCGAGGATGGCCAGATTGGCGTCTTCTCGGCTACCGGTGACGGGGCCCAGATTTTTGACTCCGCGGACGTCGATAAGGCAATTGCTGATTTCAAGCAGGATGCAGAGAAGATTCGTGAGGAGATGTCGGTTCGGGAACCAGCCGATAAACTACCGACCGGTGCAGGTGACACCAAGGGAGCAGACGACTCCGAGGGAGAGACTAAGTAGATGCCTTCGAAACTTCGCGCCAAGTCCTATCAACTCGCGCTAAAGGCAATGTTCCAGGTCCCACCGGAGCAGATTCACGAGGCCATCTCGAAGACCCTGAAGGGGCTGCAGAAGTCGGAGAGTCTACAGCGGGCGGTGAGCAAGTTACTCGTTGTTGACGATGCTGTGCTGCGTCAAACCGTGTTCGGCGTGGACTTCCCGCGTCCGCTGGGGCTCGCCGCAGGCTTCGACAAGGCTGCTATTGCTCCGGATTGCTGGGGGCCAATTGGTTTTGGCTACGCGGAACTGGGAACCGTGACTGCCAAGCCGCAGCCGGGCAATGATCGCCCGCGTCTGTTCCGTCTGAAGGAAGATCGCGCCATTTTGAACCGTATGGGTTTCAACAACCCCGGCGCCGCTGCTGTAGCGGAGAACTTGCGGGCGCGTCGCAGTGACGACGTGATTGGTATCAACATTGGTAAGACCAAGGTGACTCCGCTGGAAGAGGCCGTCGATGACTATCGAGAATCGGCTAGCCAGCTCGGCGGCTTGGCGGACTACGTTGTTGTTAACGTCTCCTCACCGAACACGCCGGGTCTGCGCGACCTTCAGGCGGTGGAGTCACTGCGCCCGATTCTGGCAGCGGTGACTGAGGAGACCGACTCGCCGGTGCTGGTCAAGATTGCTCCTGATCTCTCCGACGATGATGTCATCGCAGTTGCTGACCTGGCTGTTGACCTGGGGCTGGCAGGCATTGTGGCTACCAACACCACCATTTCTCGTGAGGGTCTGCGTACGCCCGCGGATGAGGTCGCGGAGATGGGGGCCGGTGGAGTCTCGGGTGCTCCTGTGGCAGCTCGGTCACTAGAGGTGCTGAAGCTGCTGCACGAGCGCGTCGGAGACAAACTAGTTCTCATCAGCGTCGGCGGCATTGAAACTGCTGAGCAGGCGTGGGAGCGGATTGCCAACGGCGCATCCCTACTGCAGGGCTACACACCGTTGATTTATGGCGGTCCAGACTGGATTCGTGACATCCACCAAGGGTTGGCTCGCCAGATTCGAGCTCAGGGCTTCTATTCCATTTCGGAGGCTGTCGGCTGTGGTCTGCCGTGGCGTGGTTAACTGCTGAAAGCGGTTGAGGCTTCCTAACCCAAAAATAAACACGTGACCCCGGGTCCTGCGGCCATGAAGGCGCTGGCCCCGGGGTTTTCTGTATGAGTAGCGTGCCCGGTCGGTTGAGTTGCCCGTGTGGGCGCCGTATCCCTACTCCCCGACGTTCTCCCACCACGGCGTGATAATGGCACGCGCAATCGAGTGGAAGTACAGGTTGAAGCCAAGCACGGTCGGCGTCGCATCTTCCGGAACTTCAAGCTTCTCCACGTCGACCGCGTGCACCGCATACATGTAACGGTGTGGGGCATGCTGCGCTGGTGGGTTAGCTCCGTAGTGACCACGCATGCCCGAGTCGCCGACAAGCTGGATAGCGCCTTCTGGCAGCTTAGAGCCGTCTTCGGAGCCAGCTCCCTGTGGCAGACCCTTTTCGGTCGCTGGAATGTTGAAGACAGCCCAGTGCCAGAAGCCCGAAGCGGTCGGAGCATCCGGATCGAAGCAGGTCACGGCAATGGATTTAGTGCCCTCCGGCAGATTTGCCCAATCCAGTTGTGGGGAAACATTCGACGGAGCGCGGAATTCATCTGCAATCTTCACGCCGTCCTTGATATCTGGCGAGGACAGCTCGAAGGTTGGCAAATCCTTCAGCGGTGCGTACGGATCTGGGCCCGGGAAAACCGGAGCATTTGCAGTGTCGTTTGCGGTGTCGTTGGAATTCGTAGTCATAACTACCAGTTTGCCTACTTTATGAGCGCGCTGCAGGGACTTCACAAGACTCCCTATCTGCAGGGCCTGATTCTCAGTGCGAATCCAAGGCGGATGCGGGGCTAACACCGCTGATGTAATTACACCCAGGTTTGGTGCGCTAATGCCCCGCTGACCTGCCAATTTGTGTTTCATTATGTAGTCGGGATACAGTATCACAGGTCAGCACGGAAGTGCTTCCTACCCGGTCCGGGTGGCGGAATGGCAGACGCGCTAGCTTGAGGTGCTAGTGCCCTATTAACGGGCGTGGGGGTTCAAGTCCCCCTCCGGACACAAGATAAATCCCGAGAAACTGCAATTAGTGCAGCTCTCGGGATTTTTGCTTTGTCTGTCGGACCAATGGGACTGCCCTATTGCAGCGCCGAGGTCAAGCGGAAAACAGAGTCCAGGTAGCGCTGGCGAAGGGGCCGGTCATTCCATTCCTCCTGGGTGAGCAGGAAAGATTTGTCGCGGTACTCGTCGGCAAGCATGATCAGTTTGTCCACGATGGAACCGGCGGCGGAAAGAAGCGTGATCTCGTAGTTGAGGCCGAACGAGCGCATATCCAGATTGGAGGAGCCGAACATGGCCATGCGGTCGTCGATAACCATGAACTTGGAGTGCAGGACCGCAGGCGCCGGATAGCGGTAGATCTTCACGCCAGCGGTTAGCAGTGCCTGGTAGTAGGACTGCTGCGCGTGGCCGACCATGAACTGATCGGACTCTTCGTTGACGTAGAGCTGGACGTCGATGCCTCCATATGCGGCAGAGGTCAGCGCCATGAGCATGGATTCGTCGGGGACGAAGTACGGGCTGACGGCGATAATCCGCTCGTGTGCCTGGTAGATCATGTTATTGAAGACGCGCAGGTTCGGCTCCGTGCTGAAGCCCGGACCCGACGGCAGCACCTGGACAACGTTGTAGTTGTCGTTGACTTCGGTGTTGTGGAGTGAATAGTCCCTGGTGGCGTCTGGGGTCTTGTATAGCTCGCTGGTCCAATCAACCGCGAAAATTGCGTCGAAGGCCAGCGCAATATCGCCCTCGAGCTCAATCCACGTGTCCACCCAGCGACGGCCGATCTTATGGTTCCTTTTCTTCTGATATTCGGGCTCAATCAAATTCTGCGAGCCCATGAATACAATGTCGCCGTCAACAACTACGAGCTTGCGGTGATTACGCAGATCCAGGCGGCGCCAGGTGAGCTTCAGCAAGCTCACGGGCAGCATCGGGTGCCAGGAGATTTTAGCCTGGTCCAGGCGCTTTTTCAGCTTGTAGTAGCCGGGGTACTTCCACGAACCAATTGGATCGACCAGTACCTTGACCTCTAGTCCCCTGTCGTGCGCGCGTTCAAGAGCCTGTATGAAAGGCTCCGTGCTGGAATCCAGTGCAAAGATGTAGGACTGCACGTGGATTGATTTCTGGGCCGCATCGATGGTCTCAATCATGCGGTCAATGGAGGCGTCGAATTCGGTGAAAAGTCCCTTTTCCGCGCTGGCAATTGCCGGCATTCCCGTGAGCTGGCGCGAGAGCTTGAATACGTTGACAACGTCATCTTCTATCTCGGCATCGTCCGGTACGTCGGGCAGATGCTCGGTACGTTCCGCAATGAGCTCCTGTGCCAGTGCCTGTACCTCATGCCGACGGCCCGTAATCTGCTGCGAGCCCAGGAAGAGGAACAGAGGTAGGCCGATAAATGGAATCAGCAGAATCAGCAGCAGCCACGCCGTCGAAGCCGATGGGCTTCGGTTTTCCGGCACCCATCCAATCGCGATGAACTTAATCGTGTAGTCGAGTGCGAAAAATAGTACTTGCCACCACGTTAAGTCCTCCACCAGCCATGGGAAAGCGCTCATCAACCAATCCATGCAGATGATATTACTGAAGGAATTTTCAGTATCTTTGGTCGCTGCCCCTTAGGAGCGCTCTCCCCTTTTTTGCGACAGCTTATTGTGACATCTGAAATTGAATACTGATATCAATACGTAGTAATGTTCACCTTATTGAACATACTAAGTGTTTGGCATGTCGACTTCGAAAGGACTTACCCCTCCAAATGACTGAGAAGGCTCCTACGAGCACCGAGCTCGACGTTGTCACTAACGTACTGAAGTTGATGGCGGACAAGACGCGTCTCTCCATCCTGTCACTCCTTCGTGACGGGGAGATGACCGTCACCGCCATCGCTAGTGCGCTCGATCGCCCCATCCCCGCGATTTCTCAACACCTGGCGAAGTTGCGCATGGCCAATATGGTGCAGACCCGCAAGGAGGGCACGTCTAGCTTCTATTCGCAGCCCGACGAGCACCTCACCAACCTGGTGATCAACGCTCTCCACTTCGCCGAACACACGCTCTACAGCAATCCGCCCCATCACCGCGGTCAGTAGGCGCACACGGATACGCTCGCTTTACGACGAAAACCCCGCGACCCAACCGGACAGACTCCAATAGGTGATCGCAGGGTTGCTTGTCTTTGGCGCTGCTAGTTTCCCACCCGTGCGGCTAGGAATTGGTCTCGCTGGTGGGAGCTACGTTGTTCAGTACCTAATCGTCGAGCCCGGCGTTCGGTGCCCTTCCTTTGTCGAATGCCTCCATAATGCGCTGGGCAGCGAGCGTCGGTGTGAGCTGCCCCGAGCGGAGTTGTTTTTCCACCAGGGAGCTCTCTATCTGCACAGCCTCGTTGGTGTTGAGTCGCTGCAAGAGCGTTTCGTGCACCATGGACCACATCCACTTAATCTGCTGGTTAGCGCGGTTTTCATCGAAGAGATGATTCTCGTGCATAGCCTCGACATGGTCTTCGATGGCTTGCCAGAACTTGTCGATGCCGTCGTCTTCCAATGCCGACATAGTCAGCACCGGTGGAGTCCAGACTTGATCTGAGGAACGCACCATCTTCATGGCGGTCATCAGGTCACGCGCAGCGCGTTTTGCCGGGCGCAGGTTCTTACCGTCCGCCTTGTTGATAGAAATCACGTCGGCCATTTCCAGCACACCCTTCTTGATGCCCTGGAGTTGGTCGCCAGCGCCGGCGAGTGCCAAAAACGCAAACGTATCTACCATCTGTGCCACCGCGACCTCGGACTGACCGACGCCGACAGTCTCGACGATGACAATGTCGTAGCCTGCGGCCTCCAGCACCACCATGGCTTCACGGGTTGCCTTGGCGACACCACCGAGCGTGCCCGCAGAAGGCGACGGACGGATGAAGGCCTCATCCGCGGCCGAGAGCCGGGACATACGGGTCTTGTCGCCCAGAATCGAACCACCGGACTTCGTCGACGACGGGTCGATGGCCAGCACTGCAACGCGGTGGCCCTCCTCAATCAGCTTCAGCCCGAGGGTTTCAATCGTGGTTGATTTACCGACGCCGGGGACACCGGTAAGGCCGACACGCATAGCCTTTCCGGAAAATGGCAGCAACTTCACCAGTAGTTCCTGAGCCAGCACCTTATGCGCCGGAGCAGTCGACTCCAACAGAGTGATTGCCCGAGCTAACTTAGTGCGGTTTCCAGCCCGCACGCCCTCAAAGAGGTCGTCAACATCGATCCGTCGTCGCGCACGACGGACGACTTCGGGGGCCACAGCTGTCTTGCCCTCAACGACCGTGCCAGCGGTAGTGACGAGGGTGCCCAGGTTTTCTTCAAGAAACTCGTTCATCGCTACTTCTCAATTCCGACAACGCGCTGAGCTGAACGCTCAGCTCAGCGCGTATGCGGTAGTTAATTAGGACTCTTCGTCAACGGCAATGTCGAGGCCCAGCTCGGCAGAGAGCTTGGTCATCATGTCGATTGCCGAATCAGCGATGACAGTGCCCGGCGGGTAAATAGCCGCGGCGCCGGCATCGTAGAGTTCCTGGAAGTCGCCCGGTGGGATAACACCACCGACGACAATCATGATGTCCTCGCGACCCAGCTTTGCCAGCTCATCGCGAAGAGCAGGCACGAGCGTCAGGTGTCCGGCGGCTAGCGAAGAAACACCGACGACGTGGACATCCGAGTCGACTGCCGATTTGGCGGCCTCCTCCGGAGTCTGGAACAACGGCCCCACGTCAACGTCCATGCCGAGGTCCGCATAGGCGGACGCGATGACCTTCTGGCCGCGGTCGTGACCATCCTGGCCCATCTTGGCCAGGAAGATACGCGGACGGCGACCTTCCTGCTCTTCGAACTTATCGGCCATGGCAATGGCCTTGGAGACGTTAGACACGGCACCCTCCTTGCCAACTTCGTCCTTGTAGACGCCGGAGAGGGTACGAATCTCGGCCTGGTGGCGGCCGAAGACCTCTTCCATGGCGTCGGAGATTTCACCGATGGAGGCCATGGCGCGAGCACAGTCGACAGCGAGCTTCAACAGGTTCTTGTCCAGGTCCCCCGGTTCACCCGGGTTACGACAAGCATCGGTCAGAGCGGCCAGTGCCTTCTGAACCTCTTCCTCGTCGCGCTCGGCACGCAGGCGAGCCAGCTTGTCAATCTGCTCCTGGCGCACGCGGGAATTCTCAACCTTGAGAACCTCGATGGCTTCGTCCTCTTCGACCTGGTACTTATTCACGCCAATGAGAGCCTGGCGCCCCGAGTCAATACGAGCCTGCGTACGAGCTGCCGCCTCTTCAATGCGGAGCTTCGGAATGCCCTCGATAGTGGCCTGTGCCATACCGCCAGCCTCTTCGACCTCGTCGATGTGCTGGCGTGCACGCTTGACCAGCTCGTTGGTCAACCACTCGATGTAGTAGGAACCAGCCCACGGATCAACCGGACGCGTGGTGTTGGACTCCTGCTGGAGCAGCAGCTGAGTGTTACGAGCAATACGGGCCGAGAAGTCAGTCGGCAGTGCCAAGGCCTCGTCCAGGGCGTTGGTGTGCAGCGACTGGGTGTGGCCCTGCGTTGCGGCCATAGCCTCAACCGCAGTACGAGCGACGTTGTTGTAGACGTCCTGGGCGGTCAGCGACCAACCGGAGGTCTGCGAGTGAGTACGCAGGGACTGCGACTTCGGGTTCTTCGGACCAAACTTGCCAACCAGCTCAGACCAGAGGATACGGCCTGCACGCAGCTTGGCAATCTCGGTGAAGGTGTTCATCGAGATGCCCCAGAAGAAGGACAGACGCGGAGCGAACTTATCAACTTCCAAGCCAGCGTCAATACCGGCCCGCAGGTACTCGATGCCGTCGGCAAGCGTGTAAGCGAGCTCGAGGTCGGCCGTCGCGCCGGCTTCCTGAATGTGGTAGCCGGAAATCGAAATCGAGTTGAACTTCGGCATCTTTGCCGAGGTGTACTCGAAGATCGAAGAGATGATTCGCATCGAGGGCTTCGGCGGGTAAATGTAGGTGTTACGAACCATGAACTCCTTGAGAATGTCGTTCTGGATCGTACCGCGCAGTTGCTCAGTCGAAACGCCCTGCTCTTCAGCAGTGACAATGTAGAAGGCCAGAATCGGCAGCACAGCGCCGTTCATGGTCATAGACACCGAGACACCGCCCAGGTCAATGCCCTGGAAGAGCTCACGCATGTCGTAAATCGAGTCAATTGCCACGCCGGCCATACCGACGTCGCCGGACACACGCGGGTTGTCCGAGTCGTAGCCACGGTGGGTAGCCAGGTCGAAAGCGACCGAAAGGCCCTTCTGGCCGGCCGCGAGGTTGCGGCGGTAGAAGGCATTGGACTCAGCTGCGGTGGAGAAGCCAGCGTACTGGCGAATAGTCCACGGTTGGTTGGTGTACATGGTCGGGTACGGCCCGCGCATGAATGGGGCGATACCCGGGAAAGAATCTACCGGGTGGCCCTCGGCAGCAGCGGCGTCGCGGTCAGCGCGATCGTAGACGCGCTTGACATCGATGCCCTCTGGAATGGTCCACACTTCACCAGCTTCCGCGGCAGCTGCCTTGTTGGTGGCAGCGGCTGCGTCGTCGGTGTTGCGGGAGATGTCAGCGAAATTTGGGATGGTGGTCATTACTTCCTTCACGCTCCCAGTTCGTTCAGCAGTCGGGACAGCTCCGCGACAGCATCGATGGTCATGTTCAGGTATCCGTCGGGGCGAGCGTCCTCAGCGGCATTGGCGAAGCTCTTCTCGGAGCCGGCCACCAAGACCTCCTTAGCGCCGGCGGCGCGGGCGGCCTTGACAGCGTCCTGGCCCGAGGCCTCGTACTCGCTGTCGGCTGCGCACAGCACGACAATCGGAGAGGCCTTCACTGCCTCTTCGAAACCTGCCTCGCCCGGCACAACCTGGCCGGGGTTGGCGACGGCGATACCGCCGGAAGCCAGCAGGTTGGAGGTAAAACCAGTGCGGATGTTGTGCTTGGCCAGCGGACCCAGCGGCAGCATGGCAATCAGCGGACGGTTGCCCTTTTCAGCCAGGAAGTCATCGGAGCGGTTGCGCAGCGCCTCGAAGTCGCTGGCCCAACGGCGAATCGGGTCGCCCTCCGGGCGGGCCTCAGGAGCCAGTGGGGCCTCAGCCAGGTTCGGGAACTCGTTGATGGCGGTGACCTTGGTGCGGCGGTGTGCGATGTCGGCGCGGCGCTTTTCCCAGGTAGCGTCCAGGGCGGCGCGAATATCGGCCTCCGCGGAGGCGAAACCGCCGCCGGCCTCAGTGCCGGTAAAGATCTCCCATGCCTTGTCGGCCATTTCTTCGGTCAGGTCTTCGACGAAGTAGGAGCCACCTGCTGGGTCGGCGACGTAACCAAGGTGAGACTCTTCCAGCAGCAACAGATTGGTGTTGCGAGCGATGCGAGCCTTGAAAGTCTTGGAGACGTTCGGCATGCCGCCGACAACTGCGTAATCAAACGGCAGAACCTCAACTGAGGAGGCACCGCCGACACCTGCGGCGAAGGAGGCGACAGTCACACGCAGCATGTTGACCCACGGATCGCGCTGGCTGAACATGACCGGGGCTGTCACGGCGTGCATCGGAGCGCGGCCAGCTTCAGGGGCGCCGATAACCTCAGCAACGCGGGCCCAGAGAACGCGAGCGGCGCGGAACTTCGCAATGGTGTCGAACTGATCGTCGGTAGCGGCAAAGCGGAAAGCGATCTGGCCGAGGGCTTCTTCAGCGCTCAAGCCCGCGTCGGTCAGCGCACGCAAGTAGGCGACACCAACGGCGAGACTGTAGCCAATCTCCTGGATGTTGTTTGCACCCAGGTTGGAGAAAACAACGCCGTCGACAAGCAGGGCACGGACGTCGCCCGGCTGCTTAGCCGCCTTGACGGCCAGCTGCGTGGCCTCGTCGAGAGAAATATCGTCAATACCGGCAAAAGCGGAGGTCAGCGGAGCCGCGGAAAGCTCGACTGCGACGGCGTCCGGATTAGTCGGGTTTGCCTGCTCGATGTAGGACGTCAGTGCTTCCGCAACCTGCGCAGTCTTCTTACCGGCATGCACGGCAATCGGAGCAAGGTCGACGTAGACGTTGTTGAGCAGAGCCGGCACATCAGCGGCTTCGAGGGAGCCGGTGAAGTCCAGGCGGATGTCCGTGGTGCCGTTTTCCAGTGCAGTCAGCAGAGTCTCGTTGACGGCCTTTGGGTCAAGTGCATCCTCACCTGGGTACTGGCGACCGAAGGTTTCCCGAACGCCCCAACCGTTGGTGTTGTCCGAAGTGACCTTTGCGCCACGGACGAATGGGAACTGGCCCGGAGCTGGGCTTTCCGCGAGCTCGTCCGCGCGGGTGTAGAGCGGGCGAACATCGACACCGTCATAGGTGGTCTGAATCAGTCGTTTCCAAATATCGAGCGGTACATCTGCAACGTCTTGCTTGTGCACCCGCGCGAATACCTTGGCCACGCCCTGATACCAGGAATTCTGCAATTCCTCGAAGTTTGGTGGCAGCGTGGAAGGTGATTCGGGGGTCGTTCGGTCAGTCACGACAGACCTTCTCCCTTACATGTTCTAAGCAACGCCTCTATCAATCCATAACCGAGGAAATTCGGCTGCGACAATTTCCGAATTCTCCGCGACGGAAAGGGATTTAAAGGCGTTGGCTTCCTCCAATAGTCAATAAGAGCCACTAGTCAGACGCTAAGACTCACCCGAGTGTCCATGCACTGAACTTTTCAGCTATTTGTGCAATACCCTTACGTTCGGTTTTGTGCTGACGGGCACGTCAAGTGCTCGAGCCAAGGCATAGTGACCTTGATTCCCATCCTAGTGAAATAATGGGCAAACGCCTTTAGCCGCTGACTAGCCCTCCTCGCAGAGCCTCCAACGCGCAGGTCACACGCTTCCCCGCAATCCCCGGTAACCTCAAATGGGTGAACGTATCCGATGTGCGAATTACCCCTACACTCAAAAAGGTTCTGCTGGTGCTAGCCGTAGGTGTGGGGGTCGTCGTCACGCTGTACGTCGATGTTCCCACCGTCGCTACCATCCGGCAGTGGTCCATCGATGCCGGTGACTGGTTCCCGCTCCTCTACTTTCTCGCATACGTTGCACTGACTCAGTTCCCAATCCCCCGCACCGTATTCACTTTGGCTTCCGGAATTCTCTTCGGGCCAGTGCTCGGTTTCCTGCTGGCAATTACTGCGACGACGGTTTCTGCCCTTCTCTCCCTCTGTATTGTGCGGTTTTTGGGACGCGATTGGTTTCGCACGCACCTGACCAACCGCCGTCTTCTCAGTCTCGACCATCGGTTGGAGCAACGCGGCTGGCTCACAGTGCTCAGCTTGCGCATGATTGCTGGCGTGCCATTTTCGTTTCTCAACTACGCCTGTGGACTGTCGTCGATACGCATCGTGCCGTATATCATCGCCACTGCCCTAGGTTCGGCGCCGAACACACTCGCCGTCGTTCTGCTTGGCGACGCGCTGTTGGTCGGCTTCGACGTGCGCTTTGCGGTGGCCACGGGAATTCTGCTCGTGCTTGGCTTGCTGGGACTTCTTGCGGACGCCAAGTTCCCTGTCGTAACCGGTTCTTCGAAACGTTAAAACACCGCTTGGCGCTCTTGAGCTAGACGTGAGTTTTCGGCGAGTTGGTGTGGGGCGCCCGTGAGTGTGCGGAGGGAAGGAAAGTGTCTTAGCCCAACTGTCAAGGGGTGGGGCTAGACTAGAGCGTATGTATTCAGTCTTTGCCAGGTATCGCGGTCGATCTACTCGCAGGGCAGATCACGTTCAGGCCTCTGCGCAGGCACTTTCCGGCCTGGAAGGCGTAGGAACTGTTGAGGTTGCAGGTATCGAAGAGCTTCGCGCAGCTCCTGAAAATGCTGTGGGAGTCACCACGCTTGTGCTGGCGCTATTGGCCGCAGGTGACTGGGCGATAGGTATCGGTGTTTGTCCTCAGGACGACATTGAGCAAGCGCATCTGGCATCGAGCTCAGTCATCGGTAAGGGAGGCAGGGCCGGCACGGTAAAAACCCGCATTCGGACTAACAATCCGCGTGGTAAGGATTACTCGGAGGATATTGGTGCAGCATTCACATTGCTGCACCACGTTATCTCTCGCAGGTCCCCCGAAGGCCGCGAGGCAACTGGTTTGGTTCGCGCTGGTTATTCACAGGTAGAGGCCGCGGAAGAATTGGGAGTTTCAAAGCAGGCCGTCAATCAGCGCCTCGCAGCAGCTGGCTGGCAGGCGGAGCTGGCCGGATGGAACCTGGCCGTCCACCTGCTTCAGCGAGCTGATGAGTTATAAAAGCTTACTGCCCATTTTCTGGGGCGTAAGGGTCACGTGACCATCCTGAAAAATCTGGACGCTCGGCGGAGTGTGTACCGCCGCCTGCATTGGTATTGCCGGTGCCAGGAGCCGAGGGCAGGTCACGTTTGCCGGAAGGAACTGACGGCGCAGCCGGTGTGGCCGGCGCAGCGGGCGCAGCCGGTGTCGCAGGTTCAACCGCTGCCGGGCCGTTCTGGCCACCCAACTGTTCAGGCTGAGCGGGCTGAGCCGAATCAGCGCGGCGATTCTTCTTCCTCTCAGGGGTATTACCAGCTGCTGCAGCTACCGGATCATCAACCGGGCGGTTAGCGACCTCGTTCGCCGCGGCAACTGCACGAGCCAACTCCGGGTTAGTCGACATGTCGAACCAGTTCTCGTCGCGGCCCTGCTCAGCCTCTTCCTTGGTCTCTCGGCTCACGGCCGGAGGCTCGTAGCGGAAGATACCGTCGGCATCCTTCTTGCCGAAAGCCCTAGCGAAGCTCTCGAGACTGTCGCCGAACTGCGACGGAATCATCCAAACAGTATTGCCGTCCTTATTTGCCAGCTCAGGCAGCTTCTCCAGGTATTGCCAGGCAAGAATCTCAGGTGTCAACTGTGAAGCCTTAACAGCTGCGTTGACCTTCTGGATAGCGCGAGCATTACCCTGTGCCTCAAGGTAGGTAGCGGCGCGAGTACCCTCAGCGCGCAGAATGGTTGCCTGACGCTCAGCTTCAGCAGCCAGAATTGCTGCGTGCTTGTTACCTTCGGCGGCGAGAATCTGTGCCTGCTTACGGCCCTCAGCAGTTTTAATATCGGCTTCGCGGGTACCTTCCGCAGTCAGAATCATGGCGCGCTTCTCGCGATCGGCCTTCATCTGCTTTTCCATCGACTGCTGAATCGACGGCGGCGGCTCAATGGCCTTTAGCTCCACACGAGCGATACGAAGACCCCACTTGGCAGTGGCCTCGTCCAGCTCGCCGCGCAGACGGCGGTTGATGTAGTCACGGGAAGTCAGTGTCTCTTCCAGTGTCAGGCCACCTACGACGTCGCGAAGCGTTGCGGTGGTGATCTGTTCGACGCCGAAGATGTAGTCATCGATACCGTAAATTGCCCGATCCGGTTCATTGACCTGGAAGGTCACGACGGTATCGATAGCCACAGTCAGGTTGTCTTCGGTGATCACTGCCTGTGGCGGGAAGGTAACCATACGCTCACGGGTATCGACCTTCTCGCGCACTCGGTCAATGATCGGGATGATGAAGTTCAGGCCGCTGTTCAGTGTCTGCGTGTATCGTCCCAGTCGCTCTACGATTGCCGCTTCACCCTGAGGAACCAGGACAATCGCTTTGAGAACCAAGGTAACAACCACGAGAATGAAAACGACGAGGATGATAAAGCCTTCCATGGGATTCCCTCGTAGCTAGAAACTGTGTGGTCAGTTATTTAATGGTCAGTAACTAAGAGTGCTCCGAGCGCCCTTTAAGTGAGTTGGCTGCTCAGAGCAGCTTGTCCACTACTGCGGTATTGCCCGAAATCTCTACAATCGTGACTCTTTCCTTCGCATCGAAGGTCTGCGCAGTCAGAAGACTGCGCGCGCTCCACAACTCGCCATTGACCTTAATCAGACCCGCTGACGAGGAAACTGGCTCGATGACCTCAGCATGACGGCCCGCTAGCAGTTCCGGACGCGACTCCAGTTCGGCGGACTTGTCCGGTTTTGCCATCTTTTTGCGCAACACAGGGCGAACTGTCAGCACAAGTGCGGCGGACACAACGGCGAAGATAACCACTGATAGCCAAAGCGGCGCTCCAAGCTGGCTCGCACCGGACGCTGCCAGTGCACCACCTCCGAGCATTAACAGTGCTAAATCTCCGACTGCGAGTTCACCGAGAACCAGTAGGAGGCTTGCTCCGAGCCAAAGGAGAGGAATCACGCCCTCACCCTACCTACTTTGCAGAACAAATGTGGGGCGAGTGGAGCCAGTATTCCGGGGTCAGTACTGCATATGTGGCTCAGTTACGAAGTCGACCAGGCGCTCAACTGCGCCAATCAAATCTGACTCCAGATCACGGTAGGTGTGTACACCTGCGTAGACACGTCGCCAGCCCTCCTTGGGGTCGTCTCCCCAGCCCAAGCGACGGCAGATTCCTGTCTTCCAGTCCTCCCCGTAGGGAACTTCCGGCCATGCCTCGATGCCTACCGACGAGGGTTTGACCGCTTGCCAGACATCGATAAACGGGTGGCCTGTGACCATCACGTGCGGGCCGAGCTGCTGAGTCATGCGGCTTTCCTTACTGCCCTCCACCAAGTGGTCTGCCAGGACTCCGACGCGGCGCTTCGGACCCGGACCAAATTCGGCCAAGCGTTCTGGAAGGTTGTCCAAGCCCTCCAGATACTCCACGACTACGCCCTCAACACGCAGATCGTGGCCCCACACCTTCTCGACGATTGCCGCGTCATGAATACCCTCGACCCAGATACGGCTGGGGAGAGCAACCTTGGCCTTGACGTTGTGGACCTTGCGCGAGCCCGATGCCGACAGATCCTGCGAGGGCTTTTTGGGTTGTGCTTTCGGACGCACCAGAGTCACAGGTTTGCCGTCGATGAGAAAACCGCGCTCGTGCATGGGAAACAGCCGAGACTTGCCGTGGCGGCCCTCCAGCCGGACGCACCAGCCGTCGAAAGTTTTCTCCAACCCGATAATTGCACCGACGAATCCGTCATAGGACGCCTCGACGACAACACCATTTTCTGCTGTCACCTCGCGTGCCGGCTGTGGGATACGACGGCGGTGGCCACGTGCGCCAGCGAACACGTCCTGATTGCGGTACGGGTCTTGAAAGCTCATGGGTACTGAGATTAACAGCATCGGTTACGGGACCAACGACACGCTGCACTAGGATGAGCTGCACTATGCAGCGCAGTGTTCTCGACCAGGTCTGGAGTCCAACTCAGCACATCGCCCTTTGGCTGGGCGCGTGGTTGTCGGGTTTGGAAAACTACGATCATCTCCTCGACGCGCTAGACTCGCTCGGCGGACCCACGTCAGTTCCGGGGACGTTCGTGCTTGCCGACGCCACGGTTCCGAATGTCATCGATTGCGACGCTGATCTCGATCGAAGCGACATGCTCCGCCTTCTTCGAGCGGTTACTGAAGCGGGAGATTGGCACAGTGACCACCGTCCCCTCGTCCGCCTCATTCTCTCCGGGCCCGGTGATGCACCTGCACTGCCTGCGGGAACCGACGCCGCTGAAGCTGCACGCGCAGCAGGCTCGGCCATTGTGATTGCGGATGCGGAGCCGGGCTGGAACCATGTGCTCATACCAGTGACAACGCCGGTGCCAGGCCTACCGCAGTGGCATTGGTACACACTGGAAGGCCACATTCCCGAGCCGGCCTATCTCTCCCCTGGCGAGGCGGATTTACAGCTGGCAGATGCGGCGCGGGTTGCGGCTGCCACGATTGCGGCGATGCCGCGTTCACCGCTGACGTCGTCAAGCAGTGGTGCCCCGAAAGTGGATCCCCGGCTGATGGTCGGCATGCTCGATGACCACCTGGACATGGCCTTTGTGCCGGATGATGTGCCACGCCGTGCACTGGGAGTGCTCGCCAGAGCTGATCGGGTGTCGTCGATTCTGGCGGTGGCACAGGGCAGCGAGTCGGGGCACGGCAGCGCCGCGTTTGATGCGCAGCTCATCCCGCTGTGGCGGAAGATTCGGCAGGCGCGGATGAGCGCGGTGGAATACGCGATTCAGGAGTGGACTCGCTAGGGATTTGCCTTGCCCCGCGGCCCCATTGCCGCCAAAGGAATCAGTGTGGGCGGCGCTTTTCCGGGGTACAACAGGATGCGGCGCAGGGGGCGCCGTTGCAGGCCGAGCCGAGTAGCGGTTCACTTCCCAGACGGCGGGGCTTGACATCTGCGATGCGCTCTTCGATGAGCTCCACGAGCATGTCGGTGAAAGTAGCCGTCGGACCAGGCGTTGCGACCCGCTCGATGACGATGTCGTGATGAGCCATTTCATCCTGAAGCTCAGCATCCAAATCCCAGGCGACCTCAACATGATCCGAGATGAAGCCAATCGGGCACACTATTGCGGATCGGAGGCCGTTGGCGACCTTCGCTTCAACGTGGTCGACGATGTCAGGCTCCAACCACGGCACGTGCTCCGGGCCGGAGCGGGACTGCCAGACGACGTCAAAGTCGGTGATACCGACTGCATCGGCGACGAGCCGCGCTGCTTCGTTGACCTGGCGAGAGTAAAGATTTCCGCCGAGTTCTACCGGCCCAGATGCCTTGTCCGCAGAGACCGGAATAGAGTGAGCGGTGAAAATAAGCCGGGCCTCGTCACGACGGTCATCCGGTAGCTTGGCAAACGCCTCACGCACGGCATCTGCATAGGCTTCTATAAAGAGCGGATGATCGTAGAAGCTCCGAATTTTCTCCATGTCAAAAGCACGGTCGCCCAGAGATTCGCGCATCCGAGCAATGTCTTCGTGATACTGGCGGCAGCCGGAGTATCCGCCCCAGGCGCTAGTGGCGAAAACGAGCGCTCGTTTAACGCCGTCATCAGCCATCTTTGCCGCGGTGTCTTCAGCCATCGGATGCCAATTGCGATTGCCGAAATAAACAGGCAAGTCATAGCCACGGCGAGTGAGCTCAGCCTTAAGGTTGGAGACAATTTCGCGGTTTAAATCGTTAAGCGGGGACTTACCGCCAAAGTGCGCGTAGTGTGCACCGACTTCGTCCAACCTCTCCGGCGGAATTCCGCGGCCGCGGGTGACATTCTCCAGGAAGGGACGCACATCGGCCATCTTTTCGGGACCGCCGAAAGACAACAGCAAAATAGCGTCAAAATTATCAGAAGACATAGCTAATCATGTTAGTAGCGCAGTCTGAGGACTCCATAAGACGACTGCTCAATGCCCCCGGCGTCTCCTGCCAATCGGGTTCCATACAAATCGCTTGACGACGGCACCCTAACCCAGCCCTACTGCGGAATTCGACGATTGGTCACAAGCAGTGAGCCCACGGTCACTAGCAGCACCGTGAAGGCTGCAATCAGATAGGGCCTCGGATTCTCGGCCCGCTTGAGTTCGTAACCGATGTCATCTTCCAGTGAGCCATAGGCATCGCGGAGCTGCTCGAGGGAACCAGCGCTGAAGAACTCACCTTTTGTTCGACGGGCGATCTCTCGCAGCGAATCGTCGTCGTTAGGCACTGGAATCAATTCGCCCTGAACCGTGATTGCGCCTTGCGCGGTACCGAACGAAATCGTGTTGACAGGCACCCCGGTCTTGGCGGCTTCGGCGGCCGCGGTATACGCGCCGCGGGGATCGTCGAGCTCTTGTGGGACGGTCTGTTTGCCGTCGGAAAGCAGCACAATTGTCGCTGGCGGGGCGCCTTCTCCCCCGCCCTGAACCGAGTCGCTGAACTGATTGATGGCATCCAGCGCGGCAGCGATGGCATCACCGGTAGCAGTCGCCTGATCTAACTCAGCAGCCTGGAGCGCTCGATTCACGGTGTCATGGTTGGTAGTCGGGCTGACAGCAGTGCGAGCGCGACCAGAGAACGTCACCAGGCCGATATTGAGGTCGTCGGGAAGGTTCTCCACGAACTCTTGGCCGGCTTCTTTAGCGGCAGTGATGCGGTCGGGCGCAACATCTGTGGCCGACATGGACAGCGAAACGTCGACCACCAGCATGACCGTCGCTCGGTTGCGGGCGACTTTGGTCTCCGAAATCGGACCAGCTAATGAAATGATGACCAGAACAAGTGACAACAGCGCACTGATAGCTACGACATGGCGCAGGCGTGCCGACGACTTATTCCCCAGTGACCCAACGATGGTGAAGTTGCCAAAGGCAATGGCACGTTGCTTTCGCTGCTTAGTACTGATCCAATAGGCCACGGCTGCCACGAGAGGCAGAGCGAGCGCGAGCAGCCAACCTGGGTGCGCAAAAGTTGAGTTTAGGAACGTCATCGCGGTATCAGTTTCCTCACATCCAGTCGCCTAAACAGTCGCGTATAAACCAGTGGCTATAGCCGGTTAGTCGGTGGCCCAAAAAAGATAGCACTAACAAGCGGTTACTCAGACGCTAATGTTGGCCAATTTGTCGAGCAAAATCCAGTACCCAATCGGAATCCGTACGCAAGGTAATAACGCGAGCACGGCATTTGCGCAGTTCATTGATTACACGCTCGTGGTGGGCACGAGCCTGAGCTGCATACTCGGCGCGGGTCTTGTCGTTGATGTTGAGTTCAATGGTCTCGCCGGTAGCTGAATCCGCCATGACCACCGGGCCTTCGCCGGGTAAGGCTTCATCGGCTGGATCTACCAGGCGAATCGCCATAATCTCTGTCGAGGCCGAGGCAACGCGCAGCGGGCGCGCCCAATCGAGTGATCCAAGGAAATCCGAGATGACAACCAACAGCCCAGCGCGCGGAGCCTGAGTCATTACTGTGTCAATATCCGCTGCGAGGTTATGCTCAGCAGTCGCGTCAGCCAACTGCTTGAGCCGCATCAAGCTGTGGGCACGGCCCTGGCCCGCGGGCACTGGAGTGCCACCGGCGATTAATCCAGTTCGGGACCCCGGGGCGTCGTTAAGCATAGTCACAGCGCCGGCAGCGGCGGTGAGCAGATGTCGTTTGGTGGTATCGGCCAATCCCGTGGACAGACGTGCGGCGGGTTCGGCGACAATCCAGCACTCCAGCTCACGCTCGGCCTCGGAGGTGCGAACATGCGGCACTCCAGTACGGGCTGTCACTGCCCAGTTCATCTGGCGAACATCATCGCCGATGACATATTCGCGGGAGCCAACCGGCTCAGAGCCATCTCCAGTAGCGGTGGAGAGAAAGCTGCCGCGCAAAAGTCCGTTGAGCTTACGCGTAACAGTTAGCTCTAAGTACGCCAGGACGCGTGCAAGATCGTCTTCACGAGCTGACATTAGGAGGCAGTGCCCTCATCGGAGCCAGTGCTCGCGCCTTGGGGAAGGCGCACGTGAGACAACACGATGTCAATAATCCGTTCGGGAGTAACGCCATCGGCCAGGCCCTCATAGGACAGGACCAAGCGATGACGCAGCACGTCGGGAAGCACGGAAACCACATCGTCCGGCACGACATAGTCGCGACCGGAAAACAGCGCGTGGGCGCGGGCAGCCGCGACAGCACCAAGAGTTGCACGCGGTGATGCGCCATAGGAAAGCCAGCGGTCGACATCCTTCAACTCCGCCCGCATCGGATTGCGGGTGAGTTCGATGACGGCCACGATGTAGTCAATCAGTGTGTGGTGGACAAAGACTTCGCGGGTAGCGCGCTGCAGTTCCCGAACACTCTCTGGGGTGAGAATCTGCTGCGCGACTGGAGGGGTGGCTCCCATGCGGTAGACAATCTCCCGCTCTTCCGCCGGAGTGGGGTAACCCACGAGGACCTTAAATAGGAAACGGTCCCGCTGGGCCTCCGGCAGTGGGTAGACACCCTGGTTTTCGATTGGGTTTTGCGTGGCCAGAACCAAAAACGGCTCCGGTACTGGCGTGGACTCCCCTGCGATGGACACCTGGTGCTCTGCCATGACTTCCAGCAGAGCCGACTGCACCTTCGCCGGTGCGCGGTTGATTTCATCAGCGAGCACGATATTTGACATGACCGGGCCGGGCTCGACAATGAACTCCGAGGTGTCCTGGCGGAAAATCCGGGTGCCGACAATATCTGATGGCACCAAATCCGGAGTGAACTGGATACGGGAGTAGGACCCACCCATCACTGTGGCAAAAGTAGACACTGCCAGAGTTTTCGCAACACCCGGAACACCTTCGAGCAGGACATGACCTCCTGCGAGCATCGCGATGAAGAGCTGCTTAATCAGGTGCTCCTGGCCAACCACAACCTTCCCCAGCTCCGCGTATGCGCGCTCGAGGTCCGTGTGGTCAGTGGGCGTTGGGTAGGTCACAGAGAAACCCTTCTTTAGGTCGGTTGCCCGACCTGTAGAACACGTCGTTAGAAACTAGACGAGGCGGACAACGTTCGGTGTCATTCCGTTATAACGGACTGGCGAAATCTTAACCACAGAACCGGACTGCGGTGCCTCAATCATCTTGCCATCGCCCAGGTAGATAGCGACGTGGCCATGACCATTCGGGCCCCAGAACAGCAGGTCACCACGCTTCATCTGAGATGCCGGGTAGTGCTTTCCGCGCTGGTACTGGTAGCCGGTGTAGTGAGGCAGGTCAATGCCGACAGCGGCGTAGGCGTACAGAGTCAGGCCCGAGCAGTCGAAACCAATCTTGTTGTAGTCGCCGTGGGAGTCAGCTACTCCGCCGTCACGGATGCCCTTGGTCGGGCCGTTGGCGTTGCCGCCGCCCCATGCGTATGGGACACCGAGCTGCCCCATCGCGCGTGCGATGACAGTCTCGACCTTCTGGCTGGAAGAACCCGAGGTGCTCTGACCAGTCTCTGGATTCGTCGGCGCCACAGTCTGCGCCGGGGTGCCGCTTGACGACGAGCTGTCGGTGCTAGAAGATTCCGAGGTCTCGGTGGACTCAGAGGAGTCCGAAGATTCGGTCGTCTCAGAGGAACTGGTGGAGCCAGTGGAGTCGGTCGAGCTGCTAGAACCAGTCGAGCCAGTGGAGCCCGTAGAACCAGTCGAGTCGGTAGAGTCAGTGGAACCAGTCGAGTCAGTTGAGCTAGTGGAACCAGTCGAGCCCGTAGAACCAGTGGTGCTAGAGCTTTCATCTGTGGACTCAGAAGAGGAATCCTCATCAGTCTGGTTCGACTGCGCCTCGGCGCGAGTCTTAGCTGCGGCTTCCTCAGCGGCCTTCTTGGCAGCGGCGTCTTCCGCTTCCTTGCGGGCCTGCTCGTTCTCGTAATTCTGGCGCTGGGAGTTCAGCTCGTTGACCGCGTTTCGGGCTGCATCCAAAGATGCCTTTGCGGCATCGCGATCGACCTGAGCCTGCTGGTAATCAGCTTGCTCCTTTTGAAGCTCCTCGTTTGCCTCGGAGTACGCGTTCTGAGCATCGGTGTTTCGCTGGTTTGCGGTGGCTTCCGCCTGCTGAGCCTCGTCACTCTTCTTGCGAAGCGTGGACTCCTGGTTAGCAGCCTCGGTTCGATTCTTATCCAGGGAGTCAACGGTCTGCTCTTGACGATCAGCTTCGCGACGCAAAGCGGACAGGCGGTTAATAGCCTCGGATGCATCTCGCGCACCTTCGAGAATCGAGCCGCTGGAACGTCCCTGGCGCATGATGGTGCGTGCTAGCTCGTCGAACTGCTTCTGGGCACTAGCGAGCTCAGCGCGGGAACGGTCGAGTTGAATCCGTGCCTCGTCGACCGCCTCGCGCGCACGGTTAGCGGCATCTCGAGCGTTCTCAAGGTCTACCATGGCCTTGTTGACATCCTCGCGGAGAGTGCCCATGCGTAGCTCGAGGTCAGATACCCGGCGCTCGCTGGAAGTTACCTCGGCGACCAGGGACTGCAAGTACGACTCGGCGTTAGAGGCCGCCTCGCGCGCTTGACGGATCTGGGCGTCGCTCGGATTTAGTGGTTGTGCAGCTGCGACCTGAGTGTTCGTCGCCAGAAGACCCGCCGTGATAATACCGGCAATTGGACGAGTCCAATATGATGCACGGACTTTGCGATTACTCGGCACCGCGTTACTCCTACATTTCTCCTATGGGTGCGTTCACGCCTCAGAATCGACACCAGCGACTTCCCCATCGTTGGATATCTTCCTGTTGTTGCCTCCAGGTCTTGAGTGGAACTTCGAAAAACGTCGAACCGAAACCAGAACCAAAAGCAACAGCGGCGCTCCCGCGAGTTTTTCATTGGTCAATACTGGACCCTTGAGTCCACTATTGGCATCACGAAGCACTTTACGGGTCAAAAAGCTCTAAAAAAACATAAGTAACAAAATTACCAACTGTCCCCCACTTTGTGACCGTTTCGTTATATGTCGTGGCCTGCGGTTATGGTGAGCCCTAGGTTTCTATGTGAATTATGTCACTATTAGATGACTTATCGGCGTGCCGGAGTGTCGTGGGCCTTTACCTGGGGTACCGGACATAAGAAAAGGTCAAGCTTTAATGCTTGACCTTTGTGAAAATCGTTGACACGGTTACGGTGGCTGCAACAGTGTTATCCAATTCAGATAGTGGCTGATTTCTCCACTGCTACCAGTTTTTGGGGCATTTGCCCTGTCTTTCGCCTGGGGGTGGAAAACCGGGGACGGTGAATGTATTCAGTGAGACCGTTAGCTTCAGCGTCCGTCGTAAAGCGAACTCTTAAGCGGTTGGGCGTGTGCGTAGCCAGTAGAACGTCAGTCCGACGAAGAGTGCGACGATAACGACGCCTGCGATGAGGCTGTAAAGAGTCCACGGAACGACGTAGTTAGTGAGCTCGTGCAAATAGGCATCGAGGCCCGCCGGATAGTCTCGTGGAGTCTCCATCATTGCGTGGTCGGCGCGTTCAATGGCTGCGCGGGGGAAATCGGCAGATGCGGTGGCCACATTGCCCGGTGTGCGCACGACAGTGGTGCCGCCGACTTGGTCCGCTACTTGGCGGGCAAAGGAAAAGATGTCGGTGTTCTTTTGTTCGGCGACGGGGTAAATCTTCTCGCTATCTAGGTAGATGATATTGAAATTGGGCACCCCCCGATTTGCTGCATCGTCGACAATTGGCTGGACCGCTTCTCGGAGCTGTGGGTTATTTGTCACGATGTTGTCGGTGCGTAGCTGAGCGACCACCTTCTCGACGGTTTCTTTCGCTGCCTGTGAATCTGCTGGCGTATGCATTAATTGCCTTCCGTATCGTGCTCCTGTTTTGCGTGAGAATGGTTTCCACGCGCCCCAATTTGGCGGAGATGCTGCTTCGTTTGTCCTATCTATAATGGCCTGCTCTGGATGTGAACGGGGGTAGCGTGACTCGGCGCGCCGCGAGCAATCTACATACAGAACGTTCGTACTGTTATTGTTGATGCAAGGACGGTAACGCTTCCTTAAAAACGTGTGTGTGGGCTCGTGTGCCCCGCGTCGTGATTATTGCTTTAATTGGTTGATAAGGGGCGGCGTGATCGCACCTATGCCTTGTGGAGAGCCGAAATTCGAGTGCCGGACTCTTCAGTTAAGGCGACAATTCACCCGAATAGAAATGGAGCTGACTGTGGCTGAAAGCAAGAACTCTTTCAACGCCCTGCGCAAGCTTGAGGTCGGAGACAAGTCTTATGACTACTTCGCTCTTGACGCCGTGCCGGGTATGGAGAAGCTGCCTTACTCGTTGAAGGTTCTCGGTGAGAACCTGCTGCGCAACGAAGATGGCGCCAACATCACTGAGGAGCACATCAAGGCTGTCGCCAACTGGGTTCCTTCGGCTGATCCGTCGATCGAGATTCAGTTCACCCCTGCTCGCGTTATTATGCAGGACTTCACCGGCGTCGCCTGTGTTGTTGACCTGGCTACCATGCGTGAGGCTGTTAAGACTCTCGGCGGCGACCCGGATCAGGTTAACCCGCTGAACCCGGCAGAGATGGTCATCGACCACTCGGTCATCATCGAGGCCTTCGGTAGCGAAGACGCTCTGGCTAAGAACGTCGAGATTGAGTACCAGCGCAATGATGAGCGCTACAAGTTCCTCCGTTGGGGTACTGGCGCATTCTCCAACTTCCGCGTTGTTCCTCCGGGAACCGGTATTGTCCACCAGGTCAACATCGAGTACCTGGCTCGCGTTGTCTTCGAGAACAACGGCCTGGCATACCCGGACACCTGTGTTGGTACTGACTCCCACACGACCATGCAGAACGGCCTGGGCATCCTGGGCTGGGGTGTCGGTGGTATTGAGGCTGAGGCCGCAATGCTTGGCCAGCCGATCTCCATGCTCATTCCGCGCGTCGTTGGCTTCAAGCTGACTGGCGACATTCAGCCGGGCGTTACCGCAACCGACGTTGTGCTCACCGTCACCGATATGCTGCGCCAGCACGGCGTCGTCGGCAAGTTCGTAGAGTTCTACGGCGCTGGCGTTTCCAAGCTGCCGCTGGCTAACCGTGCAACCATCGGTAACATGTCGCCGGAGTTCGGTTCCACCGCCGCAATCTTCCCGATCGACGATGAGACCGTCAAGTACCTGGCCCTGACCGGCCGTGACAAGGAGACCCTGGAGCGCGTCGAGGCTTACGCCAAGGCTCAGGGCATGTGGTTGGACGAGAACACTCCGGAGGCTGAGTACTCCGAGTACCTCGAGCTGGACTTGTCCACCGTCGTTCCGTCCATCGCTGGCCCGAAGCGCCCGCAGGACCGCATCGAGTTGGCTTCCGCCAAGGAGCAGTTCCGCAAGGACCTGCACAACTACTCCGACGGCGAGATCAAGGGCGCTGTCAAGGCTTCCGCACCGACCTCCGAGCTGGCTGCAGACTACAACGAGTCCCGCGAGGGCCACGGCGAGTCCGCCGCTAACGGCGCTGAAGGTCGCCCGAGCTCCCCGATTACCGTCACTTCCCCGAAGGGCGGCGAGTACACGCTCGACCACGGTATGGTCGCTATCGCTTCCATCACCTCTTGTACCAACACCTCCAACCCGTCGGTCATGATTGGTGCTGGTCTGTTGGCACGCAAGGCAGTCGAGAAGGGTCTGCAGGCTAAGCCGTGGGTCAAGACCATTTGTGCTCCGGGCTCCCAGGTTGTTAACGGCTACTTCAAGCGTGCTGACCTGTGGAAGGACCTCGAGGCTCTGGGCTTCTACCTGTCCGGCTTCGGTTGTGCAACCTGTATCGGTAACTCCGGTCCGCTGCCGGCTGAGATTTCCTCCGCCATCAACGAGGCCGACCTGGCTGCTACCGCGGTTCTGTCCGGTAACCGTAACTTCGAAGGCCGCATCTCCCCTGACGTGAAGATGAACTACCTGGCCTCCCCGATCCTGGTTATCGCTTACTCTATCGCCGGTACCATGGACTTCGACTTCGAAACTGACGCCCTGGGTCAGGACGCAGAGGGCAACGATGTCTTCCTACGCGACATTTGGCCGTCCACCGAAGAGATCGAAGCAACCATCGAGGCCTCCATCTCCTCCGAGCTGTACGACGAGGACTACAAGGATGTCTTCGCTGGTGACGAGCGCTGGCAGAACCTGCCGACCCCGGAGGGCAAGACCTTCGCTTGGGACGACAAGTCCTCCTACATCCGCAAGGCACCGTACTTCGACGAGATGGAAATGGAGCCGGCACCGGTTTCCGACATCAAGGGCGCTCGCGTCCTTGCTGCCCTGGGTGACTCGGTGACCACCGACCACATCTCCCCGGCTTCCTCCATTAAGCCGGGCACCCCGGCTGCTCAGTACCTCGACTCCATGGGCGTTGAGCGCAAGGACTACAACTCCCTGGGTTCCCGTCGTGGTAACCACGAGGTCATGGTGCGCGGCACCTTCGCTAACATCCGCCTGCAGAACCAGCTGCTTGACGGTGTTACCGGTGGCTACACCCGCGACTTCACCCAGGAGGGTGGCCCGCAGGCCTTCATCTACGACGCTGCCATGAACTACAAGGAGGCTGGCACTCCGCTGGTCGTCGTTGGTGGTAAGGAATACGGCACCGGTTCCTCCCGTGACTGGGCAGCTAAGGGCACCCTGCTGCTGGGCGTCAAGGCTGTTATCGCTGAGTCCTTCGAGCGTATCCACCGCTCGAACCTCATCGGCATGGGCGTTGTTCCGCTGCAGTTCCCGGAGGGTGAGTCCTGGAAGTCCCTGGGCATCGATGGCACTGAGACCTTCGACATCGCTGGTCTGGAGGAGCTGAACAACGGCTCCATCCCGAAGACCGTCAAGGTTACGGTTACCAAGGAAAACGGCGAGTCCTTCGACTTCGACGCTGTGGTCCGCATCGATACCCCTGGTGAGGCTGACTACTACCGCCACGGCGGTATTCTGCAGTACGTCCTGCGCAACATGATCAAGGGCAACTAGTTTCCCTTTGACTCGTGCGCGCTAGGGCTTGTTACAAGCAGCGCTTCTAGAGGCCGGTAGGTAGCGCTAGCCCGCGGATTCATACCCCACGGGCTAGCGCCCTGCCGGCCTCGGGTTTCTCTACCCCAACCAAACTGAGGCTTGGGAAGTATAGGAATGGCGCTGCCACGTCATGCAGTGAAACATGTCCCTGGGCGTCGCCGGCAAGAAAAGAGTTTCCTTATGCCAAAAGTGAGTAACCAGGATTTAGCTCAACGGAGGCACGAAATTCTCGACGGCGCTCGGCAGTGCTTTGCAGAATTCGGCTACGACGGCGCAACGGTCTCTCGTCTGGAGTCCGCTACCGGTAAGTCTCGCGGTGCTATTTTCCATCACTTCGGATCCAAAGAAGGTCTGTTCTTAGCATTGGCCGAAGAAGATGCCGCAAATATGGCGGAAGTCGCGGAGGCTTCCGGCTTAGTGGAAGTAATGCGTGACATCGTGGCGAACCCAGACAAGCATGGCTGGCTGGGAACTCGCCTTGAGATTGCCCGTCGCCTTCGCAGCGATCCGGAGTTTAAGGGCCAATGGTTGGGCCATCAGGATCAATTGGATGACGCTGTTGCCCACCGATTGACCCAGACATCCTCATCCGGCTCCCTACGGTCGGATTATTCGGTTCGCACGATGCAGCTTTTTCTCGAGCTGATGCTCGATGGCATCATCGTTCGTCTGGCATCTGGTCGCACTGTCGACGAATTGGATTCCGTGCTTGATTTAGTTGAAGACAGCTTACGGCGCAAGGACTAGCCACTCAGGCTAGGCCTGATAGCGTTACGTACCACCCGCTCCCCTAATACGGGAGCGGGTTTCGGCTTTCTGCCGTGCATTTACCCCGTTTGACCGGTGAAGATGCATAGATTTCACTCAATATGGACTAAGCTGTCTATTTATGAGTGTGGGTAAGTTTTTGTTGGTGGCGCTCCGCCCCGCAGATGGTGCGGGGCAAGCCGAGTACCAGGACTTTCTGGATTCCACCGGGCTTGAGCCCAGCCAGTTGGACCTGTTTACCATCGACGCTGTCGGCGCTAAGTTGCCCGACCTGACCTCCTATGACGGCGTATTTGTCGGAGGCAGCCCATTTAACATCACCGACCTTGAGCATTCAGGTTTGCAGAAGTATTCGCACGATGTGCTTTACGACGTACTTAGGAGTCCTGTCCCCGCACTGCTTATCTGCTACGGCGCTAGCTACACAGCCTTTACTTCGGGTGGTTTGGTTAACCTGCGCCACGGCGAAGTAGCGGGTTCTACCCGGGTAGAGCTCACCGAAGCCGCCACTCAAGATCCAATAGCTTCGGTGTTGCCTCCGGTTTTTTATGCGTTGACTGGCCACAAGGAATCCGTTGCGGAACTTCCCAATCACGCAGCTTTGCTTGCCACAGGTCCAACCTGTCCGGTGCAGATGTACTCGATCGGATCGAATAACTGGGTTACCCAATTTCATCCGGAGATGAATGCTAACGGACTGCTCCGCAGAATGTCTTTCTACACCGACGTCGGTTACTTTGACCCGGAGGAAGTCGACGCGATTCGACTAAAGGTATCTGATGTGGACCTCCAGGCCGTCTCGTCAATCATCCCCCGATTTATGCACGTATGTACGCATGCAGCCAATCCGAGCCTGCTAGTGGTGCAGTAGTCTCCGTCCCCCTCTAGCTCCCTTTTTCACGAAATTTGTTCCCGCAAATGTCTACCTCCGCCAAGCCCTTCCTCCTGCTTTCCACACGCGGCGAAGATGCCGCAGCTCACGCTGAACATCTCTCATTTGCCAGGAGGTGTGCATTGGCGCCGGCAAAGTTGCATCAAATTCGCCTGGAACAGTCTCGTCCGGGGAATCTGAATCTAGATAACTACTCGGGCGTAATCGTTGGCGGAGGTCCCTTTAACGCCTCTGATGACGATAAGAGCTATCTACAGAAGGAAGTCGAGACCTGGTTCGAGGATTTGTTGGCAGAAGTGCTCGAACGAGACTTCCCCTTCTTCGGAGCTTGTTATGGCGTCGGCCTGCTCGGTACTGCTGGCCATGGCCGTGTCTCCCGCAAGCACGGGGAGCAGGCAGCTGTAATCGAAGTAGCTGCAACTCCAGATGGCGAATCAGATCCAATTCTTGATGGTTTACCGGCCCACTTTCACGCCATCGTCGGCCACAAGGAGGCCATCGAAGAACTGCCTGGCGACGCTACGTTGTTGGCAACTGGTAAGGACTGCCCCGTACAGATGTTTCGGTTGGGCCGCAATGCATATGCGACGCAGTTTCACCCGGAATTAGATGCCAACACATTTGCCCAGCGTCTCCAGATTTACGCAAATGAGGGCTACTATTTACCAGGAACAGATCTTAAAGCGGTGTCGGCCGCGCGACAGTTGGATGTTGCTCGAAGTGGGCGTATTCTTCAGAATTTCGCTCGGCTCCATACCGCTTGTAGAGGCTGATTAGTTTTATCTAGTGGCAATAAGCAAAAGGAATGTGATTGTCGCATGGAGAGGTGGAATCCCGATTCGGCACTTGCCGGACAGTCACCATCAATTGAAATGTCTGTGTTGCGATCCGGTGCGATTATTATTGCCGTCACCGGATTTTTGTGGCAGATTGAATCGGCTATTCGTTCTGTCCCCTTAGAAAACTTTCTGAGCCACTGGTTCCCTTTTGCATCACTACTCATATTCATTCTCAGCGATATGTTGCTGATTTGGGCAGTGATCAACAATACGCGGCGAGGCCTTATTGCCGCACTGCGTGTACCGATGTACATCATGTTGGTTTTCCTGATGTTGGTCTCAACCTATTGGGATCTGCCTCATAACTCCATTGGAAATGCACTCTGGTATAGCCCATTTTCAGGTTTGGCCCTCGCTGCATTTGCGCTGACGGTGCCACTCCACATCAGTTTGTCCGTGATGGTATTTGTTCCCGGACTGATTGCCGTCATTAATTCATGGTTGCTGGGGCACACTTTTTGGCTCGACATGTTGTCGGATGTCGGATTCAATCTCATCAACACTTTTCCATTTGTGATTATCGCGGGCTCTGCACAACCCGTCGCAAGGCTTATTGACTACACCTACGAGAATTCTCGGAAGGTCAATGAGAGAGCGGAGCGTATGCGTGTCCGCGGAGAGGCAATGAGTAGCTTCAACGCCTATGTTCATGACTATGTATTAGCCGCACTGTCTGCAATTGGTAAGGGCTCTAAGATTGACTTCTCGCTAGACGAGCAGACTGGGCTGTTTTTCTCGCCTCGGCAAACAGTAAGCGGTCGAACTTTTGCGGAGGCTGTACGGGCGCAATTGCTGTCGGTGAGCTCTGACATTTCGGTAACGCTAGATACCAGCGAAGAAGGCGGTCCAGTTCGTCTCCCAGGAGAAGTTGCTAACACGTTCCTATTAGCTGCAACTGAGGTGGCAAATAATGCCAAGCGTCATGCAGGTACCACGGCGGAAAAGAAGTGCCACATTCGTGTTGCCTCTGGCGAGGTCTCCATTGATTTTCGTGACGATGGCAGCGGGTTCGACCCCGAGGGAATTGACCCGCATCGTGCAGGTATTCGATTAAGCGTTAAAGGTCGAATGGAGGCCCTTCGTGGCGGAGATGCCGACGTTAAATCAAAACCTGGGAAAGGTACTCAGGTTATTCTCAAATGGCACGGTAATACCTCTCCTGTGGAAGAGGAAGATGTAGTCGATTCCTCGGCTCATACGACATCGCTGTATGACCTCATGGGAATGTCGATTGTTTTTTCCTGGCAGTTCTACGGCGCGATCGTCGGCGTGTTGTTCATGGTCCTAGTCAGTAATGGGCAATTATTTACGACGGCAGGACAAATCAGCCTGGCGTTAGCGATCGGTCTTCTCGGGCTAATTATGTATGGTCGCCATTCGCAATTGCCGTTGAATCGCGCATTTGTAATTGGTGTCGCAATTGTTGTATTAGCTGGGGTTGGGCTTTACCAGCCCATTCCAAATAATTTGGAATGGTCGTATTTCTGGCACTTTAGCTTAATTTCTTTTGCGTCTGCATTGCTCGCCATCCGCGGCCGACCCTGGGTTGCACTGAATTCAGTGCTCGGTGGCGCAATCCTGGTGGAGATACTCAAGTTCTTCCCCTTTGCCCCCTCGGATTCCACCCACATCAGTATCTCTGGAGTCGACCTGCTAGTTCGCTCCGTGATGCTGGTCGCTGGAATTTTGACGTCCATCATGGTCCGCTTTTTTATGCGTACCGTTCCGCAGTCTATTCAGGATTATAATCGTGCGCTGTACGCTGCCGGTGCTGCCAAAGAGTACGAAATCAGCAGCCAGAGCAACTACGAATGGCTGCAGCGTCGGGTCGGTCCCATATTTAGCGCCGCTGCAGTTTTGGATAAACCGACCCCGCGATTGCAGTTGCGTGCGCGTCTCACAGAGCAGCTCCTCCGAGACGTTCTACGTTCGCCGCATCTAAATGTCGGGTCACTTCACCAAGCTGTTTGGGACGCGCGGGCCAGAGGCGTTCATGTCCGGCTCCTCGATGACCGCAATCACACGCAGGCCGTTTCCGGTAGCACCGATGTGCGCCGTATTCCGCTTGTCGACGATGATTCCGCGGTGGCTAAGTTGATGCCGAGCTTCCTCGAAGCGATCGATAACGCCGAAGAAGGATCGGTAACAATTCGTCTATTGCCCCCGGGCAGACGTGCATTTGCATCCATTTCTGATGACAATGGAGTGCAAAGGTTTGATGAAGCCGGTGAGAGGATAGTGATGTCACGTGACTAGGGAGAACATTGCGGGAATGAGCAATGCTTCCATCGACGTCTCGGCTGCAATTGACTCCGACAACATCGGAGATTACAGCGTGCAGTCGGATCGTTTGCTTCGCGTTGCTGCGATTGATGATCATGCCTTGACGCTGCAGGGGCTCGAAACCCTGCTGTCTGCAGAGCCAGACTTTGAGCTCGTCGGCTGTTATCAAACCGTGCCGGCACTACTGGCTGATGTGGGCACTGATGATCGCCTGGATGTGGTCGTGCTGGATCTGCGGCTGGCGGATAATTCAGATCCAGCGCAGAACGTGCTCTCGCTGGAATTGGTCACCGACCACGTGCTCATTCTCTCGTCAGCTGAAAGCCCATACCTTGTCCGAAAGGCAGTGCGTACCGGAGTGATGGGGGTTGTTCAGAAATCGGAAACCCCGGAAACAGTCGTGTCTGCAGTGCGGCTGGCGGCGCTTGGCAAGGGCGCGCTGACTACGGAATGGGCATCGGTAGTGGACTCTGATCCCCTGCTCGATTCTGTCGATTTGTCAGAACGCCAGCGTGAGGTACTGGAGCTCTACGCCTCCGGTGAGTCGACGAAGCGAGTCGCGTCGATGACAGGGCTGACACCGAATACCGTGTTGGACTACTTGGGCCGCATTCGAGCCAAGTATGCGGCAGCTGGCCGGGCCGAGAACAGCCTTAACAAGTCGGAGATGTATAGGCTCGCCCAGCAGGACGGTTACCTGCCTGGGCCAATGGATCCGTCTTAAGCCAGCTCGACGATTTCCATGTAGTCGTCACTCCAGAGGTCTTCCGTGCCGTCGGGAAGCACGATGACGCGCTCGGGCTCTAACGCCTTGACCGCACCTGGATCGTGGGTAACCAGTACGACGGCCCCGGTGTATGTACGCAGTGCGTCGAGCACCTGTTCGCGGGACTGAGGGTCGAGGTTGTTAGTGGGCTCGTCGAGAAGCAGGACGTTTGCGCGGGAGCTAACCAGCGTCGCCAGCGCTAGACGTGTCTTCTCACCACCGGAGAGGGTACCCGCTGGCTGCTGCAGCTTATCGCCGGAGAACATAAAGGCACCGAGTAGGCTCCGCAGTTCCGGCTCGTTGACGTCAGGGCAGGCGTAGACGGTGTTTTCCCAGACAGTCTTGTCCGGGTCAATCGTGTCATGTTCCTGGGCGAAGTAGCCGATGCGCAGGCCGTGGCCGGAGACGATGCCGCCTTCGCCATCGGTGCGCTCCACACCGGCGAGTAGCTTCAGTAGCGTCGTCTTACCAGCACCGTTGAAACCGAGGACAACCACGCGGGAACCCTTGTCAATCGCAAGATCCACACCGGCGAAGACTTCCAACGAGCCATACATCTTGGTCAGTCCCGTGGCGTTGAGTGGAGTCTTGCCACAGGGCGCCGGCTCTGGGAAGGAAATGTGGGCGACCTTGTCCTCGACGCGGACCTCGTCGAGACTATCCATCATACGCTCAGCACGAGCCACCATCTGCTTGGCCGCACGGGCTTTCGTCGCCTTCGCACCTAGCTTCTCGGCCTGCTTGCGCAGTGCGCTGGCCTTCTTCTCCGCGTTAGCGAACTCGCGGCGACGTCGAGCCTCATCGGTCGCGCGTGCCGACAGGTAGTTCTTCCAGCCCATGTTGTACACATCAGCTTCGGCGCGCACCGCGTCGAGGAACCAGACTTTGTTACACACGGCCTCGAGCAGCTCGACATCGTGCGAGATCATAATCAAGCCGCCCTCATGCTTGCTGAGGAATTCGCGGAGCCAGGTAATCGAATCCGCATCGAGGTGGTTCGTCGGCTCGTCGAGAAGCAGTGTCGTGGCGGACTTGCCTGAGCCTTCGGTAGCGGCGAAGAGAATCTGAGCAAGTTCGACACGGCGGCGCTGACCACCCGAGAGCGTCTTCAGAGGCTGGTCGAGTATACGCTCCGGCAACCCCAGCGCGTCGCAAATGCGGGCTGCCTCAGCGTTCGCCTCGTAGCCGCCGAGATCGTGGTAGCGCTCCTCGAGACGCGAAAACTTCCGAATCGCCGCATCGCGCTTCGTGTCAGTGGTCGCGGTCTCCATGATCTCCTGCTGGCGATCCATGCTCCGGCGGATTTGGTCAAGGCCTCGCGCCGACAGCACACGGTCGCGGGCGGAGATGTCGATGTTGCCTTCGCGTGAGTCCTGTGGCAGGTAACCAATTGAGCCAGAGCGCACCACGGAGCCACCGTAGGGCTCAGTTTCGCCGGAGAGGATACGCATAGTCGTCGTTTTGCCAGCACCATTTCGCCCGACGAGTCCAATCCGGTCTCCCGGCTGGACGCGCAGCTGCTCACCCGGCGCAGTGAGCAGGGTACGGGCGCCGACTCGGACTTCAAGGTCATGGGTCACAATCACGAACGAGTAGCCTACCAGTTATGACTTCATTTCCCGTGACCGCCTCCGTCGTCGGCCTCGGGCCCGCCGGAAGAATCGCCGCCCACCGTGCATCCGCTCGCGGCTGGGATGTCACCGCTTATGACCCCGCCGGTGGCACGCTGCCCTCGACGATTGGTCTCTGGTGCGACCAACTCCCCGACTGGTTGCCCAGCGACTTCCTCGCCGCCACTTTTCAACCCAGCGTCATTCTTGCCGACGGCACCGAACGTCAGCTCGCCCGCAACTACGGCGTTGTTAACAAGGACTGCCTGCAAGAACTTGGCGGTTTCCACATCGAACGCCGCGCACTCACCGATTCCGAAACCACGGGTACTGACATCACAATTGTCACCACCGGGCGCACGCACGCCGCAGTCGGGCGAGGTGGGCAGGTACGGCAGCTCGCCATCGGGCACATCTTTTCGCTTGACGACGTCCCCAGTGCCCACCGCCGCGCAGTCCTCATGGACTTCACTCCGGCTGAACCGGTTGACCCAGCGGCAGAGCCGGCTAGTTTCTCCTATCGCATTTTCTTGGATGACAGGACCTTCCTCATTGAAGAGACCATTCTCGCTACTCCGACTCCTATGGTTGACGGGTATCGTGGCGAAGCCGGTGCTGCAGTCCGGATCGGCGGTGAGGCCGATGACTCCGCACTTTTAGCGCTGTTGCGTAGACGCCAAAGTGCACGGTTGAAGTCCCTGGGGCTTTCGGAAGATCTGGCCATCGATGAAGAAGTGGTGTCCTTTCCCCTACTGGCAAACTTTCCCTCTCGCCGCGGTAACTTCTGGCACAGTGGACCATCCATGGGCACCCTCTTCGGCTTTGCTGGTGGTTGGATGCATCCTGCCACTGGTTACTCGGTGGGTTCGGTTATCGAAGATGTCGACCGCTTCTTGGCCGATATGGAAAAGAAGGGAAGCCGGACGCTGGGGACGTCGTTAAGCATGCGATTGCAGCGATGGCTACGCGAACGTGGGCTCGCGGCGTTGCTGGGGTTCGATGCACGACAGACGGGTGCGTTTTTCCGGGCGTTCTTTTCGTTGCCGGAGAAGGACATTTTTGCCTATTTGATAGGGACATCCCCACTGACGACGCTTCGCGCTATGGCGAAAGTGGCCGTGCCTTTGCTGAAAATGAGTCCGCGTACGTGCGGAAAGCTCATCGCTGGGTTTGTGCGGGGACCTGGGAGATGGAGAACTCGTTGACCGGGAGCATATACATCAGCCGATTTGTGGGGTGATACCAACAATTAAAGCGGTGTGGTTTTTGCATTCACCGGAGTACAAACGCTTATGATAAATGAATGACTTCGACGCAATCTGAGGAGACTTCCTCACAAAACCATAAGCTTCAGCGCAGGCTGAGAGCTCGCCACCTGAACATGATTGCCATTGGTGGTGCCATTGGTACGGGCCTGTTTGTTGCCTCCGGTGCGACCATTTCGCAGGCCGGTCCAGGCGGTGCGCTTATCGCTTACGCTCTTATCGGCATCATGGTGTGGCTGGTTATGCAGTCTCTCGGCGAGATGGCCGCTTACCTGCCGGTGCCCGGTTCCTTCCAGGAGTACGGTCGCCGATACGTCTCAGAATCCTTCGGCTTTGCCATGGGCTGGAACTACTGGTTTAACTGGGCGATTACTGTGGCCGCAGAGCTCGTCGCTGCTGCGCTGGTGATGCGCTATTGGTTCCCGGATGTGCCTTCAATCATCTGGTCCGCGCTCTTCCTCGCGATTCTATTCGGGCTGAATGCCCTGTCCGCACGTGCATTCGGCGAGGGTGAGTTTTGGTTTGCGACCATCAAGGTCATTACCGTCATCGTCTTCCTCGTTCTTGGTGTCGGCATGATTTTCGGCATCTTGGGCGGGTCCTCCCCCGGCTTCGAAAACTGGACCACGGGCGACGCCCCATTCGTCAATGGCGGAATGGGACTGTTGGCTGTCTTCGTCGTAGCCGGATACTCCTTCCAGGGCACCGAGATGGTTGGTGTAGCAGCAGGTGAGGCCGAGGATCCTGAGCGTACGATTCCCCGCGCGATTCGCACTATCTTCTGGCGTATCCTGCTGTTCTACATCGGTGCCATCGCTGTTATTGGTTTCCTTATTGCGTACACGGACCCGAATCTTCTGAACGCCGCCGAGGACAACATTTCCATTTCACCGTTCACCCTGGTCTTTGAACGCGCAGGTATCGCGATTGCCGCTGGCCTGATGAACGCTGTCATTCTGACTTCGGTCTTGTCCGCGGGTAACTCCGGTATGTATGTGTCCACTCGTATGCTGTTTTCCCTGGCCCGCCAGGGACACGCTCCGCGTTACTTCGGCAAGCTTTCCGGGCACGGCGTTCCGCTGCGCGCTCTGATTGCCACCGCTGTGATCGGTATGGCTGGCTTCATTACTTCATTGGTAGGCGATGGCGTGGCGTACACCTTCTTGTTGACACTTTCTGCGCTCGCGGGCTTTATCACCTGGTTTGGCATCTCTTACAGTCACTACCGCTTCCGCAAGTGTCTGAAGGCCCAGAACATCCCGTTGGGTTCGCTTCCCTACAAGGCGAACTTTTTCCCTGCCGGTGCTGTGCTGGCACTGATTATGTGCTTCTTTGTGGTGGCCGGACAGGCACTTGATCCGATCCGCACTGGCGAAAATATCTTCGCTATCCTCACTCCGTACCTGGGTATTCCGGTATTCGTCCTGCTGTGGTTCATCCATAAGAAGGTCACGGGCTCCAAGCTCGTTGACCCGGCCACCGCAGACATGAGTCGCGAATAGCTGCGAAGAGCTGTGAATAGATGCGAGTAGCTATGCATCTCGCATCTAACTCTCACAACTTGGATTAGCAGTCGAAGACAATAGCGACCCCGCTTGGCACTTTTCAGTGCCAGGTGGGGTCGTTTTTAACTCCGAGTCGGACAGCTTGAAAAAATTGCGGGGATGCTCGTGTGAATACGGGCTGCAGATGTGAAACTGTGCAAGTTTATGACGCTTTCAGGCCATTTTTTGAGCCATTTTTGACATAAATGCAGTCAGTAACTCGCATCGCCCTACCGATCCCGGCCATAAACGCAGTCAGCAACTCAAGGCAAACGAAAAAGAGCCTAGCTGAACGAGCCAGGAGCTCGTCGCCAAGCACTTTTAACGTAGCGGTTCCCTAATCACCGCTGTCACTGATCGTCTAGACCGAGAAGCCGAGAGCGCGCATTTGCTCGCGGCCTTCCTCTGTAATCATGTGTGGGCCCCATGCCGGGGACCAGACCCAGTTGAGGCGGAAGTCGCGGATACCCTCGACCTTCATGACCTCAGAGGCAGTCTGGTCGGTGAGCATATCGGTCAGCGGGCAGGCCGGGGACGTGAGTGTCATGAAGATAGCGGCAATGTCGCCTTCTTCAATCCAGATGTCATAAACCAGGCCCAGGTCCACGACGTTGACTCCGAGCTCCGGGTCAACAACCTCGTACATAGCCTCTTCAACCTGGATGGCGAGCTTGTTATCGGCTTCGGTCTGCTCCGGCGCCGGCGGGACGGTGATGGACTCGTACGCATCCCCCTCATCGATTGGAGCGCCAGTGGTCATGGTGTCCTCGTCGACAGCGTCAGGCTGTGCGGGCGAGGTGGCGTCAATAGCGTTTGGTTCAGTCATGGTGGTGGCCTTCCTCGTCAGCGGTAACAGTTACAGTCGCGGTACCAACGCCGTTGCCTTCAGCGGCGTTGGCCAGAGCCTCAGCGGTTGCGGCCTGGAAAGCTTTCCAACCGAGAAGTGCGCACTTCACGCGGGCAGGGTACTTAGAGACACCAGCGAAGGCAATCCCATCGCCGATAATGTCCTCATCGCCCTCAATCTTGCCTCGGGAGGTGACCATCTTCTCGAACTCGGCAAGCTTGGCCATGGCCTCGTCGACAGTCTTGCCGACAATCTCCTCAGCCATAACTGAGGTGGAGGCCTGTGAGATAGAACAGCCCACGGCGTCATAGGAGACGTCATTGACGACGGTGAGGTCGTCGTTCAGGGTGACGCGAAGCGTGAGTTCATCGCCACACGACGGGTTGACATGGTGCACTTCCGCGTTGAAAGGCTCCCGCAAACCCGCGTGCTGCGGATGCTTGTAGTGATCCAGGATGACTTCCTGGTACATCTGCTCGAGCTTCATGTCCCTCTCCTTTCTTAAAGTTACGGGGTGACACCGAAGAACTTCTGGGCGTGGCGCACTGCGTCGGCAAGCGCCTGAACGTCCTCTTCCGTGTTGTAGATGTAGAAGGATGCCCGGGCGGTCGACTGAGCGTTGAGAATCTGGTGAATCGGCCACGCGCAGTGGTGTCCGACGCGGATGCACACGCCCTGGTCGTCGAGAACCTGGCCAAGATCGTGCGGGTGAATGCCCTCGACCTTAAAGGACACAGCAGAGCCACGCTGCTCTGGGGTAGTCGGACCGATGATGGTCACGCCGTCAATTTCCTGCAGCTTTTCCAGCGCGAGCGCGGTCAGGCGGTGCTCATGAGCCGCCACCTTATCCATACCGATGGCATCCAAGTACTTCACCGCAGCACCAAGGCCGACGACCTGAGAAGTCATCATGGTTCCCGCCTCAAAGCGCTGCGGAGGCGCCGCGAAGGTGGTCTTCTCCATGGTGACGACCTCAATCATCGAGCCACCAGTGAGGAACGGCGGCAGTGCCTCGAGCAGTTCCCGGCGACCGTAGAGCGCGCCGACCCCGTTGGGGCCGAGCATCTTGTGGCCGGAGAACGCCAGGAAGTCCACATCGAGCTCCTTGACGTCGACAGGCATATGCGGCACCGACTGGCAGGCATCGAGGACTACCAGCGCTCCGACCTCGCGAGCACGGCGCACCATTTCCTTCACATCGGTTACTGCACCGGTGACGTTTGACTGATGGGTAAAGGCCACAACTTTGGTCTTCTCGCTGAGCTCCAGCGAGTCCATATCAATGCGGCCGTCTTCAGTCACGCCATACCAACGCAGTGTCGCACCAGTGCGGCGAGCCAGCTCCTGCCACGGCACCAAGTTCGCGTGATGCTCCAGCTCAGTGACGACAATCTCGTCACCCTCGCCGACCTGGTACTGACCTGCGCGGTCGTCGCCAAGCACGAATGCCACTGTGTTCAACGCTTCGGTGGCGTTCTTGGTGAAGACCAGCTCGTCATAGTCGGCGCCGATGAAGCCTGCAATGGCTTCGCGGGCATCTTCGTAGGCGTCCGTGGCCTCCTCAGCAATCTCGTAGGCACCGCGGTGCACCGGTGCATTGTGGTGGGTTAGGAACTCCACCTCAGCATCGATGACTTGCTTGGGGCGCTGCGAGGTCGCTCCGGAATCCAGGTAGACCAGCCGCTTTCCGTCACGGACAGTGCGCGACAGAATCGGAAAGTCCTCGCGGAGTGATGGGCTGAGTAGTTCGGCGTTAGGCATTGATGTACTTCTCGTAGCCGTGCTCTTCCAGCTCGTCTGCAAGCTCCGGGCCACCGGAGGTGATGAAGCGACCATCGTGGAAGACGTGGACGAAGTCCGGCTTCACGTAGTTCAGGATGCGCTGGTAGTGAGTAATGATCAGAATGCCGCCGTCGTTTTCGTCCTGGTAGCGGTTAATGCCGTCAGAGACAACGCGCAGAGCGTCGACGTCCAGGCCGGAGTCGGTCTCGTCCAGGATGGCGAACTTCGGCTTCAGCAGGTCGAGCTGCAGAATCTCGTGACGCTTCTTCTCGCCACCGGAGAAGCCCTCGTTGACGGAGCGCTCGGAGAACGACGAATCGATCTCCAGGTCAGCCATTGCCTCACGGACCTCCTTGACCCAGTGGCGCAGCTTCGGAGCCTCGCCGCGGACAGCGGTTGCTGCAGAGCGCAGGAAGTTGGACATGGACACGCCGGTGACCTCGACCGGGTACTGCATTGCCAGGAAGAGCCCAGCGCGAGCGCGCTCGTCGACGCTCATCTCCAGCACGTTTTCGCCGTCGAGGAGAATCTCGCCCTCGGTGACTTCGTAACGCGGGTGACCTGCGATGGTGTAGCTCAGGGTGGATTTACCAGAGCCGTTCGGCCCCATCACAGCGTGGGTTTCGCCGGAGTTGATCGTCAGGTTGACGCCCTTCAAAATCTCCTTGGGCTCGGCGGACTCGTCGGTCGGCAGCACCTGCGCGTGGAGGTTACGGATTTCCAAAGTGCTCATAGTGAAATCTTTTCCTTTAATCGGTGTAAGTGGCCTGTCCCCCGGTGCTACCGGGGTGACAGGGCGGAAATAGGGTGAGAAAGAAGATAAGCGGTTAGAAGCCAGCGGTGTTGAGCTCTTCGTCAACGAGCTTTTCAAGCTTCTCGCGAACGGACTCGACCGGAATCAGGTTGATGACCTCGCTGAAGAAGCCGCGAACCACCAGACGGCGAGCGGCCAGCTCCGGAATACCACGCGAGAGCAGGTAGAAGAGCTGTTCCTCGTCGAAGCGGCCAACGGTGGCAGCGTGACCAGCACCGGCAATCTCACCGGTTTCAATTTCCAGGTTCGGAACTGCGTCGGCACGCGCGCCCTCGGTGAGCAGCAGGTTGCGGTTGAGCTCGTAGGTGTCGGTGCCCGTAGCTTCTGCACGAATGAGCACGTCTCCCACCCACGCGGTGCGGGCCTCACGATGAGCGACATTCGGCTCGCCCTGCAGCGCGCCCTTGTACATTACGTTGGAGCGGCAGTTCGGCACAGCGTGGTCGACCAGCATGCGGTTTTCAAAGTACTGACCGGCATCGGCGAAGTACACGCCCAGCAGATCGACGTCGCCGCCGGGTGCCGTGAAAGCAACGCGCGGAACGATACGGACAACCTCGCCGCCAAACGTTGCGACAGTGTGGCGCAGCGTAGCATCCCGGCCGACACGAACGTGGTGCGCAGAGCCATGAACGGCATCTTCGTTCCAGTTCACCATGGTCACGACACCCAGCTTGGCGCCGTCGCCGATTACGAACTCGATGTTGTCCGCGAACGTGCCACTGCCTCGGTAGTTAATGACGCAGACGGCCTCGGCGTGAGACTGCACGTCAATGACGATGTGGCCGTAGGACACGTTGTCCTCGCCCGGACCATCGATGTCGATGACGACAGGCTCCTTGGACACCGAGTTCTTCGCGAAGGTAACGATGTGCGCATCGTCGAAGTTGGAGTACGCCTGTGCTGCCACGCGGTCCGTTGGGGCGCCGGCGCGACCAAGGCGCTCGTCGTCACGCTTAACGACGTCCACAGCGACGCCATCCTGACCAGCAGTCTCGACCGAAATGGAGGCTGCAACCGGCTCTGCTGCGGTGCCGTTGTGGAGACCGCGGAGCTTACGCAGCGGCGTGAACTTCCACTCTTCATCCTTGCCATGTGGCACGGCGAAGTCCTCCACGTTGAAGGATGAGAAAACGTCGCCCTTGTTCGCCAGCACGCGGCGGCTATGAGCAGCCTGGTTTTCGTTGTTAATCGTCGTAGTCATTGGTATTAACCGACCGAACCTTCCATCTGCAGTTCAATGAGGCGGTTGAGCTCGAGGGCGTATTCCATCGGGAGCTCCTTGGCGATGGGCTCGACAAAGCCGCGCACGACCATGGCCATTGCATCTTCTTCCTCGATGCCGCGGCTCATCAGGTAGAAAAGCTGATCGTCAGAGACCTTGGAAACCGTTGCCTCGTGGCCGAGGGTGACGTCGTCCTCGCGGACATCCACGTATGGGTACGTGTCCGAACGTGAAATCGTGTCCACCAGGAGTGCGTCACACTCGACGTTGGAGTGCGAGTGCTTGGCACCCTTGTTGACCTGCACCAGCCCGCGGTAGGCAGCGCGGCCACCGTTGCGGGCCACGGACTTGGACACGATGTTGGAGCTCGTGTGCGGAGCCATGTGCACCATCTTGGCGCCGGTGTCCTGGAACTGGCCCTCGCCAGCCATAGCCACGGACAGCACCTCGCCCTTGGCATGCGGACCGGTCATCCACACTGCCGGGTACTTCATGGTGACCTTGGAACCGATGTTGCCGTCAATCCACTCCATGGTTGCGCCCTCTTCGCACTTGGTGCGCTTGGTAACCAGGTTGTAGACGTTGTTCGACCAGTTCTGGATCGTGGTGTAGCGGCAGCGGCCACCCTTCTTCACGATGATCTCCACAACAGCCGAGTGCAGCGAGTCGGACTTGTAAATCGGAGCGGTACAGCCCTCGACGTAGTGCACGTAGGCATCTTCGTCGACAATAATGAGCGTGCGCTCGAACTGTCCCATGTTTTCCGTGTTGATACGGAAGTATGCCTGCAGTGGGATGTCCACGTGGACGCCCTTCGGCACGTAAATGAAGGAGCCGCCGGACCAGACTGCGGTGTTAAGAGCGGAGAACTTGTTGTCACCGGACGGAATGACGGTGCCGAAGTACTCCTTAAACAGCTCCGGGTGCTCCTTGAGAGCGGTGTCGGTGTCCAGGAAGATAACGCCCTGGGCCTCCAGATCCTCGCGAATCTGGTGGTAGACAACCTCAGACTCGTACTGAGCGGCGACACCTGCGACCAGGCGCTGCTTCTCAGCCTCCGGAATGCCGAGCTTGTCGTAGGTGTTCTTAATATCCTCCGGCAGGTCTTCCCAGGTCTGGGCCTGCTTCTCGGTGGAGCGAACGAAGTACTTAATGTTGTCGAAGTCGATGCCCGACAAATCCGCGCCCCAGGTGGGCAGCGGCTTGCGGTCGAAGATTTCCAAAGCCTTCAAGCGACGTTCAAGCATCCACTCCGGCTCGTTCTTCTTAGCCGAAATATCGCGAACGACCGCTTCAGACAGGCCACGCTTCGCGGAAGCGCCAGCGGTATCCGGGTCGTGCCAACCGAACTGGTAGGCACCAATGGACTCGATAATCTCTTCGTCAGTCTGCGGAGTGGCAGCCTTCGTGGATTCAGCCACGTCGGTGGAGTTCTCATGGGCGAGGGTCATTCTCCGCTCCTTTCTTGTGGCGATTCAGTAAGTGTCTTTGTTACGGGAGTGAGTGGGATATTCGTAGTGCAGATACCGTTTCCATCAGCGATAGTCGCCAACGGTTGGGTGTGCTGACCTAATAATTTACTAACGGCTTCATGCTCCGCCGCGCAGAGCTCCGGAAACTCGGAGGCTACGTGGCTAATTGGGCAATGGTGCTGGCAAATTTGCACGCCGCCAGTGTTCTGGTTGATAGTTGCCGCGTACCCGGCCCGTCGGAAAGCATCGACGACGGCCTCTACGACCTCTTCCTTCTCTGCGTCCTGCCCCACTGGCGTGACGCCGAGCAGAATGTCATCAATGCGCTGACGGGCAAACTGGGCAACTGCCTGCTCACCACCGGCCTTGCGCAGTGCGGTCAGAGCTGCACTGGCAAGATCGTCGTAAGCGTGCCCGAATCTAGCGCGGCCCCGATCTGTCAGGCGATAGGACTTTGCTGGCCTGCCTCGGCCCCGGGGGCCGGTGCTGGGTGCCGGAGCGGTTTCGGCAAGACCTTCGTCCACCAGAATGTCAATATGACGGCGGACGCCTGCAGCGGATAGTCCCAGGGTGTCTGCGATAAAAGTCGCGGACGCCGGGTTGTGTTCCAGAAGCAATTGGAGAATGCGCTTGCGCGTATCACCATCATTGACTGTCGGCTTCCGATCTGCCATGACTGGTGAGTCACCTCCTGCGATTGGACTGCTGGATAATAATGGGTGTCTAGGTGGCTCAGCGAGGCAAGTATCCCACTTGCGCCGCTGGTGTATTAGACAACATAATTGTGTCGTAATTGGGTCACAATGTCCAACGCATTTAAATATCAATGCAACGTCGCTGATTAGAACGCCCTTTCGGCGTGTCGAATCGTCTACTATGTGACCTTGTGAAAACTAACCGACCTACCCCGCGCCGCTCGTCCACCTTCGACGACGCTCTCGGGGTGCGTGACGCCATTCCGAAGATTGGTCTGGCCGGTTCTAGGTCGGCAACCCTCCACCAGGGCTCAGAACAGCCGCTCCAACACCGCATCAATTACCGCGAACTCCGACGCTTCACCTGGCTGCGTTGGCTGGGTGCTCTCGGGGCGGTCTTTATTATGGTCGCCGGGATCGGCGCAGGCGCGACACCGGTGGTTGGAAATGAGTTTTGGGGTACACCACTTGGGCTAATCCTCGGTCGAATGTTGGTGGCAACGACAATCGTCACCTTCGTGGGCATTGGCATGTTAGTCACAGCCTGGTTGGGTGTCGGCGCTTTCGTTCTGGCCGGTGCGCGGACTCGCGTCACCGCAGTGACTACTCCGATGCTCATACGCACCTACGCGGCATGGGTATTGCCCTTGATGTTTACCGCTCCCCTGTTTACGCAGGATATCTATTCCTATTTGGCGCAGGCTGCAATTGTGGAGCGGGGTATGGATCCCTACCTCGCAGGGCCTGTTGACCTATTGGGAGCCAACGACCCACTTGCCCGATCGGTGCCATTGATTTGGTCGCACTCTCCGAGCCCATACGGCCCCACAGCCCTCGCAGTGGCATGGGGTATCGCCAAAATAACCAGCGACGGGGTGATCGCTTCCGTCTTTCTGCATCGACTCGTCGCCATTGTTTCGCTTCTCGTGGTGTCCTGGGCGCTGGTGCAGCTTGGTCGCCGCTGCGGCGTTAGCTCTCAGTTCACGCTCTGGCTGGGCACGCTCAATCCGCTGGTATTGCTGCACCTGGTGGGCGGTATCCACAATGAGGCCCTGCTGCTGGCTCTCCTGCTCGTTGGTCTCGAACTGTGTCTGCGAGCTATCCACGGCCCTGCGCAATCGATGGTGCCCGATGAGCTGCCAGAACCCGGACCGATCGGACACGAGAACCAAAGCCGAGGTAGATCGTGGGCGCTGTATGCAGGCGGTATCGTGCTCATCAGCCTCGCCGGAATGGTCAAAGTCACCGGTTTCGTGGCGCTCGGCTTTGCCGGCATGTGGCTGGCCCGAAAGTTTGGCAGCACCTGGAAGGCCGTTGCTCTTTCCGCGGTAGTGACGGGCGCAATAACCGTCGTCACGGCAGTCGTTGTTTCCTTAGCAACTGGTCTGGGCTTTGGTTGGATCACCGCGCAGGGTGGCGCCGCAACGGTGCGCAGTTGGATGTCGTTGACTACCCTGCTCGGGATTATCGCTGGTTTCTTCGGCAGGCTTCTGGGGCTCGGCGATATCAGCGACAGTGCTTTGCTGTTTACCCGCGGCATTGGCGTAGTGCTGGTGGCTGCCTGGCTCCTGCGCATGCTGTTAGCGACGTTCCGTGGGCGCATTCACCCGCTCGGCGGCTACGGCCTCGCGATGTTCGCTCTAGTAATCCTCTTCCCCGTCGTGCACCCCTGGTACCTGCTATGGGCCATCGTGCCCCTGTCCGCTTGGGCCAACCGGGTACAATTTCGCATTGCCGTGGTTCTGTACTCGGCAATTTTCAGTTTTGTAGTACTACCACGCGGCCTGGGGTTGCCTCCGGGCACCGTCGCTCAGATTTACCTACTGGCGTTGGTATTCTTCGTCGCAGTCATGTTCGTCATCTTGGCGTACTCGACGCGATCTAAGGTATTTCGCCTTCATTAAAACTGTGAGATTAGACTGACTAACCGTGAATAACGCTGCCAATTCTCCTGCTCTGCGCCTTGAGAACGTAACGAAGAAATTCGATGACGTTGAGGCTGTATCAGACCTTTCGCTTTCCCTGGATCGAGGTAGGGTTCTTGCGCTCCTCGGCCCCAACGGTGCTGGTAAGACCACAACCGTTGAAATGTGTGAGGGCTTCATCAAGCCGGATGAAGGGCGAATTCGCATTCTTGATCTCGACCCGGTCACTCAAACCACAGCACTGCGCAGTCGCATTGGCATCATGCTCCAGGGCGGAGGTGCCTACCCCGGTGTTCGCGTTGGCGAAATGCTGAACCTCGTTGCCAGTTACTCCGCAAACCCGCTGGACACTGATTGGCTCCTTGAAGTCGTTGGCCTAGAACGCCATCGTAAGACGAACTACCGCAGGCTCTCTGGCGGTCAGCAGCAGCGACTGTCGCTCGCATGTGCCCTGGTCGGACGCCCGGAGCTTGTGTTCCTCGACGAGCCGACAGCAGGCCTCGATGCTCAGTCCCGTCTAGCCGTCTGGGATCTCATCTCGTCGCTGCGCCGTGATGGGGTCACCGTGGTCCTGACAACGCACCTCATGGACGAGGCCGAATCGCTTGCCGACGACGTTGCGATTATCGACCGGGGCCATTTAGTTGTGGCCGGTACCACCGAGGAGATCACTAGCGCAGGCGCATCGGCTCTCCAGGGAACGTCGTCAAGCACTGCTATGAAGATCAGCGTTCGAGGCAGCCTTGACTTCGAAGAGGTCAACCGCAACTTCAGCGAGTCCGGTCTTCCACAGCGTCTGCAGCGTTCTGGCGGTGGAGAGTTTTCCCTGATTGGTGAGGCTTCACCGCGCGCCTTGACTGTCTTGGCGCAGAGTTGCGAGCAGCAAGAGGTGCTGATCACCTCGATGAATAGGGCGACGCAATCGCTTGAAGATGTCTTCTTGCAGATCACTGGAACGGAGATGAGGAGCTAATGACTACCGCACCGAGGTCTGATGCCTCCCGCTTTGCGAAGGGCACTTTCGCCCCAGCGCCACAGCGTTCGGACATGGCGAAGTTGGTCATGTCGCAGGCGTGGTTGGAGACGAAGCTCTTCTGGCGACACGGTGAGCAAATGCTCCTCACCATCATTATCCCGTTGGCGATGCTCATCGGCCTGGTGATGGTGCCGGTGTTGGAGCTCGATGATCCGCTCGAGCGTATCTTCCCCATGGTGCTGGCGATTTCCGTCATGTCTGCAGGGTTTACCGGGCAGGCAATTGCCGTGGGCTTTGACCGCCGTTACGGAGCCCTGAAGCGCATCGGTGCCTCAGGTGTGCCACCCTGGGGCATTATCGCTGGCAAGATTGTGTCGGTCTGCACCACCGTCACGTTGCAGTACGTACTGTTTAGTCTCGTGGGGCTCTCCCTTGGCGCAGAGCTGTCGATTGGCGGCTGGCTGCTGGCTTATGTGGGGATGCTTCTGGGAACGTTCGTCTTTACCTCATTGGGCTTGCTCATGGGCGGTACGTTGGGAGCCGAGCTAATCCTAGGTCTGGCCAACCTGATCTGGTTCATCCTCATTGGTGCTACTACGTATGTGGCCGTCGCGCCATCGTTAGATGACATCAGCTCTGTACTGCTACACCTCTTGCCGTCCGTCGCGCTTACCGACGTGATCTCCGCGGCATTGGCCATGTCCGTCCATTGGTCAGCTATCGGGGTGCTAATCGCATGGGGTGTCCTTGGCGCTGCACTGGCGGCTCGCTGGTTCCGTTTTGATATGCCGAATGACTAGGAATCTGTCGGGAAATCTGCATAGAAAAGCGCAGCCCAACGCAGGGGTTTCGCTTATTACCATTTTCCGCCAGCATGGGTAGAATTTCTTAATGTGAATACTGCAGATCGAAGTTTGCCCCTATCGTTTTTGCCGCTGACACCAATCGGGCGCCAGAAGCTCTATGCCCTGCTGGTTTTGATTGCACAGGCGGCAATTGCGGTAACCGGTTCTATCGTCCGTGTTACTGGTTCAGGTCTCGGTTGTGCTTCGTGGCCTGAATGTCACCCAGGCAGCTTCGTTCCTGTCGCGGGGGAAGCAGAAATGCTCCATCAGATTATTGAGTTTGGCAACCGGCTGCTCACCTTTGTGCTGGTTGCTCTGACACTTCTGCTCTTCCTTTCGGTTATGCGTGTCGGTCGCCGTCAGGAAATAAAGTTGCTGGCCTTCCTCAACGGTCTCGGCGTTATCGTCCAGGCTGTTATCGGCGGTATCTCCGTTTGGGTTGACCTGAAGTGGTACGCCGTAGCGCTGCACTTCCTGCCTTCGATGATTCTGGTCTGGCTCGCTGGCATGCTTTTCGTCAAGATTTCGGAGCCTGACGACGGCACTGCTACCCGCATGTACCCGCGCTATCTGCGCTATCTGGCTGCCGCCTCCGGCTTGGCCCTGACGATGACGCTGATTACCGGAACTATGGTCACCGGTGCGGGACCACACGCTGGAGATGCTTCGGTGCTCCCGGAGGATCGCCTCCAGCTACCGATTGTTGACCTGGCACATATCCACGCTGGTTTTATGTACCTCTACCTTGGCCTGGTTATCGGCCTCATTTTCGGTCTGCTGGCCTCGGAAGCCTTTGCACCTGTGCGTAAGGTTGCCATCGCACTCGTTGTGTTCATTTTGGCTCAGGGCGTAGTTGGAATGATTCAGTATTGGTCCGGTGTACCGGAGGCATTGGTGCCGGTTCACGTTGCCGGATCTGGTATCTGCACCGCTTTGACTGCAGTACTTTTCCAGCACGGTTACCGCACTGTCGGTGGGAGCGCAGAAGTCACTGGCTCGCTTGAAGGCGATGCGGCTGCCGCCACTGTTGCTTCGGAGAAGAACGTCGAGGTTACCGCGTAGCTAGCTGCCGGTCAGCGGCTGTGTTAACGACTGTGGTTACCGGCCGTTGATTCCTTCTCGAACCGCCTAAACACGCGCTTTGGTTGTGCGTGTTTAGGCGGTTCTGCTGTCTGCTCGGCTCCGTGTGCTCGGATGTGCGTTTCCCAGTGGCTAGCGGGCTGCGCGGGCGGTGCGGGCTGCGCGGGCGGTGCAAGGGGGCGGTCTGCCCACTTATCGATCCGAGTTACTGACTATGTTTATGACAGAAATCGCGCGAAAAATGGCCTGAAAGTGTCATAAACTCGCACAGTTTCACATTTGCAGCCCGTGCCCATCTCCACACACAAAAAGAGGCCCTTCCCGCAACCGGAAAGGGCCTCTTCAAAGGAGCTCAGCAGCTGCCCTAGAACATGCTCGAAATTGTCTGCAATCCGAGTACGGCATCGAGAGAAAGCGCCACACAGACGATAGACAAGTAGTTGTTCGACATGAAGAACAGCTTCATCGGCTTGATCTTGCCACCGGTCTTAACGTGGCGGTGCAGGTCAATGGCGCCCCACAGGAACCAGGCACCAGCGCCAACGGCGCCAATCAGATAGATCCAACCCGCGTACGGAACCAACAGCAGAGTGGTAATCACGGTCGCGGCGGTGTAGTAAATAATGCGCTTGGAAACGACGATTGCCGGCTTGACCACTGGCATCATCGGCACGCCAGCGGCCTTGTAGTCCTCCTTGTAGCGCAGGCCCAATGCCCAGGTGTGCGGCGGAGTCCAGAAGAAGATAAGCAGGAACAGGATGAATGCCTGCCACCAGTGAGCCAGCCCCGTAATCTCCGGGTTGTTGTCAGTGATCACGGCCCAGCCGACCATCACCGGCATACACCCCGCAGCGCCACCCCAAATTACGTTCTGATCAGTACGGCGCTTCAGCCACAACGTGTAGACGAAGATGTAGAAGGCAATCGTAATCAGAATGAAAACGGCGGCCAGCAGCGAGTTACACAGCAACCACAGCCATAGGAACGACGCAATCATCAAGACAGTGCCGAAAATCGCTGCCGCTCGACGGCTAACCTGGTTGCGCGCGAGCGGGCGACGGCGAGTACGGCGCATCTTCTGGTCAATGTCGTAATCCATGACCATGTTGAAGGTGTGCGCAGCCGCTGCACCCAGCCAACCACCGAACAAGGTGAGAAGAATCAGTCCAACGTGAACATGACCGCGATCAGCCTGAAGCATTGCGGGAATGGCCGCGACGAGCAGGAGCTCGATAATTCTTGGCTTAGTCAGTGCAATATACGCCTTGACTGTTTCCAACAAAGCAATGTCCCTTTCACGCGCCATAAACAAACCCCCCGTTTACAGATAGTCGGATGTAACGGTCGGAAAGTTCCCGACGAGTTTTTCCGCAAAATTAAATGAGGGGCAGGCAATCAGTTTACCGGTAATCATAACGGTTCCAATAATGACCGTCGTAAAGCATGTGCGGCGCGCCCTCTGAGACTTATCTCTCAGCTATTCGGCCTGGTTTGAACCCGGAGCGCGCAATCCTAGTTAGTATGGAGGAGAATTTTACTAATCCATTTGGATACTAGGAGTCATTCACGTGACACTGTCGACTGAGCATGAAGCACGGGTTGTGCGCAACTACCCCTCGGACTGGTCTGACTTGGATACGAAGGCCGTTGATACGGCCCGTGTGCTGGCCGCAGACGCCGTTGAAAAGGCAGGTTCGGGGCACCCCGGCACTGCGATGAGCCTCGCGCCGCTGGCTTACTCTCTTTACCAGCGCGTTATGCGCCATGACCCGAAGGATACGAAGTGGATCGGCCGTGACCGTTTCATTCTCTCCTGTGGTCACACCTCCCTGACGCAGTACGTCCAGCTCTACCTCGGCGGTTTCGGCCTGGAGCTCGATGACCTGAAGGCGCTGCGTACGTGGGACGCTCTCACCCCGGGTCACCCGGAGTACGGCCACACTGACGGCGTGGAAATCACCACTGGCCCGCTGGGTCAGGGGCTGGCGTCGGCCGTCGGTTTTGCCATGGCTTCGCGACGGGAACGTGGGCTGTTCGACCCGGAAGCTGCTCCGGGTGAGTCTCCGTTCGATCACTACGTGTACGTCATCGCTTCTGATGGTGACGTTCAGGAGGGTGTCACTGCCGAGGCCGGCTCGCTGGCCGGCACTCAGCAGCTGGGCAACCTGATTGTCTTCTGGGATGACAACGGCATCTCCATCGAGGACGACACCACCATTGCTTTCACCGAGAATGTCGCGGACCGCTACCGTGCTTATGGCTGGCAGGTCATTGAGGTTGACGGCGGCGAGGACGTCGCGGCACTCGAGGCTGCTGTCGAGGAGGCCAAGAAGGATACGGAGCGTCCGACCTTCATTCGCGTTCGCACTGTGATCGCTTACCCGGCTCCGACGAAGATGAACACCGGCGCGTCGCACGGTGCTGCTCTTGGTGGCGAGGAGATTGTCGGCATCAAGGAAGCTCTCGGCTTCGATACCGACAAGAGCTTTGACGTCGCTGACGAGGTCATTGAGCACACTCGCAAGCTAGTTGAGCGCGGCGCTGAGGCTCACGCACAGTGGCAGGTCAAGTTCGACGAGTGGGCTGCGGCTAACCCGGAGCGCAAGTCTCTGCTGGACCGTCTGACCGCTGGCGAGCTGCCGGAGGGCTTCGACGCTGAGCTGCCGACCTGGGAGCCGGACGAGAAGGGTGTTGCTACCCGCAAGGCTTCTGAGGCCGCGCTGCAGGCACTGGGCAAGACCCTGCCGGAGCTGTGGGGTGGCTCGGCTGACCTGGCTGGCTCCAACAACACCGTCCTGAAGGGCGAGCCGTCTTTCGGTCCGAAGTCCATCACCACCGGCACCTGGACCACTGACCCGTACGGCCGCAACCTGCACTTCGGTATTCGTGAGCACGCCATGGGCTCGATCCTCAACGGCATTCTGCTCCACGGTGGTACCCGTCCGTACGGCGGCACCTTCCTTATCTTCTCGGACTACATGCGTCCGGCTGTCCGCCTGGCATCGCTGATGGGCATCTCCCCTATTTATGTCTGGACCCACGACTCCATTGGTCTGGGCGAAGACGGTCCGACGCACCAGCCTGTTGAGCAGCTGGCTTCGCTGCGCGCTATCCCGGGTGTGTCCACTGTCCGCCCGGCTGACGCTAACGAGACCGCTCAGGCTTGGGCCGCTGTTCTTCAAGGAGAGGCAGGCCCGAAGGCTCTGGCTCTGACCCGCCAGAACGTTCCGGTCCTGGAAGGCACCAAGGAGAAGGCCGCTGAGGGCGTCCGTCGTGGTGCGTACGTGCTTGTCGACGGCGCCAAGGAGACCCCGGACGTCATCCTGATGGCTACCGGTTCGGAAGTTCACCTAGCTGTCGAAGCTGCTGACAAGCTGGCTGAGGAAGGCGTCAGCGCCCGCGTTGTCTCCGTTCCGTGTCTTGACTGGTTCGAGCAGCAGGACGATGCCTACCGCGAGCAGGTTCTGCCGAAGTCCGTCCGCGCTCGTGTCTCGGTTGAGGCCGGTATTGCAATGCCGTGGTACCGCCACCTGGGTGATGCTGGTCGCGCTGTCTCCCTGGAGCACTTCGGTGCATCGGCTCCGTACAAGGAGCTGTTCGAGAAGTTCGGCATCACAGCAGAGGCTGTTGTCGATGCCGCCAAGGAGTCCATCGAGGCTGCTAAGTAAGTTTGTTAAAACCTGGCGCTCTCGGCCGTTGTCGGGACGGGATTTGTGAAAACCGAACCGAGCTCCGGTAGCGCCAGTATTGTTTGTGGCGCACAGTAGTTTAAAGACACACAGTATTTAGAGAAGTCTTTAGACAACGAAGCGGTATAGACAGAAAGGCGTTAAACACTATGGGAAACACCACGATGGAAGCACTCGCCAAAGTAGGAACCTCGGCGTGGCTCGACGATCTTTCGCGCCAGCGCCTCACCTCGGGCGATTTGAAAAATCTTATTGAAGAGCTTCGGGTTGTCGGTGTCACTACTAACCCGGCAATCTTCTCTTCGGCGATGACCGCCGGTGAGGATTACGACTCTCAGCTGGCGCAGCTCACTGCGGAGGGTGCGAACCCGGCAGATGCTGTGTTCGCGATGGCAATCGACGACGTCCGCGATGCCTGTGACCTTTTCGCTGGTGTATCCAAAGAAACCGACGGTGTCGATGGCCGTGTTTCCATCGAGGTCGATCCTCGCTACGCCGACAACTACGAGGCCACGATTGCGCAGGCCCGTAAGCTCTGGGAGCGCGTCGGCAAGCAGAACGCGATGATTAAGATTCCGGCGACCGATGCTTCCCTGCCGGCTGTCACCCAGGCTCTGTCCGAGGGAATCTCGGTAAACGTCACCCTGATTTTCTCGGTGGAGCGTTACCTGCAGGTCATTGATGCGTTCATCGAGGGCATTGAGCGTGCGAAGGACAACGGCGTGGACCTGGCTTCGGTTCACTCTGTTGCGTCGCTGTTTGTTTCTCGCGTTGACACCGAAATCGATGCTCGCCTGGACAAGATCGGCTCCGAGGAGGCCCTGGCTCTGCGCGGCAAGGCTGGTCTGGCCAATGCCCGTGCAGCTTACGCCAAGTTCGAGGAAACTTTCTCGGCGCAGAATATTCGCTGGGCACAGCTGGAAAACGCCGGTGCTAAGCCGCAGCGCCTGCTGTGGGCTTCGACCGGTGTGAAGAACCCGGCTTACCCGGACATCCTCTACGTCACTGAGCTGGCTGCACCGCAGACTGTGAACACCATGCCGGAGAAGACGCTGCGTGCTGCCGGGGGCTTCGAGGGCGAGGTTCGCGACGCCGTCAGCGGCCAGGGGGAAACAGCCAATGCCGTTATGACTCAGCTCAGCGAGATTGGCATCGACCTCGATGACGTCTTCGCTGTCCTGGAGCGCGAGGGCGTGGAGAAGTTCGTGGACTCCTGGCAATCCCTGCTTGAGTCGATTGCACAGCGCATGGAGCAGCTGAAGTAAGCCTGCTGATTATCTATGTGCCTGTTGGTAGTGGCTGCGTTTCTGGCTGGCGCCAGCAGGTCGCCTGGCGATCCGAGTTACTGACTGCGTTCATGTCAAAAACGGCCCGAAAAATAGCCTGAAGGTGTCATAAACTTGCACAGTTTCACATTTGCAGCCCGTAACTTTTGGGGTTGTCAGTTTCGGTTCGCCTGTTGTGTTACTTAACCCGCATTTTCAACGTTGGACATGAAAAAGCTCCCCGCGCAGGGGAGCTTTTTTGATGGAGCTAGGACGCGGCGAAGGTGGGACGCACAGAGGGCAGTGGGCGTTTGTCTTCCTTTAAAGCCCAGGCCATCACGAACGCAGAGATTACGGCGATGATTGAGGCAAAGATCGGCACAGCCGGCCAGGGGGCACCCGGTACGGAGTCGGTCACGTCCAGCAGATAGCTGAAGAGGAAGAGCGTGGCCAGGGCCAGGCCAATGGTAATTGATCCTGCACGAGTGCCCTTCGCGCCGGCGACGGTGCCGACTGCGGTGCTCGCCACGGTAGCCATGAGGAAGCTCAAGAAGACGCACAGCGCGGTGAGCAGAACTGTGGTGTAGTTTTGCCCGGAATCCTCAATCATGTACAGCTCCCCGTTAGTGTCCGGAAACAGGGCCGGTCCGGAGGTGACAATGAAGCTATCGAATCCGCGGTAGTAACCGGACTTGTTCTGTTCGATGACCATCGCCGTGACGATGAAGGCGGCAGCCACCAACGATGTGCCCAAGATTGCGATGATTGCGGAGCGTACCCAGCGGGCGGTGCTCACGCCGTAGTCACGCAGGGTGACCGAACGCCGGGCTGTGATGAGGAAGAGGATGCCCAGCGCGATAATGCCAAGCAAGGTGTTGCCGGTTCCGCTGCCTACGAGCATGCGCCCGAAGGCCGAGTACAGGATGGCCACGGCGGCAACACCGAGGAAGGTTTTCTTGTTGGTCGCGATGAAAGCTCCGGTGCTCATTTCTTGCTCCGTTCGATGTAGGAGGAGGTGCTTGCGAGGTCGATGAGGGCCGCGGGGTCGAGGTAGCTCACCTCAACGCCGAGGGCGCGGGCATGCGCAGCGGCAGACGAACTGAGCTCTGTAGCCAGGATTGCCTCGCAGCGCTCGCCGAGGGTTTTCTTAGCGAGCACTGGGCCGGCCACCTGCGCCACGAGATCCGTAGGGCCTCGCAGCACCGGATGGCTAGCGCGCAGCTTATCGACGTCATAGGGCCCGTACGCATCCTGCTTGTGGATGACAATCAAGGTGTCGACTAGGCCGGCTAGATCCTGGGAGTGCTGCGAGGTGACCACAATGTTGGCCGATTCGGCCGAGTCGATAAGCATGCCGCGCAATGTGGCGCGGTGCTCGACATCGAGGCCGTTGAAGGGCTCGTCGAAAAGCAATGCTTCCTTGCCCGATGCCAGGGTGGCAGCGGCGATGAGCAGCTGGCGCTGGCCCAGGCTGAGCTTTTTGATAGGGGTGTCAGCGGGGAAATCGAGGAGGGACTCCGCGTGGGGCACATCGAGCTGATCCCAGCCGGTGCGCAGGATCTGGAAATATTCGCGCGGGGTGGCACCGAAGACCTGGGTGTCGGGTGCAGCCTTCGCCAGGGCCGCCGTAGGCATCTGCGCGAGGGTACGCAGGTAGTAAGTCTTGCCGGCGCCGTTGGGGCCAATCACGCCGTAGATGCTCATTTCTCCTCCTCCAGCATGGCGATGATGTCGTGGAGCGTGAGGCCGAGAATGCCGGCCTCCGCTTTTAACGGCTCGATGTAGGTGCGCTGGAACGCTTCACGACGCTCAGCGCGAATGCGCTCACGGGCATCTGGAGTGACAAACATTCCGAGTCCTCTTTTCTTCTCCACAAGCCCCACCATCGACAGTTCCGTCATGGCCTTGGCGGCCGTGGTTGGGTTGACCTGATAAAACTCCGAGAGCTCCTTGGTTGAAGGGGCACGATCCTCAGCCGAGAGCTCCCCGGACAAAATCATTGATTTCAGATCCTCGGCGATCTGGACGTAGATGGGCCGAGGGTCCGCCTCCTTCGCCTGCATATACACCTCCGTGGTTTATGGGTATACCACCTAGGTCATAAACCTAAGGCAGAAGAAAGGGACCCGTCAAGGCCCCATCGGAGGAATCGGAAACGATTCCACCGGACTTTTCTCGATATGACATTATGTAAACCGTGAGTGATTCTCTGCAACGCAACGATTCGAACTCCCCTACTGCCAGCTCTCCGCACAACGGAGACGACAGCACCAACCACGACGGATACATCAACCCGCTGCGCGACCCACAGGATAAACGCTTGCCGCGTATTGCGGGCCCGGGCGGCATGGTGATTTTCGGAGTGACGGGCGATCTGGCCCGAAAGAAGCTTCTGCCTGCCATTTACGATCTGGCCAACCGCGGTCTGCTGCCTGCCTCCTTCGCGTTAGTTGGCTACGGTCGTCGCGAATGGTCGAAACAGGACTTTGAGGATTATGTGCGCACCGCAGTGGAACAGGGCGCCCGCACAGACTTCCGTGAGAGTGTCTGGCAGCGCCTGGCTGAGGGCATTCACTTTGTCACCGGTACCTTCACCGATGACGAGGCCTTCGATCGCCTGGCCGCACAACTTGAGGAGCTCGATCGCTCCCGCGGCACCGCTGGCAACTGGGCCTACTACCTGTCCATTCCGCCAGCTAACTTCCCCGATGTCTGTCATCAGCTCGATCGTTCGGGGCTGGCGCAGTCGGGCGAGGATTATTGGCGTCGCGTGATTATTGAGAAGCCATTCGGACACGACCTAGCCTCCGCTCAGGAACTCAACCGGATTGTGAACTCGGTCTTCCCAGAAGACGCTGTGTTCCGCATCGACCACTACCTGGGCAAGGAAACCGTCCAGAACATTCTGGCCATGCGTTTTGCCAACCAGTTGTTCGATCCGATGTGGAATTCTCACTACATTGACCACGTCCAGATCACCATGGCCGAGGACATTGGTTTGGGCGGTCGCGCTGGCTACTACGACGGTATTGGTGCAGCTCGTGACGTGATTCAGAACCACCTACTCCAGCTCCTGGCGCTGGTGGCAATGGAAGAGCCCATCGCCTTTACCCCGGAAGAGCTGCAGGCGGAAAAGATTAAGGTTCTGCGTGCCGTCGAGCCAGTGCGTCCGTTTTCGAAATACACCGCTCGTGGCCAGTACACGGCGGATTGGCAGGGCAGCAACTTCGTGCCGGGATTGCGCGATGAGGAAGGCTTCGACCCCGAATCCACGACCGAGACCTACGCCGCCTGTACGCTGCAGATCAACTCCCGTCGCTGGGCCGGTGTCCCCTTCTACCTGCGCACCGGCAAGCGCCTCGGCCGCCGCGTCACTGAAATTGCGCTGGTCTTTAAGTCCGCACCTCACCTGCCCTTCGCAGAGACAATGACTGCCGCTCTCGGCCAGAACGCAATGGTCATCCGTGTTCAGCCAGACGAAGGCGTGCTCATGCGCTTCGGCTCGAAGGTCCCGGGCTCGGCCATGGAGGTGCGCGATGTCAACATGGACTTCTCCTACTCCGAGGTGTTTACCGAGCAGTCGCCAGAGGCCTACGAGCGCCTGATTCTGGATGCGCTTCTCGACGAGGCCAGCCTCTTCCCCACCAACGAGGAAGTCGAGCTGTCCTGGAAGATTCTTGACCCCATCATCGAGTACTGGGCCAAGCGCGGTCGTCCCGAGGGCTACCCCGCAGGTTCGTGGGGGCCTTCCTCCGCTGACCACATGCTCGAGCGCGACGGTCGCGCTTGGCGACGGCCATAGGTTGCCGACCTCTCAGTTCTTAAGAATTTTCTGACAGAAAGAACACTTTCATGATTGTCAATTTGCCAGACACTGACACCGCGAGCATTGCTCGTCAGTTGGTGCAGCTTCGAGAGCAGGGCGGCATCGTTACCACGGGCCGTGTCCTCACCCTGATTGTTTTGGCCAAAAGCGAAGACGACCTGGAAAACATTATTTCCACGGTCAACTCCGTTTCCCGCGAGCACCCATCCCGTGTGCTGGTATTGGTCTCCGATGATCCACGCCTGGACAATCGCCTTGACGCGGAGCTCCGCGTCGGTGGTGATGCCGGTGCCGCTGAGATCGTCGTTATGCACATGTCCGGAGAGATTGGTCAGCACCACAGCTCTGTGGTGACTCCCCTGCTGCTGCCGGATACGCCGGTCGTGGCGTGGTGGCCTTCTGAGGCGCCGCAAGTCCCAGCGGCGACACCAATCGGCCGAATTGCCCAGCGCCGTATCACCGATTCACTCTGTGACCCGAATAGCAACGCTATCTACACGCGCCGTACGGGCTACACGCCCGGCGATTCCGACCTGAGCTGGTCGCGGCTGACGAACTGGCGCGGTGTGTTGGCATCCGCTTTCGACTTGCCGCCGCACTCGCCGGTGACCTCCGTGTCCATCTACGGCCCACAGGACTCGCCATCGGTCGAGGTCGCCGCCGGATGGTTGGCAGATCGCCTGGGGCTGCCGGTCAACCGTTACTCCACCGGTGAGAAGAAGATTCCGGTGGACGAAAAGGGCCGCGCCAAGCCACCGGTGACCTCCGTCGCCTTTGAGCGTGAAAATGGCCAGACTTTGCGCATCGATATTGAAAGCGCCACCACTGCATCGGTCACCAACGGAGAAAAGCCCCCGTTCAAGGTTGCAGTATCGCGTCCAACACGCTCCGAATGTTTGGCAGAGGAGCTGCGTCACCTCGACCACGATACTGCCTACGGACGTGCCCTGCGTGGCCTCAGCCAGATTCACACGGTGGGAATGCAACCTCCGACGTCCACAACAACTAGCTTCGCTAACGAACCAGGAGTCTCTGACAAGTGACCACCGATAACGCGTCGAATACCGTCCCTGCCCCTCAGTTCCACCGCGCCGCTGACCAGGCGGGTATCGTCGAGGCTGCACGTCAGCGCTTCATCGATGCGGTTGTCGCCGTCCTACATGGCAACGCCTCTCCGGTCACCGATGACGGTTTCGTACGCGTCGTTCTCACCGGTGGCGGCGCGGGTACCGCTTTGCTCAGTGCGCTTGCCGACGATTCCGGAGACATCGACTGGAACCGAGTCCTGGTGTTCTTCGGAGATGAACGTTTTGTCGCTGCCGACTCGGCAGATCGCAATGCGTTGGCTGCTCGTAAGCGTCTCTTGTCCCCTGTCGGCGTGCCGGAGGAAAACATCTTCGAGTTTGCCGCTGCCGACAGCGGCGTGACCACCACGGAGGCCGCCGAAAGCTACGAAGCGATCGTTCGGGAGAAGGCTCCAAATGGCTTTGACCTTCACCTTCTCGGTATGGGCGGAGAGGGACACATCAACTCGATTTTCCCACATACCGCAGCGCTGGCTGAGCAGGAACGCTTGGTCGTGGACGTGCATAACTGCCCGAAGCCACCGCCGACCCGCATCACGCTGACGATGCCGGCCATCGCCAGCTCTCAGCGTGTGTGGCTACTTGTAGCGGGCGGCGAAAAGGCTGAGGCAATTGCAGCTATCGCTCAGCAGGACGACCCAGCGCAGTGGCCGGCGGCCGGGGTTCGCGGTGTTCAGGAAACCGTTGTCTTTGTTGACGATGCTGCGGCTGCGCAGCTCTAGGCTTCCGCTTCACCGCTAACAGCCCAGAACCAGCAAATTCCCGTCGATAAGCGAAATGCTATCGACGGGAATTTTTATTGCTTAAAGGGGCTCATCGTAAAAATGAGTGTATTTTGGTTCGGAATCCGCCGGTGTCCAGCAGTGCTCTGGTGATGTAGTGGGTGAGGTTGCGGAAGCCTAGGGCGGTACCGCGCAGGTGTTCGATTCTGCCGTTGATGGCTTCGGTGGGACCGTTGCTGGTGCCGATATGATCGAAGTAGGCCAAGATGTCATCAGCCCGGCGTTTCATCGTCCGGCCCAACGTCTGCAGCTCTTTGAGCGTGTTGGGGACCCCGTGGCTGATGGAAGCAATGAGTTTGCGGAACCGTTTTTTGGCTTGCTTCTTGTTGGGGTTGCGGTAGGCGGCGACAATCTTTTGGTAGATGTCATAGGTGGTCTTGACCGGGGCATGGTCCGGGTTGGCAAACACGGCATCCCGGCGGGCTTGTTGTTGTTCGGTCAGATACTCTTTGCCGGTTTTTAGCACTTTGCGGATCCCATACAATGGGTCCCCGTTGCGACCACGCCGGCTCAGGGTGGCTTGTTGGATGCGTTGTCGAACCTTATCCACGGCCTGACCGGCCAGGGCCACCACATGGAAGGGATCCATGACCGTGGTGGCCTCAGGCAGGGTTTCAGCTGCTGCGGTTTTATACCCGGTGAACCCATCCATGGCCACGATCTCAATGCCGGCCCGAAACGCGCTGGTTTGCGCTTCTAACCAGGTGATGAAGGTTTGTTTGGACCGGCCCGGGACCATATCCAATAACCGTGCCGGGCCTGTGCGGTCTGCCACGGGGGTCAAATCGATGACCACGGTGACATACCGGTTACCCCAGCGGGTGTGGCGCCACACGTGCTCATCGACCCCCAACACTCTGACCCCATTGAGCCGGTTGGGATCGTCAATGAGCAACCGCCGACCCGTGGTCAGCACCGCGTCGTTGGCGGTATGCCAGGACACGCCCAGATTGGCCGCCACCCGGGCAATGGATAACCGGTCGATGACTACCGATTTCAACGCCCACAACGCGGCAGCATGCGAGAGTTTGGCCTCCGGAGCCACCACGGATGTGGTGTCTTGTTGCCAGACACGGGCACAGGTATCGCACCGGTAGCGGCGTAACCGCACATGCAAGTGGGTGGGCCGCCAACCCACCGGCACATGCGTGACTTTGCGCACCACACTGCCTCGCACTGTGGCTTCAGCACCGCAATGCCGACAGAACTGATCGGCCTCCACGACTCGACATTCCAGCACGGCTTGCTCGGCGGTGACGTGTTGACCGGTCACGGTGACGCCGGAATTGCTCAGCAGGCAAAAGGCATCAAGATCTGGGCGCGAGAAGGTAAGCTGGTGCATGTCGAGGTCTTTCTTCAGATGTGTGGTTTCGTCACTTCCATCTTCGGAAGACCTCGACTCTTTTTACGCCTTCAACACACCCCGATCACCAAACCCATCTACACCCAAAATTCCGAAGAGCCGGATATCTCGTGGGGGTTTCCTACACCCACTGGGCGGTTTTTGATATCAAACCCGAAACCGATATCTACTGGACGGCCGCCGATATCGGCTGGGTCACCGGGCACTCCTATATCGTCTACGGGCCGCTGGCCAATGCGACCACCTCGGTGCTGTATGAGGGCACCCCGGATACTCCGCATCGGGGGCGCTGGTGGGGAGATCGTGCAGAAATACGGCGTGACGATTCTGTACTGTGCGCCCACCAGTATCCGTACGTTCATGCGCTGGGGTCGCGATATCCCGGCCGAATATGACCTGTCGTCGCTGCGGTTGTTGGGCAGCGTGGGTGAACCGATCAACCCCGAAGCGTGGATGTGGTACCGCGAGCACATCGGGGGCAATAACGCACCGATCGTGGACACCTGGTGGCAGACCGAAAACGGCCATATTCTGATCAGCCCGCTACCCGGGGTGACCGCCACGAAACCCGGGGCCGCGATGCGCGCCCTGCCCGGCATTACGGCCGATATCTATGACGAAGCCGGCGTTCCGGTAGAACCCGGCAACGGTGGCTATCTGGTGATCACCGAACCGTGGCCCGGCATGCTGCGCACCCTGTGGGGCGATGAGGAACGGTATCAGAAAACCTACTGGTCACAGTACCCTGGCGTATATTTTGCCGGTGACGGCGCGAAATTCGATAAGGACGGCGATATTTGGGTCCTGGGCCGGGTCGATGATGTGCTCAATGTTTCCGGGCACCGGATGTCGACGGCAGAAATTGAATCGGCGTTGGTCGCCCATGCGATGGTTGCTGAGGCCGCTGTGGTCGGGGCCCAAGATGAAACCACCGGGCAGGCGATCGAGGCGTTTGTGATTCTGCGCGAAAGCGCTCAGCAACTCGACGACGCCGTCGGGGTCCTGCGTGATCATGTTCGTGCCGCGATCGGACCGATTGCGACACCGCGATCAATCACCGTGGTCACTGACCTCCCCAAGACCCGCTCGGGTAAGATTATGCGCCGTCTGCTCAAAGATCTCGCCGAAGACCGCGAGATTGGTGATACCACAACCTTGGCCGATGCTTCGGTCATGGAGACTATCCAGCAGCAGGTTCGCGCCGCTCGGGCCCAATAGCGCTTACCCCAGTTCGACGAGCACCACCCCCGCCATGATCAGCACCAGTCCCAAGATCATGCGCGGGGTTAACGGCTCTTTCCAGATGATCCGCGCCAGCACTGCGATGAGCGCGACACCGATAGCTGACCAGATGCCGTAGGCAATGGCCACCGGCATGCCGTAGGAGATAGTAACCGCTAAGAAAAAGAAAGCGAGCCCGTAGAACACCACGAGTGGCAGGATCCAGATTTTCTTCCGAAAGCCATCCGAAGCACGCAGACTCAGGGTAGCGATAATTTCAGAAACGATCGAAAAGGACAGAAACAGCCAGCTCATGATTCCAACACCTCAGCTTTGCCTGGATCGCGCTGGCCGGTTTGGACAATGAAGACGCCGGCCATGATGGTGACAATGCCGATGATCGCCGTTAAGCTGAGCGTTTCATGGAATAACACGGCACCCAGAACCGCGACCAGGGCAACTCCGGCTGCTGCCCAAATTCCATAGGCAATGCCGATTGGAATACCTCTTCCCAGGGCGAGTCCCAAGAGGGTGAAAGCAATGATGTATCCGATGACCACCCCGATGGCATAGAGCGGTTGATCAACGGCTGCACGCAGGCACATGGTGCCAAGCGCCTCGGCAACAACCGCCCCGATCAGTAACAGCCAGCTTTTGAGCATGTGGGATTTCCAACTTCCGTAATGAGTCCGGGCTTACTCTATCAATCGCGTCCGACCACTTCAACACACCCCGATCACCAAACCCATCTACACCCAAAATTCCGAAGAGCCCTTAAAGGCCTGCGGTGGGGCGTGCTGCGTGCGGAACCTACCAGCCGAAAGTATTGAACAGCAGCAACAGGACAATGCAGAGCAACCAGATAATCACGGTCACAATAGTGACGCGGTCAAGGTTCTTCTCCACCACAGTCGAACCGGACAGATTCGACTGCATGCCGCCACCAAAGAGGCTGGACAGTCCGCCACCCTTACCCTTGTGGAGCAGGATGAACAGCGTCATCAGGATGGATGTGATGACCAGGACAATCTGAATGGCGAGGTACACGCGCACTTCCTTTTGAAACGTCGCTTCTTTAAGAACTCCAACTATACTAGCGCAATTGCTCGGCTGGCTAGGTATCCCTAGCCGTATCCCTAGGCGGATTCCTAGCCGGAGTTGCGCAGTGCAGTTGCCAGACCATTCATGGTCAGCTGAATGCCCCGACGCACCTTGTCGCGATTATCGCCGGCGCGGTAGCGACGCAGCATCTCCAGCTGGATGATGTTCAGCGGCATAAGGTACGGGAAGCGCATGTCCACCGAACGCCTGAGCAGCGGGTTGTCCTCCAGCAGGTGCTTGTACCCGGTTACCTTCAGGAACATCTCCAAAGTCAGGTCGAACTCAGCCTTGATGATGCCGTAGATGCGCTCACCGTCGGCCTTATCTTGGCAAAGGCTAGCGTAGGCGCGCGCCAGGTTCAGATCAGCCTTGGACATGACCTGCGCCATGTTCGACAGCACCGAATTGAAGAACGGCCAAATCTCGTTGAGCTGACGGAGCTCAGCCAGGCGGGAACCGTCTTCGTCCTCGCCGATCCACTCCTGCAGTGCAGAGCCGACACCAAACCAGCCCGGCACCATAGAACGCTGCTGCGACCAGGACAGTACCCACGGAATTGCGCGCAGGTCAGAAATGGTCTGGGTCTGCTTGCGTGAGGTCGGACGCGAACCGATGTTCAGGCTGCCGATCTCATCGACCGGGGTCGACGACGTGAAGAAGTCAATAAAGCCCGGGTCCTCGTGCATGAGCTTCGAGTAGGCCTCGCGAGACAGGTCGGAAATCTCCGACATAATCTCGTGGGCGCGAGCTGGGTTCTTCAGGTCATCGACGTCGAGCAGAGTCGACTCAATCGTTGCCGAAACCAGCGCGGCGAGGTTCCTGCGTGCCGCTGCAGGGTGACCGTACTTTGCAGAGATAATCTCGCCCTGCTCAGTGATACGCACGGACCCCTGGACTGCACCCGACGGCTGCGCCAGGATTGCCTCGTAGGACGGACCGCCACCACGGCCGACAGTACCTCCGCGGCCATGGAAGAGACGCAGGCGAATGTCGTTGTCCTTCGCGGCTGCCACGATTGCGACCTCCGCGTCGTAAAGCGCCCAGTTTGCAGCGAAGTACCCGCCGTCCTTGTTGGAGTCGGAGTAGCCGAGCATGACTTCCTGCAGATCTCCGCGTGCGGACACGTATGCGCGGTAGACCGGAATGTCCCACGCAGCACGCAGCACGTCGGCACCAGCCTGCAGGTCTTCGATGGTTTCGAACAGCGGAATGACGTCAACAGAACCGGTCGGCTGGGAGCCATTCGGGCGAATCAGACCGACTTCCTTGAGCAGAATCATCGGCTCCAGCAGGTCGGAGACCGATGTACACATCGAAATGATGCAGTGCGGTACCGCGTCGTGACCGTACTTGCGCACCGCACGAGATGCCGCACGCATAATGCCTAGCTCGCGAGCCGTAGCTTCGGAAAGATCTGCGGAAGTCGAAACCAGCGGACGGGAGGACTGCAGTTCCTTGGTCAGCAGCTCGACCTTGTCGGCTTCCTTCAATCCCGCGTAGTTGTCCACCACACCGGCAGCGGAGAACAGCTCGGTGAGAATTTCCTCTTGAGAGTCCGAATTCTGGCGGAGATCAATCGAGTACAGGTGGAAACCAAATACCTCCACTGAATCCATCAGGTCGCGCAGGCGGTGATCGGCGATGAGGTCATCGTGGCTGGACCGCAGGGAGTCGTCGATAATCGAGAGCTCTTCAAGTAGCTCCTCGGCGCTGTCATACGGAGTGAATTCCGACCAGTCGCCCTCAATGATGGACTCGTCGAAGAAGTTCACCGCTGTTGCCGCCACGCGACCGCGGATACCGTGAACCGCACGACGGTACGGTTCATCTTCGCGGTTTGGTACGTCATTGTGGCCTCGGCTGGCCAAGGCGACTAGATCCACGGTGACCTTGGTCAGGCGATCACTGAGACTGAGCTCGCGCTCCAGCAGATGCAACTGCGAGAAGTAGTGACGCAGGATGGTACCCGCTGCCCTATCGGAGGCGTAGCGCAGCGTCTCCTCTGTCACGTACGGGTTACCGTCGTGGTCGCCGCCGATCCACGATCCCATGCGAATCGTTGGGTTAGCCGGCAGCTTGTTGCCGCCGAGCTGACGCAAGTGCTTGACGACGTCTCGGTTAATCTGTGGCACAGCTTCCAGCAGAGAAAGCTGGTAGTAGCGAAGACCAACCTCGACCTCATCGCGAATGTCCGGGCGGTTCATGCGAATGAGAGCCGTTTGCCACAGCGTCAGGATACGGCGGCGGATATCGGCATCAATCTCAGCGAGTCGGTCCGCGGTGCGCGCATTCATCGGGGCCGCCTGAATCTCGTGGCGGCGCCGCATTGCGGCCGTGATGTGCTTCTGCACATCGAACACTGTGCGACGACGAGTTTCCGTTGGGTGTGCGGTCAGAACCGGGACGACCTCAATGTGGTCCATCATGTCCGCAATCGCGCCGCCGGAAACCTTGGCGTCGCGAAGCTTCTGCCATGTTGCCTCCAGCGTGGAGTCCTGCGGTGGATCGCCAGCATCGAGAGATGCCTCGATGCCCAGCTCCTCGTGCAAATCCTCAGCGAGGTTGGCCAAAAGTGCGAAGTGCGTGAAAGCACGGATGACAGGGCTTGCCTCGGCTGGGTCAATATCGCGGAAGAGGCCGGTGAGCTTCTCGATGTCGCCATCGCCACGATGGAGTTCGAAGGCTGCACGGCGAGCATTTTCGACCAGGTTAAAGACCTCGTCACCCTCTTGCTCGCGGATTACCTGCCCAAGAATTCGACCCAGGTGGCGAATATCCTCCCAGAGCAAGTCCTGCTGCTTCGCGGTAGCGGTCGATGAGGATTGCTCATTGCTTGCAGTGTGTCGGTCAGTGTCACCATGTACTTGTTCGTTCATTGAGCACGTCCTTTGAAAATTGCCGGGCATTCCAAGTGGAAAGCCTCGGGAAATGTATCGCGCTAAAACATTGCCAGTCGGTGTGCCTGGATTGAGTCCGCCTAAAGGCAATAACCCCGAATCGGTTTTATGAGAATCAATAAAACCAATCCGGGGTCGCGCATGGCGCCTATCTTATCAGTTGTTCTGAATTTATATGCACTTAGGCGTTCTGAGCGGCATCTGCAGCAAGTGCGCAGAGCTTCGCGAATGCTTCACCGTCGAGCGAAGCGCCACCGACGAGGCCGCCGTCGACGTCGGGCTTGCCGACGATCTCAGCGACGTTCTCGGCCTTGACGGAACCACCGTAGAGGATGCGCATCTCCTTTGCGATGTTCTCGTCCGCAATTTCTGCGACGGTCTCGCGGATAGCTGCACAGACTTCCTGCGCGTCTGCAGCCGATGCGACCTTACCGGTGCCGATAGCCCAGACAGGCTCGTAAGCGATGACGGTCTTGGCCAGCTCAGCGTTGGTCAGGTTAGCCAGGGAGCCCTTGACCTGAGAGACAACGTACTCGACGTGCTCTTCGGCCTCTCGGACCTCCAGCGGCTCGCCGACACAGACGATTGGGTTCATGCCCTCGCGCAGTGCTGCCTTGGCCTTCTTTGCGACCAGCTCATCGTCCTCTGCGTGCATATCGCGACGCTCGGAGTGACCGACGACGACCCAGGTGCAGCCGAGCTTTGCCAGCATCGATGCGGAAATCTCGCCGGTGTAAGCGCCGGACTCGTGGACTGAGACATCCTGCGCGCCGTAAGTGACGCCGAGCTTATCGCCCTCAACCAGAGTCTGGACCGAACGCAGGTCGGTAAACGGCGGGATGACAGCGACGTCAACCTTGTCGTAGTACTCCTTTGGCAGAGCGAACGCGAGTTTCTGCACCACACCGATAGCTTCGAGATGGTTCAGGTTCATCTTCCAGTTACCAGCAATAAATGGTGTACGTGCCATAGTGGTGGAATTCACTTCCCTATCAATTAGCGGATTTTTAAGCGATGAAAATCCGGTGGTGGAAAAATCTTAGTCTTCCAGGACGGAGACGCCCGGCAGAGTCTTACCCTCGAGGAACTCCAGCGAAGCGCCACCACCAGTGGAGATGTGGCTGAAGCCGTCCTCGTTCAACCCCAGAGTACGTACTGCTGCTGCGGAGTCGCCGCCACCGACGACGGAGAAGCAACCGTTGTTAGTGGTGGCATCGATGATGGCCTGTGCAACCTCGCGGGTACCAGCTGCGAAAGCCTCCATCTCGAACACGCCCATCGGACCGTTCCAGAACACAGTCTTGGACTCAGCCAGCACCTTGCCGAATGCCTCAGCGGAAGCCGATCCGATGTCCAGGCCCATCCAGCCTTCCGGAATCTCGGTGGCATCGACGACCTTGTTTTCAGCGTCAGCAGCGAACTTGTCGGCCACGACTACGTCGGTTGGCAGAACAATCTTTTCGCCGTAGAGGTCCAGCAGATCCTTACAGGTGTCAATCATCTCTTCCTGCAGCAGGGACGCACCAACGTCGTAGCCCTTGGCAGCCAGGAAGGTGAAGCACATGCCGCCGCCGATGACCAGGGAGTCAACCTTCGGCGCGAGAGCCTCAATAACGCCCAGCTTGTCGGAAACCTTGGAACCGCCGAGCACGACGGTGTACGGCTTCTCCGGGGTCTCTGCGACCTTGCGCAGAACTTCAAGCTCAGCCTGAACCAGGTTGCCGGCGTAGTGCGGCAGCTTCTTAGCGACGTCGAAGACGGAAGCCTGGGCGCGGTGAACAACACCGAAACCGTCGGAAACAAATGCTCCGTCCGGAACAAGTGCGGCCAGCTCGGCTGCGAATTCGGCGCGTTCTGCCTCGTCCTTGGAGGTCTCGCGCGGATCGAAGCGGACGTTCTCCAACAGGAGTACATCGCCCTCGGTCAGACCATTTGCGCGCTCGTGCGCGTCCTCACCGGAGACATCACCGGCGAGCGCGACGTACTGCTCCAGGCGCTCAGACAGAGCCTCAGCGACCGGGGCCAGGGAGAACTCGGACTTAACCTCGCCCTTCGGGCGACCCAGGTGAGCCATAACAACGACCTTGGCACCGGCTTCGACAAGCGCGGACAGAGTGGGCAGCGAAGCATCGATTCGACCCGGATCGGTGATAACGCCGTCCTTCAACGGAACGTTAAAGTCGGAGCGGACGAGGACGTAACGGCCTTCAATACCTTCGTTGATCAGGTCTTTGACAGTCTTAACAGTCATCTCAATGAAATCCTTGTGAAAGTGTGTAAAAACGGGCCGTGGGTGGCGTGCCCTACTCAGGCACAACCACCCCGGCCCGTTCGGGGTCTGGGATTAACCAGGTGTGTTATTAGAGGCGCTCACCGACGTAGACAGCCAGGTCGACGAGGCGGTTGGAGTATCCCCACTCGTTGTCGTACCAGGAGACAACCTTGACCTGATCGCCGATGACCTTGGTCAGCGGTGCGTCGAAGATCGAGGAACGCGGGTCGCCCTCGATGTCCTTGGAAACGATTGGGTCCTCGTTGTAGCCCAGAACACCCTTGAGCTCGCCCTCAGCAGCTTCCTTGATGGCAGCATTGACGGACTCGACGGTGACCTCGCTCTTCGCAGTGAAGGTCAGGTCGGTGACAGAGCCGGTCGGGGTCGGAACACGCAGTGCGTAGCCGTCCAGCAGACCCTTGAGCTGCGGCAGAACCAGAGCGACTGCCTTTGCAGCACCGGTGGAGGTCGGAACAATGTTCAGTGCAGCAGCGCGGGCGCGACGCAGGTCCTTGTGCGGAGCGTCGTGCAGACGCTGGTCACCGGTGTATGCGTGGATGGTGGTCATGAGACCGCGCTCGATGCCGAACTTGTCGTCCAGGACCTTAGCCATCGGAGCCAGGCAGTTGGTGGTGCAAGAAGCGTTCGAAATGATGTTGTGCTTCTCCGGGTCGTAGTCAGTGTGGTTAACACCGACAACGAAGGTTGCGTCTTCGTTCTTAGCCGGAGCGGAGATGATGACCTTCTTGGCGCCAGCCTCGATGTGAGCCTTGGCAGCGTTGGCATCGGTGAAGAAACCGGTGGACTCAATGACGATGTCGACCTCGTGCTTGCCCCACGGCAGGTCCTTCGGGTCGCGCTCAGCGTATGCCGCGATGCGCTTGCCGTTGACGGTGAGGGACTCATCGTCGTAGGTGACCTCTGCGTCAAGCTTGCCCATGATGGAGTCGTACTTGAGCAGGTGAGCCAGGGTCTTGTTATCAGTGAGGTCGTTTACAGCAACGACTTCCAGGTCAGCGCCCGCAGCGAGCAGGGAGCGGAAGAAGTTGCGGCCGATGCGACCAAAACCGTTAATACCTACACGAACCGTCACAATAATCTCCTTAATGGATTGGCGAATCGATGCCACTTGTCAGGGCGCTGATTGCGCTCCAACAGGTTCACTACAGAAGTGTACGTTGGGTTTTTCATTCGCGCAGCGGTGGTTTGGTGCGAAAATCCCAAATAAACGGAGATTTATCAAAAATTACGCACCTGACTAGGCATAACAGGTGCTTTACTCGTCAACTTCTTTGTCAAAAAGTTCGTCTGTAACGACTGCAGTTGTGGGGGGAATTCCGAGTTCGTTTGCTCTTTTGTCCGCCATGGAGAGCAAACGGCGGATGCGTCCTGCGACGGCGTCCTTGGTCATTGGCGGATTTGCCAGCTGCCCAAGTTCTTCCAATGAAGCCTGCTTGTGCTCGATGCGCAGCTGTCCTGCAGACACCAAATGGTCTGGTACATCGTCTCCGAGAATCTCTAATGCACGCTCTACTCGTGCTGCTGCAATAACGGCCGCACGAGCCGAGCGCCGCAGGTTGGCATCGTCGAAGTTTGCCAAGCGGGTGGCCGTCGCTCGCACTTCACGACGCATACGCTGTTCTTCCCACTGCAGGCGAGTAGTCTGGGCTCCCATTCGCGTCAGCAGCGCACCGATTGCATCGCCCTCCCGGATGATTACGCGATCGCCACCGCGGGATTTATTCTCCTTGCTCTTAGCCGTAATTCCGAGCCTACGAGCACATCCCACCAATGCGAGTGCCGCTTCAGCAGAAGGAGCAGTGACTTCCAAAGCTGAGGAACGCCCCGGCTCAGTCAGTGAACCATGTGCCAAAAAAGCACCCCGCCATGCAGCTTCTTGATCAATTTTCTGCCCCATGATCAGCTTGCGTGGTAGCCCACGTACGGGACGTCCCGCAGAGTCAATCAGGCCAGTTTGCCTAACGACGAGTTCCGCGCCATCAGTTACCCGCACGATGTACTTCGAGGTCTTTCGCAAGCCACCGGGAGATAAGACATTGAGGCTGGCTTTGACATCGTAGAGTTCGGCCAGCATGGAGCGCAGGCGGCGTGCGACAGCGCCGGAATCCAACTCAGCCTCCAGCACAATCGAACCTGCCACCAGGTGGAGTCCTCCTGCGAAGCGGAACAGGGTCGCAATCTCCGCTGCCTGAGCGCTTTCCTGCGAAACTGACACGCGGGCTAGTTCGTCTTTGACCTTCGCCGTCAATGCCACGATGCTGTCCATCCTCATTTCATGTGTACGAGCTGGGTTTGGGCCTGGTTAATTTAGGTAAAATTAACCCCATTTGAGCTTTAGCAATAAACCTCAAGGATAGTATCCGGAACCAATCGAGTGGCAATTAGTTGATTGTCTATTGCATCCTCGCAGGAGAATGCATAAAAACCCTCGACTGACCGGACGCTTTAGAGGAACTGACGAAGTGCGACAGCTAGTTTCTCCGGCGAATGCCGACCCGTCAGAGCTCCGTGGTCATCAACTTCTTGCACATCGGCGAAGACAACCTGCGCGTCTAGGCTATCCGCCGCTCGCTGCAGGTATTCTCGTTCGGTATCCGCGAGCGGCGTGTTGTCGTCGACAAGCACGTAATTGAGCTTCAAGTTAGGTGCATGCTGCGTGAGCATATGGATGTGCCGTTCGGAAGAAAAACCGGCGGTCTCCCCCGGCTCGGCGACAAGATTCAGCACCACGACGGTTGTGGCATTGGTTTCTTGCAGAGCATCCCGCAGCCCGGGCACCTGAAGATGTGGCAGAACCGAAGTAAACCACGAACCCGGACCCAGCGTCACCAAATCGGCATTGAGGATAGCTTCAATGGCCTCCTCGGATGCCGGCGGAGTCTCAGGAATCAGCCGGATTCGGCGCACCTGGCCAGGTGTCGTGGCCACTGCGACCTGGCCACGGACCTGGCGCACAACGCGAGCATCCTGCTCCAAGCCAACGACTTCGGCCTCAATCTCTAGCGGGATCGGCGACATGGGCACGACTCGACCCCGGATTTGCAGCAACCGGCCAATTTCGTCAAGCGCGTCGACTTCATTTCCCATCACACTAGTGAGGCCAGCGATAATCAGATTGCCAATCGCATGCCCTGCCAGTGCGCCAGTTCCGCCAAAGCGGTGCTGCAGTGTCTTTTCCCACAGATCGCCTTTTTCCGTATCTGCGGAAAGCGCGGCGAGTGCCATGCGAAGGTCTCCAGGGGGAATCTGCCCCAGCTCACGACGAAGGCGACCCGAGGATCCGCCGTCGTCGGCAACTGTGACCACCGCTGTGACATGGTCCGCAACCTGACGGTCAGCTCTCAGCGTGGCAAATAGACCATGACCGCCACCCAGACTGGTAATTGATGTCAATTTCTACACCTCCACGAAAACCGCTAATTGCGGTCAATATCGCGGTGGACGACGTTGACGTTGATCCCGGAAACTCCCTCGAGCTTCTTAGCCAGCGCCTCCGACATGGCCACACTTCGGTGATGGCCTCCGGTGCATCCCACAGCGATAGTCATAAAACCCTTGCCCTCACGGCGGTACCCGGGCAAAACCAATTCAATCAAGTTTGTGACGTTGTCCAAAAACCCCTGAGACTCAGGTTGGGACAGCACGTAGTCGGCCACGGCTTTGTTGGTACCGCGGCCCGCACGCAGCTCAGGTACCCAATAGGGATTGGGGAGAAAACGGACGTCGAAAAGCATGTCGGCATCGCGCGGCGCACCGTGCTTAAACCCAAATGATTCGATGGTGATCTGCTGAATCTTGCTAGCGGTATCCGACAACTGATGCTCTAACTCACGGCGCAAATCGTGCACGCTCATGTCAGAGGTATCCACTACTAAATCCGACATGCCCTTTATTGGCAGCAACATCTGACGTTCAGCGGCAATACCCTGTGAAAGCGTGCCATTTTCCTGCAGCGGATGGGTGCGGCGGACAGAGTCGTAGCGGGCGATGAGGGTGTCGTCGTTGGCATCAAAGAAGATGACATAGGGCTGGCGCCCCTCATTGCGGAGTCCGTCGAGCACCTCCCCCAAACTGCCGGCGAACGCGCGCGAGCGCACGTCGGTGACGATAGCGAGGCGCTCTACTGGAGAGTCCGCTTCAAACGACAACTCGACCATGCGCATAATCAACTCCGGGGGCAGGTTGTCTGCGACATACCAGCCCATCTCCTCCAAGACGCTGGCGGCCGTATTGCGTCCGGAACCGGACATGCCGGTAATCAACACAAGTGACTTTTCAGCCTGAGGGGAATAACCCGAAGTAATCATGCCATCACTCTAATACAATTCCGCCCAACCGCTCTCGGTTTTACTAGCGGAAGTAAACCCCCTAGCACTGTTTCAAGTGCGGTTTTAGCCACTTGTTTACCTACTTCTACGCCTACTCTCCCGGACCGACATCCGAGTTTGGCTCTGACGACTTCTCGTCTGGATGGAGGTAATCGTAAACAGTTTTCGCGAGCATCGGCCCGAAACCAGCCACTTCTTCGATCTGCTCGACGCTGGCCTTCTTCAGCGCCGCAACGGAACCAAAGTGCTTGACCAACTCACTGCGGCGTGCTGGCCCCAGCCCCTTAATGCCATCAAGCACCGACGAGCGCATGCGTTTAGATCGCTGCTGACGGTGATAATTAATGGCAAAGCGGTGCGCCTCATCACGAATTCGCTGGATTAGGTACATCGCTTCCGAATTACGCGGCAGAATGAGCGGCTCATCATCGTCGGGAATCCACAGCTCTTCTAAGCGCTTGGCAATTCCCACCAACGTCACATCGGTGACCTCGAGTTCATCGAGGACCGCCTGTGCGGCTGCGACCTGCGGTGCACCACCGTCGACGATGAACAACTGTGGCGGGTAGGCAAACTTGCGGTTACTCCGCGACTGCTCATCGACGGCATCAGTCGTCTCTTCGACGAACATCTCGCTTGCATCATCGGGCATGGCGAGCTTGTCCTCGTTATGGCGCAGAAAACGACGGCGCACCACCTCAGCGATAGAACCGACGTCGTCCGAGCGACCGTCACCCGCTGCATCTTTGATTCGGTAGCGGCGGTAGTCGGACTTCTTGGGCAATCCATCCTCGAAGACCACCAACGAGGCCACCACATCGGTGCCCTGAATATGCGAGATGTCAGTGCACTCGATGCGCAGCGGCGCTTCATCCATAAATAGCGCGTCCTGGAGTTCGGAGAGAGCCTGCGATCGAGTAGTTAGATCTCCACTTCGCTTTAGCTTGTGCTGGCGTAGCGCTTCAGCTGCATTTTTCTGCACGGTCTCCATGAGCGTCCGCTTGTCACCGCGTTGTGGGACGCGAATATCTACATTGGTGCCACGAATATCGGCCAAAAATGCAGTAACCTCGTCAAGATCGTCGGGCGTGGCCTGAACGAGAATTTCGCGTGGCACAACCTGGGCGGCAGTGGTTGATTCATCGCCGTCGACATCCGCGTGCTTGGCGGCGTCGCCATAGAACTGTGTCAGGAACTGCGTTAGCAGCCCACCCAAGCTGGGGTCGGTCTCTCCCTCTCGAAACTCCGTAGTCGCGTATTCGCCGGACTTCTCCACTACCCAGCCGCGCTGACCGTAAATACGTCCCGCCCGAACATGGAAAATCTGCACGGCCGCTTCCAGTTCGTCGGTTGCTAGCGCAATAAAGTCGGCATCAGCGGCGTCGGAAAGCACGACTGACTGCCGCTCCATGACCTTGTCGATGGCAGCGAGGTTGTCGCGCAGACTAGCGGCGCGCTCGAAGTCTAACTCGCCGGCAGCTTCCTCCATTTCCTTCTTCAAGCGCCTGGTGACCGGGCCCGTATTTCCCGACATGAAGCTGGTAAAACCACGGACAATTTCGCGGTGTTCCTCGGCACTGACACGGCCGACACAAGGCGCCGAGCATTTGTCGATATAGCCGAGCAAACAGGGCCGCCCCAGGGCTTGCTGCCGGTTGAAGACTCCCTTTGAACAGGTGCGGGCTGGGAAAACTCGTGTAAGCAAGTCGAGCGTTTCTCGGATAGCCCACGCGTGTGAATAAGGCCCGAAATAACGCACGCCCTTCCGGCGCGGTCCTCGGTAGAGAAAGAGCCGCGGGTACAGCTCTCCAACGCTGACGGCCAACATCGGATACGACTTGTCATCGCGGTACATCACGTTGAACCGCGGATTAAAGCGCTTGATCCAGGTGTACTCCAACTGCAGCGCTTCGACTTCATTGTGGACGACAGTCCACGTCACCTTCGAAGCGGACTGCACCATCTGGCGGGTGCGGGGATGAAGCCGAGTTAAGTCCTGGAAATAGTTAGACAAACGCGCACGGAGATTCTTCGCCTTGCCGACGTAGAGAACGCGCCCGGTTGAATCGAGAAAACGGTACACCCCCGGCTCCGTGGGAATGGTGCCGGGGGCGGGACGGTACTGAGAAGGGTCAGTCACTTACGGTGTCCTTAAAACGTGTCCTTGGGTTAGTCCTCCGGCATGAACTTGTCTTCAAGTTCACGGAACCGGCGGATGTCTTCCACGACGCGGCTGCCGTCGGCCGACTGGATCGCGAGCATCGGCACAAACTCAAAGTCAGGCAGCTCCAAGCGAGCCCAGCGGGACTTCTTTGGAAAACTCAGGCCGTAAATATCGACCCACGGGTAAAACTTCGCATTGAGTAGATTGCGGACTTCCACACCCCTGGCATTTACGCGAACGCGAGCCCGAGTCAGCAGCAGGATTACCCCGGCGATGATCAAACCAATCATTGGGAAAGCCAGCTGGTCGATAGCGGTCACCGAAGCTCCGGTGTTACCAAAGTCCACCACGATACCCATGAAGATATGGATAGCGAAAACCACAACTGCAGCGATAATCGCCCACAGACGCAGCTTTTGCGAGGTGATTTCCAACAGCCATTTGTCTTCGCTACCGGTGTCGACGGCAGTCGAATTGCTGTGGCGTTCGGAGTTACCCATTCTTACTCAGCTCCACCTTCACGAAGGGACTTCAACACTGCGACGGTGTGCAGCGCTGCGGCCATGGCCTCGCGACCTTTATTCTCCGCGGCGCCCTTACCGCCGGCACGATCAATTGCCTGCTGTTCAGTGTTGCAGGTCAGCACACCATTGCCAACTGGCGTTTCACAGTCCAGTGCGATCCGCGTCAGGCCCTCAGTCACCGAGTCGCAGACATAGTCGAAGTGCGGCGTACCACCGCGGATAACGCACCCCAGCGCCACCACGGCGTCGTGAGTTCGGGCGAGCTGTTGCACCACAACCGGAATCTCCAGAGCACCGACGACAGTCACATCCGTAACTACAGCGCCGACCTCCTCGGCCTGGGCCAGCGCTTCACGACGAAGCTGTCCAGTAATCTCCTCGTTCCAGTGAGAGGTGACCAGACCGACGGTCACACCAGTGGAATCGGGAACGGAAATTTCAGGAAGACCTGCGCCACTCATCTACTGTGCTCCTTCTGTCGAAATGCCGTGGGTCTCCATGTACTCATCCAACCAAGGGAGCTCATGGCCCATGCGTTCGCGCTTTGTCAACAAGTATTTCAAGTTATCCTCGTTGACCTCAACTGGCACCGGTACCCGGCGGCTCATCTCCAGTCCATAACCACCTAGGCCGGCACGCTTGGTCGGATTGTTCGTCAGCAGCGCCATAGTGGTGACTCCAAGATCCTGCAGGATCTGTGCACCAGTGCCGTACTCACGGGCATCCGACGGCAAACCGAGCGCGAGATTGGCATCAACGGTGTCAGCGCCTTCATCTTGCAGATGGTAGGCCTGCAGCTTCGGCATCAAACCAATGCCTCGGCCTTCGTGACCGCGCATGTAGAGGATGACGCCACGCCCCGCTTCGTGAACCATGCGCATGGAGTTGTGCAGCTGCTGACCGCAGTCGCAGCGGCGAGATCCCAGTGCGTCGCCGGTGAGGCATTCGGAGTGCACACGCACGAGGACGTCCTGACCATCGTTGGAAGACACATCCCCCACAACGAGAGCGACATGCTCGACACCGTCGATAAGGCTCCGGTACCCAATGGCACGGAACTCGCCGTAGTCGGTCGGCAGCTTGGTTTCGACAACGCGTTCAATCAAGTGCTCGTTGTGGCGACGGTATTCGATCAGCTGCTCAATGGAGATCAGCGCTAAATCGTGCTTGTCGCAGAAGCGACGCAGTTCCTCCGCGCGCGCCATACCGGTCGGGTCTTCCTCGGAGACAACCTCACACAGCACGCCGGCAGGACGAAGCCCTGCCAGGCGGGCGAGATCGACCGCAGCCTCGGTGTGGCCGGCACGGACTAGGACGCCACCATCGCGAGCTCGCAACGGGACCACGTGTCCTGGTCGGGTGAAATCGTGCGGGCTCGACGTGGGGTCAGCGAGAGTACGAATGGTGTTCGCACGATCTGTGGCGGAAATACCGGTCGTACCGGTGTTGGCATCCACGGTCACTGTGTATGCGGTACCGCGGGCATCCTCATTCTCTGACACCATCGGTGGCAGATTCAGACGCTCGCAGTCCTCGGCGGTCAGCGGCGCGCAGATGTAACCAGAGGAATAGCGAACCATAAAGGCAACAAGTTCAGGCGTTGCCTTCTCGGCGGCGAAGATGATGTCGCCCTCGTTCTCACGATCTTCATCGTCGACGACGACCACGGCCTTACCGGCTGCGATGTCCGCAATGGCCCGCTCTACAGAATCGAACTTAATCACAGTCTTGTAGCTTATCTTTCCAACATTTTCTCGACGTACTTGGCTAGCACATCGACTTCCAAATTGACCTTGGCGCCTACCGCGGTCGAACCAATAACGGAGTCCGTCAGCGTCGTCGGTATCAGGCTGACCTCAAAGAACCCCTCGCCTACTGCAGAGACGGTCAACGAAGTACCATCCACGGCAATTGAGCCCTTTTCCACGACATACTTGGAGAGATGCTCCGGCAGCGAAATCCGCACTACTTCCCAGCGCTCCCCTGGCGTGCGCGAAATAACCTCGCCGGTGCCATCGACATGTCCCTGCACGATATGGCCGCCGAGGCGTTGACCGACTGCGGTTGCACGTTCGAGGTTGACCTTGGAGCCGACCTCAACCTGGCCGAGGCTCGACCTAACCAGAGTCTCTTGCATGAGATCAGCGGTAAAGAAATCATCGCCAAACTCCACGACGGTCAAACAAACGCCATTGACAGCAATGGAATCACCGTGGTGCACGTCGTCAAGCACGGTGGTCGCGCGAATGGTCAGAGTAATGGAATCGGCTTCGCGGTGGATTTCGCGAATTTCGCCGAGTTCCTCAACAATTCCCGTAAACATAGTGGTCAGGAAAATCCTTTACCGTTTGTTATAAATTGAAAGATTTTTACAAAATTAACTCTAGCCGGTCTACCCGCGATCTTTGCCACTGCGGAGAGCCGTAATCAAAATGTCATCTCCCAGAGTCTCGACCGCGACGGTACGAAAGCGCGAGATGTCAGTGATGGTGGTCTCATGGTTGGCCGATGTCACCGGCAGACCAGCTCCGAGAAACGCCGGGGCAATGTAAGACTCAATCGCGTCGACAGCATCGGCTTCTAAGAAAGCGCTGGCGAGCCGTGGGCCGCCTTCTACCAGCACGTCAATAAGTCCCATATCCGCCATTGTCTCCAGCGCCACTTCCACATCGTGAGTGCGAATGTGGCGGAAGTTATCGCCGCGGATATTCGCATCGGCGGCGACCTCCGAGGTGCCGATCGCGATGCGCAGGGGTTGCGTTGACAGCTCCTCGCCGTCTGGTGTGCGCGCGGTCAATCGCGGATTGTCAGCGAGCACTGTTCCCGTTCCGACGACAATCGCTTGCCGACGTGCACGATCGATATGTACCCGTGCCCGCGCCTGCTCCCCCGTAATCCACTGCGAGGTGCGGTCGGTAGCGGCGGCGAAACCATCCAGCGTGCCCGCCGTCTTCAGCGTGATGTGTGGGCGCCGAGTGCGCTGCCAGTGTAACCATGGACGCAGATAGCCATCCGCCACACGATTGCGTTGGAACTCCTCGACCACGTCGATTCCCTTGTATCGCAACCACTCGCTGCCGCCAGCGGCCACGGGATTAGGATCGGCGACCGCAAATATGACGCGGGAAACTCCGGCTGCCGCAAGTGCCTCGGTGCACGGTGGTGTACGGCCGATATGATTGCACGGCTCTAGTGTGACCACTGCAGTACCGCCCTGAGCTCGTGCCCCCGCCATTTCTAATGCTTGTGGCTCTGCGTGTCGGCCACCTACCGGCTCAGTTCCGGCCACTCCTACCGCAATCCCTGCGGTATCGAGGATGACGCAACCAATCGGTGGATTGGGATAGGTGGTGCCCCGAACTCGCTGGCCGGCTTCTATGGCCAATGCCATAGCTTGAGCGTCAGTCAGCGGCTGTGCGGAGACGAGATCCGGAAACTGTGCCACCGTGCTTCACCGCCGTCTACTTAGTTGCAGCAGTAGTGGCCAATGCGCGCAGCTCATCGACAGCCGCCGCACGATCATCAGCGCCGAAAACGGCCGACCCTGCAACGAAGGCGTCGCAACCGGCGGCGGCAGCGGATTCGATGGTCTTGGCGGAGATACCACCGTCAATCTCGATCAGAGTATCCAGACCTTCGGCATCAATGCGCTGACGCAGCTTCTCGACCTTGGTTAGCTGATCCGGCATAAAGGACTGGCCCCCGAAACCGGGTTCGACACTCATGACCAGCACCTCGTCGAATTCGGCGAGGTGATCCAGCCACGGCTCAATTGGGGTACCCGGGCGCAGCGAGAACCCGGCCTTCACGCCCTGGGAACGAATGTGGCGTGCCAGTGCGATGGCATCGTCGACGGCTTCCACATGGAAAATAACGGAGCTCGCCCCCGCCTTAATGTAGGTGTCGACCCACTTCTCCGGGTTCTCAATCATGAGATGGACATCCAAGTACTTGTCCGTCACCGCAGCTACGGCCTCCAGCACCGGAGCGCCGAAGGACAGGTTGGGAACGAAGTGGCCATCCATGACGTCGATATGCAGCCAATCTGCATTGGCTACAGCCTCAACCTCGCGGTCGAGGCGAGCGAAGTCAGCAGCGAGAATGGACGGGGCAATAATTGGTGCGCTCATAACCTCTGAGCCTAGTCGTTCTTGCGCAAAACTGAGAAGAACATCGCATCGGTACCGTGGCGGTGTGGCCACATCTGCACAGATGGATACGGTCCGACATCAGTCATCGGCGCTACCAACTCGTGTGCATTCAGCTCCGTCACCGGCAATTCCGTCACTGCCCTATCGACAATGCCCCTGGTTTCCCGCAGATGCGGAGAACACGTGGAATAGACGATGATGCCACCCGGCCGTGCCAGACGCACAGCTTCACTGAGCAGTTCAAACTGCAGCGCAGTCAAGGAGTTCAGATCGGACGGCGACTTCCGCCAGCGCGCTTCCGGGCGACGGCGAAGCGAGCCCAAACCAGAGCACGGCGCGTCTACCAAAATGCGGTCAAAGCCTGCCTCCAGCCCGGTATCGCGACCATCCGCAACGGTTACAGTCACTGGCAGCCCGGCCGTGGCCTTCTTCACCAGTTCTGCGCGAGTCGCAGATACCTCAACAGCGTCGAGCTTCGCGCCCTCAATAGCTGCGATGCCGCCGATGAAAGCTGACTTACCACCGGGGCCGGAACACAAATCTAACCAGCGGCCGCTGTCTTCACCGGCAACGGGTGCCATGGTGACGGCACGCGCAATGAGCTGAGAACCCTCGTCCTGCACCGCAGCCAAGCCCTGTCGGACCGGCTCCAATTCTCCTGGGGCACCGGAATCCAAGCGCACGCAGTACGGCGACCACGGTCCCTCTTCACCGCCGGTGATCAGTGCCAATTCCTCAGCAGTAATCTCGCCCGGACGAGCGACCAAGTGCACCAACGGGCGCGCATCGTCGGCAGCGAGTGCCTGCTGCAGCTCACCGGCTTGTGCACCGAGTGCGCGGGCAAACTCCATCGCAATCCAGCGCGGGTGGGCATGCTTCATCGCTACGTAGCTAATCGGATCGGTCGCAGGATCCGGCGCGACCTCAGCCACCCATTCGCCTTCGGTCTTCGAGGAAACTTTCCTCAAAATGGCATTGACAAAGCCGCGCGCACCAGGTCCCGCTACCTTCGCCACCGCCCGCACCGAGGTATCGACCGCCGCGTAGGCATCGACGCGCGTACGCAGCAGCTGGTACGTGCCCAGGCGCAACACATCCATCACCGGTCCAGCAATATCGTTTAACGGGCGTGACGACGATGCCTCAATCACGGCATCCAACAGGCCTTCCGCCCGCAGTGTGCCGTACGTCAGCTCAGTTGCAAAAGCAGCATCCCGACCCTTGAGCTTGTGTGCCTTCAGCAACCTGGGCAGCAGCAGGTTCGCGTAAGCATCATTCTCGCGAACGTCGGCTAGTACCTTCAGTGCGACCTTGCGCGGTTGGTCAATGCCACCGCGATTGTCCCCACCTCTGTTGTCACGGTTACGGTTGCGGTCATTGCGGTTCTGTCCGCTGCGGTTGCCGCGCTGCCGTCCGCCACCGGTGTGGCGGGGTTTGTCGTTGCCCATTTACTCGCAGACCTTTCCGCCGGGTTGGCTACCTCGCGCCCAGTCGGACGCATCCATCATCTTCTTACCCTGTGGCTGCACCTTCACCAGCTGCACATAGCCATCGGCACAACGCACAGATACTCGGTGCTTCTCCACTACCAACTCACCCGGTGTGGCGGCTGCCGCCTCCGGAGCAGCTGCCTTTCGCACCTCGTCGACCGCGGCGCTGTCCTCGTCGGAAAGCGGGGTGAGCTCTCCGACCTTCAAACGTGCGCCGTCGAGAGTTGTCCACGCACCTGGGGCAGGCGTGAATGCACGAGCGCGGCGGTCAAGAAGATGTCGCGGCTGAGTCCAAACGATTCGGGCATCCTCCGGCCCGAACTTAGCGGCGTAACTGACATCCTGTTCTGGCTGAGCGGTCGGACGCAACGCACCGGCTTCGATGCCGTCCATGGTGGCGGCTAGAAGATCCGCGCCGGAGTATGCCAGGCGGGTCAAAAGGTCGTCGGCATTATCGGTCGGGCGAATCGCTTCGGTGACGGTACCGAAAACTGGTCCGGTATCCAGACCCTTTTCAATCCGGAAAGTACTGGCACCCGTGACTTCATCGCCGGCAGCGATAGCTGCCTGCACCGGCGCGGCACCTCGCCAAGCAGGAAGCAGTGAGAAATGCAGATTGACCCAGCCGTGCGTCGGTACATCGAGCAATTCCTCCGGCACGAGATTGCCGTAGGCGACCACCGGGATGCAGTCGGCGTTTAATTCGCGGATCTGCTGCTGGATCTCTTCATCGCGCAGGGTCGTCGGGGTGAGCACGGGAATGTCGTGTTCCAAGGCCAGAGCCTTCACCGGCGAGGGCGAAAGCGACTTACCGCGGCCACGGCGGGCATCGGGGCGAGTGAGAACAGCGACGATTTCATGACGGGAGTCTTCGAGCAACTTCTTCAGTGCAACGACAGCAGGTTCCGGGGTTCCGGCAAAAATCAGGCGCACAGTAAGTGGATTCCTTCCTGGTGGACCTAGTTGTTCTAGTTAATCTAGTGATGAAACTCGGGGCGCCACACCCAGGGGTCTAGGCGCAGGTGAGTTAACCGCGGTTGAGGAACCAGTCCTGCTCACGCAGAGAACGCATCGCGGTCTTGCGCTCGTCGCCCTCGAGACGCTTCAAAAACAGCACACCATCCAGGTGGTCGCTTTCATGCTGCACACAGCGAGCCAGCAAATCATCAGCTTCGAAGCTCACCGGTGTGCCGTGGCGATCCTGGCCAGTAACGCGCACACGTGCGTGTCGAGTCACGGGTCCATTAATACCCGGGATAGATAGGCATCCTTCGATTTCGTGGACAGTCTCGTCGCCGATGGCTTCCCATTCCGGATTGACGATGTGCCCGCGGGTGCCGTTGCAGTCGTAGACGAAAACGCGCTGCAGCACGCCGACCTGGTTTGCCGCGAGCCCGACGCCCTGTTGCTCGTCCATCGTGTCGAACATGTCATCAATCAGGTGCGACAGCGTCGCGTCGAAATCAGTGACGGTATCCGCCTTGGACAGCAACACCGGATCGCCGAAAAGACGTACCTCACGAACTGCCATGAACTTAGAGCCTCCAAGAAAACTGGTGTGAATCAAGCGATAACGCGCTCATTTTAGCAGCTAGCCGAAATTAATCGGATCGACGACAACGCGCACCGGCGTCGGGTCCTTCCTGGTCGCTCGAACGACCTGTGCTGCCTTCAACGCCGCTCCCACCGCCCGTGCTTGCCGACGGTCACAGCGCACCAACATCCGCTGAATAGGTGTACCCGGTTCCACGCCTGCTGGTGGTCTGGCGTTGCGGGGAAGGTCTACCGGCCCCAGGATTTCCGCGCCCGATGGAACCTCCAGGGACTCCATGAAGTTACGCAGGCCCTCTTCAGTCCCGTCCACCGCTGCCACGTGAAAGGCCGGAGGCAGAGCGGCGGCTGTACGGTCGGCCAATTCCCTGTTCGCAGCGCCTACCGCGTCCCATGCCAGAAGATCGGCCACAGTCGGGACTGCAGCATCCGCATCGATAACCACTGCCCCTCCTCGCTCCCGCGGGCGCGCAAGCGTGACAGCTCGAGACCAATGCGCATAGGCCTCTTCATGAGCGCGCAAGTCCTGCCGGCCGAGCATCGCCCAAGTGTCCAGCAGCATCACTGCTCCGTAGCCCTCCGGCGCATAAGGCTCGGCTCCCGGCGTGGCCACCACGACCCTCGGGCCTTCGGGAATGTCGTCAACAATCCGTTCGCCAGAGGAAGCGACGACTGGGAATGGACTGAAAATACGACCAAACTCTTCCGCCGTACGTTCACTGCCGACCACGACTGGCCGAATCTTGGTGGAACCGCAGCTATGGCAACGGTGGTGGATGTCGATGCGGCCACACCACCGACAGGTCGGCGGCGCCGGATCGTCCGGGTTATCGGACGGTGGAATTCCCAGTGGACCGTTACACCAGCGACAGCGCGCAGGCGCGCCACAGGAGCGACACGACAATGTCGGTACATATCCCTTGCGGGGTACCTGGACCAGAATCGGAAGCTCTTCGCGCAGCGCGGCTTTTGCCCGTCGAAAAGCGATGGCAGGAAGGCGTCCCCTACTCACGTCATCCGGGTCTTCGGAAGTGTCCGTGGAGGCAATCATCTCCGGCATGGATTCAGCGAGGGCGTCGGCGCCTGCAACCAGATTGTGCGCCCAACCTGAGGAGACCAGCAGCTGCACCTCTGCTGTACGGCTATACGATGCAAAAATAAGAGCGCATCCCTCCTGCGCACTTCGCGTGACCAGCACCTCGCGAGAGTGGACGTAGGGTGCGCGGGGGTCTACGAGGTTGTCATCGCCATCATCGACAATCACTGCTAAACGCAGATTCTGCACTGGGGCGTACGCTGCCGAGCGCGTTCCGACGACTATGCGCCCCTGGCCGTGCAGGATATCCAGGTAGCGGCGATAGCGGGACTCGGGACCGAGACCAGCCCCGAGAAGAGTGAGCTGACGGGCAGAAATGAGCTCGCGAAAAGCGCTCTCGAAGCGTGCCTGCGTGCGTGCGTCCGGCACAATGATGAGAACACCGCCACCATCGCGGGCGACCAAAACGCTGAGCGCGGCGAGCATGGCTGCCACCTGTTCCCCTGGAACTGGCTGCCACGCTGCGCGTGCCGGGGCGCCCTTGCGGACGGAATCGACAAAGGATTCGCCGAAGACATAGTTGCCCCACGCGGAAAGGTCCGGATCCTCGGTGGCAAGCTTTCCCAATTCCTCCCACGTTGGGGGCATCTTCTCCTTGCGGGCACGTTCGGCCCGTGCATGACGGGTTGGGATGGCGGATCGAATGATGTTTGAGCGTGTTGCGCCGTAATACTCCGCCAGAGAATCCACCAACCGTCGAAGCTGTGGCGGATAGACAACCTCAGTGCTGATGACATCCTTGAGATAGGACAGTTTGCCGTCGTGAGTGGGCGTGGCACAGCGCTCCAGCACCAGCGCATTGACCAATTGGCCGTGGAATCGAATCCGCACCCGGCAACCGACAACCGCTTCCTCCGCTAGCGCGCGCGGAACCAGGTAATCGAAGGGGCGATCCAACTGCGGCAGCCCCAAAAGTGGAAGCACCCGCGCGACAGGCAGCTTCTCAGCTGCGGCGGCGGGTGCGAAAGGGGCGTCGGTCATAGAGTCTTACTCTACTTCCCCACCCCAGGGTCATGCTGGCGGGTGGTGTTTATCCCAGGCCAGCGGCTGCGCGGAGCTCTTCAACACGGTTGAGTTGCTCCCACGGCAGGTCCAAGTCAGTTCGGCCGAAGTGACCGTAGGTGGAGGTCTGCGCATAAATCGGGCGCAGCAAGTCCAGGTCACGAATAATAGCGGCCGGACGAAGGTCGAAGACCTTGTTGATAGCCTCGCGGATGGCGTCGTCCGAAACGTGACCGGTGCCGAAAGAGTCGACGTAAAGGCCTACCGGGCGAGCGCGGCCGATAGCGTAGGCGACCTGAATCTCCAGGCGGTCAGCCAGACCCGCAGCCACGGCATTCTTCGCAACCCAACGGGTGGCATAAGCGCCGGAGCGGTCCACCTTTGACGGGTCCTTACCCGAGAATGCGCCGCCACCGTGACGAGCCATACCGCCATAAGTGTCGACGATAATCTTGCGGCCGGTCAGGCCGGCATCGCCCATCGGGCCACCGATAATAAACTGGCCAGACGGGTTGACCAGCAGATTCAATTCTTCGGTAACAAAGCGCTCGCGCAAGTTAGCGTCGTCGAGCACCCAATCGACTACGTGAGTCTTAATCTGCTCGGTAATCCACTCCTGGGTCACATCCGGGTCGTGCTGCGTGGACACCACAACAGTGTCCAAGTACACCGGGTTATTGTCTTCGTCGTAAGCGAAGGTGACCTGAGTCTTACCATCCGGTCGAAGCGATGGGACGATGCCTTCCTTGCGTACCTGCGTCAAGCGGCGAGCCAGGCGGTGTGCCAGCGCAATCGGTAGCGGCATGTACTCCGGAGTTTCGTTGGTAGCGTAGCCGAACATCAGCCCCTGGTCGCCAGCGCCCTTGAGATCTTCTGCTTCGACTTCGCCATCAGAGCTGCGTGCTTCCAGAGAAGTGTGCACACCGTCGTGAATATCTGAGGACTGCTCACCGATCGAAACGGAGACGCCGCAGGTCTTGCCGTCAAAGCCCTTTTCAGAAGAATCGAAACCGATCTCCTTCAGTCGACTCCGGACAATACCGGGGATGTCAACGTAGCTCTTCGTGCGAACTTCGCCAACAACATGGACTAAACCGGTAGTCACCACAGTCTCAACGGCGACCATCGATGCAGAATCCTGCGCGAGCATAGCGTCAAGGATGGAGTCCGAAATCGAGTCGCAAATCTTATCTGGGTGCCCCTCGGTAACAGATTCACTGGAAAACAGCCGAAGATTAGAGGCCACGAGCAGTACAACTTTCTTCTAGATCATTTCCCCAGCCCTGCGATGTCGCTGCGGCGTGGGTTTTCGTTTGATTCGATAATTATAGACCAAGCGGTTCAGTCGCCGTAGTAGGCACCGGCTACTCCGCTGGCTGAGGTTCCTGTCGCAGCTCGGAGACTGCATCCAAAATCGAACCGGCTACCGAGAACTTTGAGCCTCGCGGCACGTCCCACTGCTCGCCATCGAGAGACAGCAACCATCCGACATTGTCCGTCGCACCGAAAGTTTGCCCACCTGAGACGTCGTTACACATGAGCAAATCGCAGCCCTTGCGCACAATTTTCTGCTTCGCAAGCTCGAGTGGCGTCGTCGTCTCGTCGCCGGTCTCAGCCGCAAAGCCCACCATCGTCGTGGTTGCCGGAATCTCGCCCGCTTTACGCCGCTCCACAGTGGTAGCCAGAATGTCAGGGTTTTCTACGAGCTGGATGTTGCTCAAAGCGTCGTCTGCGACGCCCTTCTTCATCTTGGCCCCAGCGGTCGATGCCGGACGGAAGTCGGCGACGGCAGCGGCAAAAATGCAGACATCGGCCAACTTGGAGTGTTCGTGGGCGGCCTTGGCCATCTCCAAAGTGGAATCAACCTTTACAACATTCGCGCCCAGCGGTGTCGGCAACTGATCTGTATGTCCTGCCACCACAGTGACCTGAGCGCCACGCTGTGCTGCCATCTCAGCTAGCGCGAAGCCCTGACGCCCTGAGGAGTGGTTGCCGATAAAACGTACCGGGTCGATAGCCTCACGGGTGCCACCGGCAGTAATCATGAAGCGCACGCCCTCGAAGTCGCGGCGGAAGTGGCGCGGATTCTCGACTGCCGCTAATGCCAGCGAAACTATCTGCTCTGGCTCCGGCAGACGACCTGGACCAGTGTCCTTACCAGTCAAACGGCCATGGGCCGGATCGAGGACAATAGTGCCATGGCGACGAAGAATCGCGACATTATCGCGCGTAGCTGGATGGTTCCACATCTCAGTGTGCATGGCAGGAGCCAGAACCACCGGGCAGGTCGCCACAAGCAAAGTTGCGGTGAGAAGGTCGTCGGCACGCCCGTGTGCGGCACGCGCCATAAAGTCGGCAGTCGCGGGAACCACGACGACGAGGTCGGCCTCCTGCCCCACGCGGACATGCTGAACTTCATCGACTGCGTCAAAAACCGTAGTCGACACCGGGTTCCCCGACAGCGCCTCGAAAGTAGCCGCACCTACAAAATTCAATGCGGACTCGGTGGGAACGACGCGAACATCGTGACCGAGTTCCTTGAAGCCACGAACAACGTGTGCGGCCTTATATGCAGCGATGCCGCCGGCAACCCCGACGACAACCTTTAAACATTCGGATACGTCAGCATTACCGGCGGCATGCATACAGATATCTCCCCTTAAGGAAATGCTCTAGCCCTCAGTGTGGTCCAGCAGACCAGCGTTGATTTCACGAAGAGCGATGGACAGAGGCTTCTCAGCGACCCCCGGAGTAACCAGCGGGCCAACGTACTCCAGCATGCCTTCGTCAATCTGCTGGTAGTAGTCATTAATCTGGCGTGCACGCTTGGCAGCGAAGATAGCCAGAGCGTACTTCGAAGAAGCCTTACCAAGCAGCTCATCGATCGGCGGATTGGTAATACCAATTGGCGGGTCGAACACTGCCTCGGTGGCGGTATTTTCCTGGGTCACGAGAAATCTTTCCTCAATAGAACGTGAGTTACTGGGGTGACAATAGAAACCGTCGGAGCAATAGAAACACCATTGCTTGGAAACGATTTCTACTATCGATGATGTGGAGTCGCCCTGTTACTTGCCAGTAGTCAGCGCCTGAGCGATGGCCGCCACAGCATCATCGACATTGTCGTTGACAACAACCTCATCGAATTCGTGCTGAGCATCCATTTCCACTCGCGCGGTTTCCAGGCGACGCTTGACTTGCGCCTCGGTTTCCGTGCCACGACCAGTGAGCCTGCTGACGAGAATCTCCCAGCTTGGCGGAGCCAAGAACAGCAGGTGAGCATTCGGCGCTACCTTACGGATGGAGCGGGCTCCCGCCAGATCCACCTCAACGAGTACCGGACGTCCCTCGGCGAGAGCTTTATCCACCGGGCCACGCGGCGTTCCAGAACGCTGCAGACCACCGTGGATTTCAGCCCACTCGAGCATCTCTCCTGCATCAATATGCTGTTGGAACTTCTCCGGGGTCACGAAGAAATAGTCGCGGCCATCGACCTCACCCGGCCGTGCGGCGCGGGTGGTCATGGAAACGCTGAAGTACAGTCCGGGAACCTCGGCACGGAGCCGACTGACAACAGTGGATTTTCCCACACCGGCAGGGCCGGCAAGGACTACCAGCTGACCGTTTTCATTCCCGGCCACTGCGACTAGTCCTCCACTGCGTAGCCGAAGCGCTCCAGCAGAGCGCGACGCTGACGGTCACCCAGGCCACGCAGGCGGCGGGTCTGAGCAATCTCCAGGTCATTCATGATGTCCTGTGCCTTGACCTTGCCGACCTTCGGCAGAGCCTCGAGCAGAGCGGAGACCTTCATCTTGCCGATGATCTCGTTCTCGTCAGCCTGCTTGAGAACCTCTGGCAGGTCGATAGCGCCACGCTTCAGCTTGTCCTTGAGCTCTGCGCGTACCTTGCGGGCCTGAGCTGCCTTCTCGAGTGCTGCTGCACGCTGCTCCGGGGTCAACTGCGGAAGGGCCACGTGTTCCTCCGTAAAAATAGATTGGTTAGTTTCTTATTTACTTGCACGAGCCTCGCGTCCACCAAGGGCAGGCAACGACACCGTGCTTAACGATTGGAGACCGTACCGCACTTACCGGTTGTTGAGGCAAATGCTGACGGGGTGTCGATAAAAATGACACCAGGGCTTTATCCGCCCCACCTTTCGGTCGTGGTCAACCAACTCCGGCGATTGTAGCACCGTTTGCCCAGGAGAATGGAAATTGACCACGGTTTTTGTACGAAATCTCCCAGGAATCGTCACAGTAACTTGCCTATACCTACTCCGCCGCCACCTGAGGCTCATTAGGAAAATCTCGGCAGCTAGGTACGGAAGAAGCCCGCAGGGGCACCTGTTCTATGAGGTGCGCCCTGCGGGCCTCTGCCAAATTGTCGATTCGCTGCTAACTCTCGGATAGGAACGGAGCCGCAGCTTCAATAGTTGCGCGCCGCAGCGCAGCAGGATCAGGCCCAGCGGAGAGAATTGCACGCGAAATATTTGGCAGTGCAAGCCCCTTGGATTCCCCTGCCAGACGATCTACATCGGCCGGGGTTCCACCCTGAGCTCCCACACCGGGCATGAGAATGGGACCACGCAGGTCACTGAGCACCGGGGCGTCGTCAAGCGTTGCGCCAACAACAACGCCGATGCTGCCCGCCTTTGCACCAGCGTCAATCTGGCGGGCATTAATAGCGGCTGCCTGGTTGACCATGGTCTGAGCCAGACTCTCACCCGAAACCGTCGCCTTCTGTACGGACGCACCTTCCGGATTGGACGTTGCGGCCAGCACGAACAGGCCGCGTCCGTTCTCCAACGCCAACGAAAACGCCGGATCAAGAGCACCGAACCCAAGGTACGGAGATACCGTCAGTGCGTCGGCGGCTAGCGGCGAGCTATCCGACAGCCAGGCATCAGCGTATGCAGCCATCGTCGAACCGATATCGCCCCGCTTGGCATCTGCAATCGACAGCGCACCGGCGTCCTTCAGATCCGCCAACGTCCGCTCCAGGACGGCAAAGCCCTTGGAACCGTAGGCTTCGAAGAACGCCACCTGGGGCTTGACGACGGCAACGATGTCACCGAACGCTTCGACGCATGTGGCGGCAAAACGCTCTAGACCGTCAGCCGAATGCGGCAACTGCCAGGCATCCAGCAGCCCCGGGTGCGGGTCGATGCCCACGCAGAGCCGACCGCGCTCGGCGACAACCTCGCTGAGGCGATCGCCGAAACCTTTGACTGTCCGCACTGCGGAACCTTCAGCCTTCGCGGTCATGTTAGGCCTGCTCCTGAGCAGCCAACTCTGCCGGGTGGAGTTCCTGCAGAGCCTTAACGCTCATCTCACCGTTGCGCAGTGCCAGAATGCCCTGCAGTGCGGCGACGGCCCCCTGAGCGGTGGTCACACAAGTTACGCCCTGGCTCACAGCAGCAGCGCGAATCTCATATCCGTCAGAGCGTGCGCCAGCAGAACCGGACGGGGTGTTGATAATGATGTCAACCTCACCGTCGCGAATCATGTCGACGATGTCGCGCTCGTCCGTCGGCGCATCGGAATCAGTCGTACGCTTTGCGACGACCTCACACTCAACACCGTTGCGGCGCAGCATACCGGCCGTACCCTCCGTTGCCAGGATGCGGAAGCCCATATCCGCCAGCGTGAGGATCGGGAAGACCAGAGTGCGCTTATCGCGGTTGGCCAGCGAGACGAAGATCGTGCCCTCGGTCGGCAGCTCACCGAAACCGGCCAGCTCGCCCTTGGCGAAAGCGGCACCAAAGTTGTCTGCCAAGCCCATGACTTCACCGGTGGACTTCATCTCCGGGCTCAGCAGGCTGTCGAGAGCGCGGCCCTCGAAGTCGCGGAAGCGGTTGAACGGCAGGACGGCTTCCTTAACCGCAATCGGAGCGTCAGCAGGCAGAGAGCCACCGTCGAAGTTGGACGGAATCATGCCCTCTTCGCGCAGTTCCGCGATAGTAGCGCCCATCATGACGCGGGACGCGGCCTTAGCCAGCGGAACTGAGGTTGCCTTGGAGACAAACGGTACGGTACGAGATGCACGCGGGTTGGCCTCGATGACGTAGAGCGTCTCGTCCTTGAGTGCGTACTGAACGTTCATCAGGCCCTTGACACCGATGCCGTGTGCCAGTGCCTTGGTGGATTCACGCACCTTGTCGATGATGCCTGCAGACAGAGTCATCGGAGGCAGCGCACACGCGGAGTCGCCGGAGTGAATACCGGCTTCCTCAATGTGCTCCATAACGCCGCCGAGGTAGACCTCTTCCCCATCACACAGTGCATCAACATCAATCTCGATGGCGCTGTCCAGGAAGCGGTCAACCAGTACCGGGTGCTCATTGGACAGCTCGGTAGCGCGGTTGATGTAGTCCTCCAGAGTGGCCTCATCGTAGACGATTTCCATGCCACGGCCGCCGAGGACGTAGGACGGACGGACCAGCACCGGGTAACCGATACCAGCGGCAACCTGGCGAGCTTCTGCGAAGGAGGTGGCGGTACCGAACTCCGGCGCCGGCAGCTTCGCCTCAGCCAGCACCTTGCCGAACTCACCGCGGTCCTCAGCCAGGTCGATTGCCTCTGGGCTAGTGCCGACAATCGGAACGCCTGCGGCCTGCAGACGCTCCGCCAGGCCCAGCGGAGTCTGGCCACCGAGCTGAACAATGACGCCTGCGACCTTTCCGGACTGGCTCTCAGCGTGGTAGACCTCGAGGACATCCTCGAAGGTCAATGGCTCGAAGTAGAGGCGATCTGCGGTGTCGTAGTCGGTGGAAACCGTTTCCGGGTTGCAGTTGACCATGACGGTCTCGTACCCAACCCGGGAGAGCTCGAGCGCCGCGTGGACACAGGAGTAGTCGAACTCAATACCCTGGCCGATGCGGTTAGGACCGGAACCGAGGATGATGACCTTTTCCTTTTCGGTCTGCGGGGCGACCTCGGACTCAGCAGCCGGGTCCAGCTCGTATGCCGAGTAGTGGTACGGAGTCTGTGCTTCGAACTCGGCGGAGCAGGTATCGACAGTCTTGAATACCGGGTGGATGTTCAGGCGCCAGCGCAGCTCGCGCACGCCGTCTTCGCCGGCCAACTCCGGACGCAGCGCAGCAATCTGAGCGTCGGACAGGCCCCAGTACTTAGCCTCACGCAGCAGGTCGGAGGTCAGCACCGGAGCGTCGATAAGCTCCTTGCGGATATCCTGCAGGTTTTCCATCTCGGCGATAAACCACGGATCCAGGCCGGAAGCTTCGTGGATCTGCTCGATGGATGCACCCAAACGCTGAGCCAGCTCAACGTCGTAGATGCGGCCTTCAGTCGGACGCTTCAGATCCTCAAGGACAGCGTTGACATCGCTTGCGCGCTCACCTGCGAAGTCCTCATCCGGAACAGTCCAGAAACCAGCTGGCTTGTTCTCCAGCGAACGCATAACCTTACCGAGCGCGCCGATGTAGTTACGGCCGATAGCCATGGCCTCACCGACGGACTTCATGGTGGTGGTCAGCGTGTCGTCAGCACCTGGGAACTTCTCGAAAGCAAAGCGTGGAGCCTTGACAATCACGTAATCCTGCACCGGCTCAAACGCTGCCGGGGTTTCACCGGTGATGTCGTTGGTGATCTCATCGAGGGTGTAGCCGATAGCCAGCTTGGCAGCAATCTTTGCAATCGGGAAACCAGTTGCCTTGGAAGCAAGCGCCGACGAGCGGGAGACGCGCGGGTTCATCTCAATGGTGATGATGCGGCCGTCATTCGGGTTGATGGCGAACTGGATGTTACAGCCACCGGTGTCAACGCCGACCTCACGCAGAATTGCGATGCCCTGGTCACGCATGGTCTGGAACTCGCGGTCGGTCAGAGTCATCGACGGAGCGACAGTCACCGAGTCACCCGTGTGGACACCGAGGGCATCAACGTTTTCAATGGAGCAGACCACGACAACGTTGTCGTCGCCATCGCGCATGAGCTCGAGCTCAAATTCCTTCCAGCCGAGGATGGACTCCTCGATCAGAACATTGGCCTCGGGCGATGCGGCCAGGCCGCCACCTGCAATACGGTCGAGGTCTTCCTGGTTGAAGGCCAGACCGGAACCCAGACCGCCCATGGTGAACGACGGGCGAACAACGACCGGAAGACCGAGCTCTGCAACAGTCTCGTGGACTTCTTCCATGTTGTGGCAGACGCGGGAACGTGCGGATTCGCCACCAATCTTGGCGACGATGTCCTTGAACATCTGGCGATCCTCACCGCGCTGAATGGCCGGAATATCAGCACCAATCAGCTCGACATTGTACTTCTCCAGAATGCCCTCGCGGTCCAGCTGAATAGCTGCGTTCAGTGCAGTCTGGCCACCGAGAGTTGCCAGGACAGCGTCAATCGGGTTGCCCTCTGCAGCTTCCTTGGCCAGGATCTTTTCGATGTACTTGGTTTCAATCGGCTCGATATAGGTGGAGTCTGCGAACTCCGGGTCAGTCATAATCGTTGCCGGGTTGGAGTTGACCAGCGTGACTCTCAGGCCCTCTTCGCGCAGCACGCGGCAAGCCTGGGTGCCGGAGTAGTCGAACTCGCAGGCCTGACCGATAACAATCGGGCCGGAGCCGATAACCAGTACGTGGTTGATGTCTGTACGACGTGGCATGGTGTTAGGTCCCTTAGCCCTTTCCTACTTGTTCGAGTTTCCGGTTGCGGACTTGTTGAAATCGACCTTCTGGATCAGCGCCAGGAAGTCATCAAAGAGAGAGTGCGCATCGTGCGGGCCGGCTGCGGACTCCGGGTGGTACTGCACAGAAAAGGCCATGCCGTTCTTCAGTGCGACACCTTCCACGACGTCGTCGTTAAGGCAGGTGTGCGTAACCTCTGCCTCGCCCCACGGGGTATCGAAACTCTCGCCGGCCTTGCCTTCAAGTGCGAAACCGTGGTTCTGAGCGGTGATAAAAATACGGCCAGTGCGGTGGTCTTTCACCGGAACATTGACGCCGCGGTGACCGAAGACCAGCTTGTAGGTATTCAGGCCGAGTGCGCGACCAAGAATCTGGTTACCGAAGCAGATACCGAATAGCGGCATGCCGTCATCGAGGGCAGCCTTGGCGACCGCAACCATCTCATCAGCAGTTGCCGGGTCACCCGGGCCGTTGGACAAGAAGACACCGTCCGGCTGGTATTCCTTCTTAATATCTTCGTACGGAGTGTTAGCCGGAACAACTACGACTTCCAGGCCACGCTTAGCCAGCTCACGCGGGGTGTTGGACTTGATGCCCAGGTCGTAGGCCACAACACGTGCCTTCTTCTCCCCCTGTGGTTCCACGACATAGGCCTCATCGGTGCTGACCTCGCGAGCCAGATCCGCGCCCTTCATCGCAGGCTGAGCGCGAACGATTTCCACCAGCTTATCGACGGGCTGCTGTGCGTCCTCACCGGAGAAAATACCAGCGGCAATCGAGCCATTGTCGCGCAAATGGCGAACCAGCGCGCGGGTATCAATCTGGCGGATACCGATGATGCCCTGTGCCTTCAGTTCATCTTCCAAGCTGCGCTCCGAGCGCCAGTTGGAGGGAATGCGCGACAAATCGCGGATAATAAAGCCAGCTGCCCAAATCTTGTTTCCGCGGGACTCGTAGTCCTCATCGTTCCAACCGGTGTTGCCGATCTGTGGTGCGGTAGCCACAATCAGCTGGCGGTGGTAGGACGGGTCCGTCAGGGTTTCCTGGTAGCCCGTCATAGCGGTGGTAAAAACTGCCTCACCCAGGGTTGTACCGGTGGCGCCGAAACCGCGTCCGCGGAACACTCGGCCATCTGCCAATACCAGGACTGCCGCTGTAGCGGCCGCGGCCTGCGACTCGTTGCTCACGTTATTGCCTTTCAGTTGGGTAGCGTGCGAGGAATTTACATTAATCATACGGGACGCATGTGAATTTTTATGCGTTGACATGAATATTATCCAGCGACCTCTCCGTTAAGAGCGGTCACCTTACCGCGCAGCACGGTAGCTGCCACGGACACGGCCATCTCCATTTCCTCATAAGGAGTGTTCTCGGACTTCGACGCCAGGTCTTCGCCGCGGACCGTCCACTTTTTGCCCGGGTCAACAACGGTCAGGTTGGCAGGCTCACCGACAGCAATCGGACGGCCGTGCCCCGGTAGCTTCACGATTTGAGCGGGACGCTCACTCATGACCTTGGCCAGCCAGCGCCAATCACAATCGCCCTTCAAAACGAACTCTTCGGCGATGATTGGCATCGAGGTCTCCAGACCAAGCATGCCGGGCTTAGCGTGCTCGAACTCGCAGCACTTTTCTTCAGAGCCGTGCGGAGCGTGGTCGGTAGCGACACAGTCAATGATCCCGTCAATCAGAGCCTGACGCAGAGCCAGGGTGTCGCGCTGCTCACGCAGCGGCGGATTGACGCGGTAGACGCCGTCGTAGGTCTCCAACTTCTCATCGGTGAGAATCAGGTGATGCGGGGTAACCTCGGCGGTCAGCGGAATACCATGCTCCTTTGCCCACTTGACCAGCTCAACCGTACCTTCGGTGGAAGCGTGGCAGATGTGCATGCGTCCGCCGTAGTCGCGAGCCATAATGGCATCTCGGGCCACGATGGACTCCTCAGCTACGCGCGGCCACCCGGTCAGGCCGAGTCGTGCGGCGGTCGGACCTTCGTGAGCCGATGCATCTGCGGTCAGACGCGGATCTTCGCAGTGCTGCGCCAGCAATACGTCTTCGCCGCGGGCGTATTCAATCGCGCGGCGCATAATCAGCGGATTATCAACGCACTTACCGTCATCGGAGAACATGCGTACCTTCGCCTGCGAGTCTGCCATCATGCCGAACTCAGTCAGCGTCTCGCCCTTCAGCCCCTTAGTAATGGATCCGACCGGGTGAACGTCGCAGAGGTTCAGCGCCTGGCCCTTGAGCCACACCGACTCAGCAATCGAGGGGTCATCGGTTACCGGCGCGGTATTGGCCATAGTGAACACTGCGGTGAAACCACCGCGTGCTGCGGCGGCGGAACCAGTGGCCAGGGTTTCCGTATCTTCACGGCCCGGCTCGCGCAGGTGCACATGGATGTCAACCAGGCCTGGCAAGAGAACGAGGGAGTCGAACTCCAGGACCTCTACCCCGTCCTCGGCCGTGAGATTTTCACCAATCTCAGCGATAACGCCATCTTCGATCAGAACGTCGACATCTTCGCCTTCACCGTAGGGACGCACACCCTTCAGCAGCAGCTGTCCCCTCGCGGACGCTGCCAGCGGTCCTACCTCGGGGTACGAGGCTTCGTCATACTCATTGCGATTCGACATTTATGCCTGTCCTTCCAAGTTGGCGGAAACACCTGAGGTCAGCAGTGTGAAAAGAACTGCCATACGGACGTGGACACCGTTGGCTACCTGCTGCAGCACGGCAGTGCGCGGCAGATCAGCGACGGCATCGTTAATTTCCATGCCACGAAGCATCGGGCCTGGGTGCATCACAATGCAGTCGTCGCGAAGCATCTTCTCGCGAGCCTTCGACAGCCCGTAGCGAGTGGCGTATTCGCGATGGGATGGGAAGAAGCCTCCGTTCATGCGCTCCTGCTGAACGCGGAGCATCATCACGGCATCAGCATCTCGGATCTCGTCTTCCATGCGGTAGGCAACACGCACCGGCCAGGTCTCGATGCCAAACGGCAGCAACGTCGGTGGCGCGACGAAGACGACCTCGGCGCCGAGCTTGCTTAGCAGATCGGCGTTAGAGCGAGCGACGCGAGAGTGCAAAATATCGCCAACGATGACGACCTTGCGCCCCTCAATTCCACCGAGGCGCTGACGCAACGTCACCGCGTCCAGGAGAGCCTGCGTCGGGTGCTGGTGCTTTCCGTCACCCGCGTTGATGATCGATGGACCGTTGCCAAATTCCTCAGTCCACTTGGCGATCAGCTGTGCCGCGCCCGACGATGGGTGCCTAACGACGATGGCATCGCCGCCGATAGCATCCAAAGTCAGCGCGGTGTCTTTCAGACTTTCGCCTTTCTTCACAGAGGAAGAGGAAGCCGAGATATTAATAACATCGGCGCTCATCCACTTACCCGCAGTCTCAAAAGAAGAGCGGGTACGCGTGGAGTTCTCGTAAAAGAGGTTGTAAATAGTGCGGCCGCGCAGGGTCGGCAGCTTCTTAATTTCCCGACCGCGGATGACCTCCTTGAAACGATCGGCCTCATCCATCAGGCCGACAATTTCATCCTTGGTCAAATCCGCAATGCTAATCAGGTGTTTCACTGTTCCTCCGCCCGGGTGAGAATAACCGCGTCACGGCCGTCAAGTGCCTCTACCAGCACATCGACGTCTTCGTCGCGGGAAGTTGGCAGATTCTTACCGACGTAATCGGCGCGAATTGGTAGTTGACGATGACCACGATCAACCAGCACTGCAAGCTGAATTACTCGCGGGCGACCCATGTCAGCAATAGCGTCGAGTGCGGCACGAATTGTGCGACCTGAGAAGAGGACATCGTCTACGAGAACAACGGTGGTGCCGTCGATTCCGGAGTTTGGAATGTTCGTGGGCTGCAGGGCGCGGTGCGGGCCCTTGCGCAAGTCATCCCTGTACAGGGTGATATCAAGCGATCCAGTTTCCGGGCGAATGCCGGAGAACTGTTCAATCAAATCGGCTAGCTTCTCCGCCAGCGGTACGCCACCAGACGGAATACCGAGGAGAACTACGCGCCCAGCATTTGGGCTATCCAGCGCAGTTTTTTCAATAATTTGGTGCGCGATGCGCGCGATGGTACGTGCAACTTCGTCTGCATTGAGCAGCTCGGTTGTTTGCGGCGTTCCTTCGCTCATCGTGACCTCCTTCCCCGCCTCTCAGTGCGGTCCGTTAAAGGATGTCTTGATTGTGGATATTTGATTATCAGTTTGCGTGACCCGCAACTACGGTCGCGGTGCAAACTTCCGCTGACCAGAATAGCACTCACACTTAAATTGCCTCTAAATGCAACAAAACTCCAAGCCCCCAAAAAAGGGACTTGGAGTTTCAGACAATCCGCGAGAACCGACTGTGATCGGCTCGCAGTGAGCCCGGCCGCTTTGATTGGCTAGGACCCGTTCTCGCTCTTAGCCACGTCTTCAGCCACCAGCTTGGCAATATCGCTCATGTCCAGGCCGGTAATCTTAGCCATCTCATCGGAGTCAGCCAGTGCCTTGTCAGCTTCCTCATTTGCAGCAGCCTGTGCCTGAATAGCCTCGTCGAACTGGGACTCGCCCACCGAAGTGCTAACAGCTGCTGCTGCCAGGCGTGCCTGGTCGGCAATCTTGGCCTCGGCATCGAGAACTGCGTTGATGTACGGTGCCGCCACATCAGTGGAGTATTCCGATGCCAGCTCAACGCCTTCCACCACGGCCACACGCGGAGGCACGTCGGAGTTGTAGAACAGCTCCCAGGTGGAAAGACGCAAAATAGCACGGTCGACTGCCGGTAGGCGACGCAGCGGCCACTCCTCCGTCAGGTACGAAGAAATCGTCGAGTCGATACCGATAATTTCCGCAGCTACACCGCGCACGATCTGCTCGGTGTACTCCGCAATTGGATTCACATCCAGATCGGGATTACGGACCATTTCCAGCCGCTCTTCAAGAAGCTTGACGACGTCGACGCCTCGCTGCTCGGCCTCAAATAGCAGATCTACCGCACGACGGCGCGCACGGTAGCGCGCGCCGTGGCGCTTGTAGTTAGGTTCGCGAACTTTCGCGGACTCCTGCGCATCCGGGGTCTCGACGGACTTGTGATCCTTTTCAGTCATGGATGTGTATGTATCGCTCTCAACAAAAGGGTGAACTAGATGAGGGAATTAGTGGTTGACGCGGGACAGGTAGGAGCCGTCACGGGTGTCGACCTTCAGTACGTCGCCGGTTTCGATGAACAGCGGCACCTGAATCTCAGCGCCAGTCTCCAAAGTTGCCGGCTTGGTGCCACCGGTGGAGCGGTCGCCCTGCAGACCCGGGTCGGTCTGCTCAACCTTCAGTTCAACCGAAACAGGCATTTCAGCGAAAAGAACGTTGCCCTCATGGAAGGACACCTGGCAGGTGGTTTCCGGAAGCAGGAACTTAGCACCCTCCGGCATCTGAGCGTCCAGGATGGAAATCTGGTCGTAGGTCTTGTCGTCCATGAAGACGTATCCTTCACCGTCGTGGTACAGGTACGTCATGTCGCGACGGTCGACGGTAGCAGTCTCAATCTTGACGCCAGCGTTGAAAGTCTTGTCAACAACCTTGCCGGTCAGAACGTCCTTCAGCTTGGTGCGGACGAATGCCGGACCCTTACCTGGCTTGACGTGCTGGAACTCCACGATCTGCTGAAGCTTATTGTCGTGCTTGATAACTAGACCGTTTTTAAAATCTGCGGTGGTAGCCAACTAAACTCTCCTGAAATTGTTAAAAAGCTCTCTGACGAAACCACGATACTCCGTATCTCATCGAGAGAAAAATAAAACGCCGTGATGTTAGGCCCGCGGTTTCGGCAGCTGCGTAATAATTTCCGGCTCGGTGTCGGTGATAATCAACGTATCTTCGATGCGCACACCGCCGAACCCCGGCACATAAATACCAGGCTCGATGGTCAACGTCATGCCAGCTGCCAACTTCCCCTTGCCGGTGCGAGCAGCAAATGGAGCCTCATGCACCTCAATACCGATTCCGTGGCCGGTGGAATGAACGAAGTGCTCCCCATAACCAGCCTTTTCAATAATGTCCCGGCATGCTGCGTCTACAGCCACAACATCAGCCCCTGGCACGGCCGCTTTTACGCCAGCCAGCTGGGCTTCCAGCACGACATTGTAAATCTCTCGGGCCTTCTCGTCTGCGAACTCCACCCCGGCAACAATCGCGCCGTCCAAATCTGACGACGTATTGTTCGGACCGTTTTCGCTTGACGACGTTCCCGCCTCACCGGCAAAGAGGGTACGTGTCATATCTGAGTTGTAGCCCCCGGCAAAGGCGCCAAAGTCAATAGTGACCAGGTCACCTGCCTCGATTACGCGATCTTCCGCTCCGTGGTGTGGCTTGGCGGAATTCGGGCCGCTCGCGACAATCGTGTCGAAGCTTGGCCGATCGGCGCCATGCATGCGCATGCGGTACTCCAACTCTGCGGCGACTTCGCGCTCCGTGCGGCCGGCGACCACGATGCCGTCGTGAAGCAAGTCCTCGAATGCGCGGACCGCGATGTCGGCGACGTGGCGCAGAGCGACGAGTTCTGTATCGGACTTGACCTCCCGCAGTTTAGAGACGACGCCCGTAGTCGATACCAGCTCGAGTGCCTGTGGCCGGGCATCCTCTAGCTCTTGATAAGCGGCCATAGTGAGGAACTCAGATTCAACACCAAGACGCGAGATATCCAGCTTTCGGCATTGACCGACGAGTGCCACGCCGGTGTTGCGGGCGGTGAGTAACTCCACGTCCGGTGCCTGTTTGCCAGCCTGAACCGTATAGCGGCCGTCGGTGGAAAGCAGCGCTTCCCCACTGGCCGCAACAATCAAACCAGCATTCGAGCCGTGGAAACCTGTAAGCCAACCAACATGCGTCGGATCGACTGTGAGGAAACCGTCGCAGTCGTTGTCGGACAATGCGTCGATAAGAGCGGCTCGGCGGGCGGCGTAGTTCGTGGAGATATCTGTCATAGTTTCGTACTCACCCTTCTCAGTGCCATGGAATACCCATCAGTTCCGCATCCGACGATAACGCCCGCGGCAAGCGCCGACAGGTACGAGTGGTGCCGAAACTCCTCCCGGGCGTGAATGTTTGAAATATGGACCTCGTGGAAGCCCGCGCCGTCGGCAATTTCGGCAAGCGCGTCACGTAGGGCGACGGAGGTGTGTGTCAACCCCCCCGGATTGATAATGACTGGCCAACCGTAGTCGGCAGCTTCGTGAACCCACTCGATGAGTTGACCTTCATAGTTGGATTGGCGGCAATCCACTACGACGCCAAGCTCCTTGGCTAGGGTGCGAAGTTCAGATTCGACATCGGCCAAAGTAGTGGCACCGTAAATTTCTGGCTGACGCTTGCCCAGACGATCGAGGTTCGGGCCGTTCAGAACAAGCACGGTCGGAATCGCCGTTGTGGCATCAGTTGCTGCGCGAAGAGAGGTCATTAGCGGGTTGACTCCTCAGATGCGGCCTGCCCATTGTTGCAGAGCAGTTCGTATGCACGCTCGAGGTCATCCATGCCCGGACCTTCAAGACGGGCTGTTTCACCGGGGCGTTCCAGAATAACGAATCGGATCGCACCATCCCGGTTCTTCTTATCCCTGGTCATAGCATCGTAGAGCTCGGTAAAACGACCTGTCTGGTAGGTCGTTGGCAGCCCAATGGACTCTAGGATGCGACGATGGCGGTCTACGAGTTCCTGATTAATATGTCCGGTGATCTTGGCCAGCTCGGCGACATAAACCATGCCTACAGCGACGGCGTGGCCATGGCGCCAGCGGTAGTTTTCAAAGTGCTCAACGGCATGACCGAAAGTGTGGCCATAGTTCAGGATCTCGCGGAGGCCAGATTCCTTCAAATCCTCAGCGACAACGCGTGCCTTGACAGCAATCGCGCGCTCGACCAGTTCTGGCAAGTCACCGTCAACATCGAGGCAGGTCTGCGGGTTTGCCTCGTAAAGATCGAGAATCTTCGGGTCCGCGATAAATCCAGCCTTGATGATCTCTGCCGAGCCCGCAATCAGTTCAGCCTTCGGCAAGGTGCGCAGGACATCCAGGTCACAGAACACCGCGGCAGGCTCGTGGAAGGCGCCGACCAGGTTCTTGCCGGCTGCAGTGTTGATACCGGTCTTACCACCGACAGCTGCGTCGACCATGCCGAGCAGCGTTGTCGGGACCTGGATAACCTTCACTCCACGCATCCACGCGGCGGCGACGAACCCACCGAAATCTGTGGCTGCACCGCCGCCAATCGCGATTACCGCGTCACGCCGGCCCAGACCGCGTTCACCAAAAGTGTCCCAAACTGTTTCAGCAACAGCGAGCGTCTTGCCCTCCTCCGCATCCGGAATCTGGATGCTGAAGGCGTCGACTCCCTTATCCGCCAGTGCCTTGATGACGCCGAAGCTCAGCTCTTGAACGCTCCCCTGGTGAATCACCGCAACCTGGGAGGCAAACGTAGCGGCCTCCGCAATCTGCTCGGTGAGTCCATGCCCCATGGTCACCGTGTACGGGGATGGGCCTTCAACACGGATTGTGCGGGTTGAGTTCATTGTCAGTCCCTAGTCGTTAGCGTAAGAAAAGTATGGAGTTGCTGGTTATGCGGCAGTGATTAGCTGCCGCCATTTAAGAGTCGCCGGTTAAGCCTCGTCGCAGGTTTCATCGAGGTAGCTGAGGATCTCGGCTACAACGCGCTGCGGGGAACGTTCGTCGGAACGCACCTTGAAAGTGGCTGCATCTTCGTAGAAAGCTCGGCGAGCCTCATAGAGTGCGCGGTAATGAGCCTCTGGGTCAGCCGCCTGGAGTACCGGGCGCGAATTGTTACCCGCGGTACGGCGGACGCCCTCTGCAATGCTGATCTCGAGGTAGACGACGTTATGGTCTGCCAGCAGGTCACGGGTCGCCTGCGAAATCACGGCACCACCGCCAAGTGAGACGATTCCGTCGTGGGTCAGAGCCTCCGCCACGACTTGTTCCTCGATGCGACGGAATTCCGGCTCTCCCAGCTCGGAAAAGACTTCCCCACAAGTCTTGCCCATGCGCTGTTCAATCATCTCATCGGTATCGGTGAGTCTCGTGCTCAATGCACGAGACAGTCGACGACCGATGGTGGACTTTCCCGATCCGGGCGGTCCGACAAGGACAATAGTAGGAACGGACATTCCCCTCGTTTTACCCTTCTTCGTGTGCGCGACAGTGGCGCTATTTCCAATCAAGGCGACGTCGAGTCTGCTCCAAGTAGCCCTCAACGTTACGCTTGGTTTCCTCCAGGCTATCGCCGCCGAACTTCTCCATTACTGCACGCGCCAGTACTAGCGCAACCATTGCCTCTGCGACAACACCACCGGCCGGGACCGCGCAGACATCAGAGCGCTGGTGGATTGCGGTAGCTGCATCACCGCTGGCCATATCGACGGTCTTCAGCGCACGCGGAACGGTCGAAATTGGTTTCATCGCAGCACGCACAACGAGAGGTTGAGCATTAGTCATGCCACCCTCCAGGCCACCGGCGCGGTTAGTTTCCCGATCCACGCCGTCGTCGGTACGCACCATTTCATCGTGAGCCTCGGTGCCACGGCGACGGGCTTCCTCAAAACCGTCGCCGATCTCCACGCCCTTGACGGACTGAATTCCCATCAAGGCAGCCGCAAGCTGCGAATCCAGACGGGCATCACCGGAAATGTGCGATCCCAGACCCACCGGCAGACCGTGGACAACGACCTCGACGATGCCACCGAGGGTGTCGCCCTGCTTCTTGGCGGCCTTGATTTCGTCAATCATCGACTCCTCCGCAGCTGCGGAGAATGCACGTACTGGCGACTCGTCAATCTTGTCCTGATCAGCGAAGGTCGGCAGTGGCCCCTCGTAGGGCTCCGAACGACCGATGGAAATAACGTGGCTGACAACTTCCACACCGAGAGTCTCACGCAGAATTGAGCGTGCCACAACCGATGCCGCCACACGTGCTGCAGTCTCACGAGCCGATGAACGCTCCAGGATGTTTCGAGCATCGGTGTGGTTGTACTTCAGCATGCCGTTGAAATCGGCATGCCCCGGGCGCGGGCGGGTTAAGGTGGCGCCACGAGCTGTATCCAAAACAACTGGGTCAACTGGATCCGGGCTCATGACCTCAGTCCACTTGGGCCATTCGGAGTTGCCGACCATAATGCCAATCGGCGATCCCAGCGTCTCACCATGTCGAATGCCAGTCAGCAGGGTGACCTCATCAGCCTCAAACTTCATTCGCGCCCCGCGACCATAGCCGAGGCGGCGGCGTGCGAGGTGGCGTGATACGTCATCTGTAGTCAGGGGAAGTCCGGCTGGCGCGCCTTCTACGAGAGCGATAAGCGCTTTGCCGTGAGATTCACCCGCGGTAGTCCAACGAAGCATAGGTATCATAATGTCACGTTTGCCGTACTTCTTGTGCATTTGGGGGCATACAAGTTTCAAATATGCCCCAATTCATCGCCCCTGGTCTACCGCTTCAGGGGACTTGTAGGTACCCTCCGCTTATCCCCCACACAATGGCGGTTGCTGCAAGCATCGCAGGCCCATGAGGCACGCTCGCCGGTACAGGCGCTGTTTTTGCTTTACGACGGTCACCCCAGCCCCGCTTTCCCGCGGTGACTCCTGCCATGAGGAGAGTGAGTCCGGCAGCCAACAGAATTGCCACTGCAATCCAAATTGCTGTCGCCACTGGCTCGCCCGATACCAGACCGACACCGCCCCCGAGAATTGCTGCGAGCTTCACATCTCCAGCCCCCATAGAGCGTGGGTTGAAGATGAAGACTGCTACATAGAGGCCAAACCAGAGGCCTATTCCTGTTCCTATGGCTGCGACTGCACTGGCGAGATTGTCAGCCAAGGTGCTCTTTTGCTGGAGCACCATTCCAGTGGTTGCTATCAGACCCACTGCCCCTAGCACTAACCACCAGTTCGGTAGTCTTCGCCGAGTCACATCCAACCAGCAGCCAATACCGCCCCAGCCGAGTACAAGCATCACGACTAGGAAATAGAAAACCCGGTCAAGGTAGACCGGGTCAATCCTGTGCTGTCCAATCGGAGACAGCCCTATCTCAGTTATTCCCCACCCCATAACTTTGGGATTGTAACGGTTGTGAGCTAGTTCGGCAGCGCTGCACGCATCGCCTCGACATCGGGAGTGCGTCCAGTAAACTGCTCAAACTGTCCCACCGCTTGATGTAGCAACATGGACAATCCACCGACCGCCTGTGTCCCTCCGCGTTCCGCTGCTTTCACAAGTGGGGTTGGCCAGGGATTGTAAATGACGTCGAGAATCTTCGGTGCTCGAGCGAGGTAGCCAGCAACCGACTCAATTGCGGCTGACGGCACCGTAGAGACCAGCACGTCGGCATTACCAGCAATATCTGCCAGGTTTGGAACATCAAAAGTCACCCAAACAAATTCCATCCCCAGCGCGGCAGCTAATGGTTCAATGTCATATGCGCGCTCGGAGCGCGCTACTACGGTCACATGATTGACACCCAGCTGCGACAGCGCCCAAAGTGCCGGTCGTGCCGTGCCACCGGCACCAACAACAACGGCGCGGCCACGTGGTGCGTTCGTGCAGTCTATCTCGCGCAGTGCTCCCAGTACGCCGTCGCCATCGGTGTTGTCGGCAAACCAGTCCGAATCGCGACGGACCAGAGTGTTCGCTGAACCTATGAGCCGTGCGCGCTCACTGACTTCATCCGCGAAGTCCAGCGCGGCAAACTTGCCAGGCATCGTGACGGAAAATCCCTGGAAACAGGGGTCTGCTCCACCAACGACGTCGGCAAGTTCTTCGGCGTTGCAGCGAATGCGGTCATAGTGCCAGTCATTCATTCCCGCAGCGCGGTAACCGGCGTTGTGAATAGCCGGCGAGTACGAGTGATCAATCGGATCTCCCAGCACGGCTGCGCGATGAGTTATAGGCATAGGAGTTCTACCTCTTAGCGGTTGGAATCCAGCACGCCATTGTTGCGTGACTCGTCGATAGCGGCCTCGTGCTCTTCGAAGGTCGTGCTAAAGACAGTATTTCCTTCCTTGTCCACCGTGACAAAGTACAGCCAGGTGCCGTCAGCCGGATTTTCCATGGCACGAATCGCCTCGATGGAGGGCGAAGCAATGGGGGTTTCCGGCAGCCCCTCCTTGGCGTAGGTGTTCCACGCGGTCTTTCGCGCGCGGTCCTCATCCGTGGTTGCGATTTCCTGATCTGGCAGGTCGTAGTTGACTGTCGAGTCGAACTGCAGCTGCATCGGTTCGTCGAGACGGTTGAGAATAACGCGAGCGACCTTATCGAAGTCGCCATCTGGCGCCTCCATCTGGATCAAAGAAGCTGCGGTAATCAGCTCGTATGGAGTAAGACCAACCATGTCCGCTGAAGCCATGAGACCCGTGTCCTCATAATTCTTCACCGATTCCTTGACCAATTTTGCCAGCATCTGTTCGGGCGTCTGCTGCGGGTCAAGGTGATGAATACCCGGCGTAATGAGTCCCTCAAGACGACGGGGGTCGTTGCCGCGCGCAGCTACCGCGTCCCGTGCCCATTCTGGAACACCGAGCGCGGCCAAATCGGCCTCCCCAGCAGCACGTTCGAGGTCGGCCTTGGACACGCAGTCATTGTCCTCAACACAAGTGGCCTCAGAAATAAGCGAGAAAATTCCCTTACGTACATCCGATGAGGACACAATGCGGGTATCGGCGAAACGGACGCCAGTCGGAATGTCAACGGTACCGACCTGATTTTCGACATTCAGAAGAGCCTCGACGGTCTCGTCGGCCTTCATCCGCTGATGGAGTCGGTAGAAACCCGGCTGCAATTCACTTGAATGGGAGTTCTCATTCGCGGCCTGGATGAACGCACGGGAAGACTTGACGACGCCGCTTTCCACCAATTGGTTGGACAAATCAGTAAGTGACGTGCCTTCACTGACTTCGACAATCGTCAATGGACCCTCAGCTTTGCCATCGTAATCGTCAACAATGCCGCCACGATTCCAGACGAGGCCAATCACTCCGAGGACCAACACGCATAACAGCACAGAAGTCACGTTGATTGCCACTGCCGTTTGGCGGTGACGAACTCGAGGCTTTGTCCCACCGCTACGAGCACCAGCGCGGTCCCGGTCGGCACGGCCGCTAGCAGTGCGGCGCGCAGTCTGCGCGTCTTTACTCATCAATAATCTCCTCGAATGCAGCTCACTCTCCCATCGGTATCAGCAAGGAGTCCTCCCATTTGGGTACGACACGCGACTGATAACGACTGGTGCGACATAGCTTTACGACGAAGTCGTAGCACTAGGTTGCATTGTAGGTGTGAATCGCCACTTCAACTTTTCAAATCCCATGCACGAAGAAAACGTGCTCAGGTATTACACACTTAATAATTGCGCAAAGGTGGGTGAATTGTCACCTTTCGGTAACTTTTGTGTGCCCCTAGTCGGTATTTTCGTCCAAAGCTTTTGCCCGTCTGTCCAACCAGGATTGTAGAATTTCTACTGCCGCAGCCTGGTCAATAATCTTCCGCCCGGACTTAACATCAATACCTGCTGCGTGCAGCCGTGATTGAGCCATTACCGTCGTCATACGCTCGTCGGCGTAATGCACTACGACTCGGTCACCGAGTCGGCGCTGCAGCCGGAATCCAACGTCAGTAGCTTTCCGCGCAGAAGTCCCGAACGTGCCGTCGAGCATAAGGGGCATGCCGACAACAATCTCGACGACCTCAAGTTCAGTGGCGAGTTCCACGAGCCGGTCAATATCCGGCCCGTCAGGATCTTTTCGCCCCGTTGCTCGAGTGACTGTTTCAACCGGGGTCGCCAGGATACAGTCGGGGTCAGAGACTGCGACACCAACGCGGACATCGCCGACGTCGATTCCGAGCCGTCGACCCCGACCGGGATCATCCTGGCCGGGGGTATCAATGCGGGGCTTAGCCATTGTTTACTGCTCTTCCGATAGCACAGCCGTTAATTGGCTACTTGGACAGTTCGGCCTCAACAGCGGCCAATGCTGCGTCGATACCGGAGGTATCAGAGCCGGAGCCCTGTGCCATTGCCGGTTTACCGCCGCCCTTGCCGCCGACCTCGGCGCCCATCAGCTTCACCAAATCGCCGGCCTTAATACCGCGATTGACGGCTTCATCCGAAACCGAGGCCACAAACGGAACCTTGCCGCCGGCGTTGGAGATCAACGCAATGACGCTTGGGCGATCCGCAAGGCGCTTCGCCAAGTCATTAGCCAGCGAACGGATGTCCTTCATCTCCGTACCGTCGGGAAGCTTAAGTCCGAGGTAGGTGACATCGCCGATGGTGCGAGCGGACTCCAGGTGAGACGCGGCATTGGCCAGCAGCTGTCCGGCCTTGAAATCAGCGAGCTGCTTCTCTGCAGCCTTGAGCTTCTCAGCCAGTGCTGCAATGCGGTCTGGCAGCTCAGCAGACGGAGCCTTGAATTCAGTGGCCAGTCGCTCAGCCAGGAGACGCTCGGTGGACAGGTAGCGGAAGGAATCGATACCCGAGTAGGCCTCAATACGGCGCACGCCCGATCCGACCGAGGACTCGCCCAGCACAGCTACCGGACCAATCTGCGAAGAATGCGAAACGTGGGTACCGCCACACAGCTCAATTGAGAACGGGCCACCGACCTCGACAACGCGGACGATGTCGCCGTAGTTTTCGTTGAACAATGCCATGGCACCAGCGGCCTTGGCCTCTTCCAACGGCATCTCGGCAGTATTGACAGCCCAGTCGTTGTCGACAGCCTCATTGGTAATCTGCTCAATCTCACGGAGCTGTTCCGGTGTGAGCTGCTCACCGTACTTGAAGTCGAAACGGAGGTAGCCCGGCTTATTCATGGAACCAGCCTGAGTTGCAGTATCCCCCAGTACCTGACGCAGAGCACCGTGAATCAGGTGAGTTGCAGTGTGCGCCTGACGAGCACCGTGACGCCACTGCTCGTCTACCAAAGCTTCAGCGGAGACGCCCGGGGTAAACTCACCGGCTGTGACGATGCCCTTGTGAAGCCACAGCTTCTTGCCCACCTTTTGGACATCGTTGATGTGGACCACAGCGCCGGAATCAGTCACGATTCGACCACGGTCAGCCAGCTGACCTCCGGCCTCGGCATAGAGCGGAGTGCGGTCGAGGATAACCTCAATCTCATCGCCCTCTGCGGCAAACGCCTGCTTCTGGCCATCAGCAATGATGCCGAGAATCGTGGATTCGTCGGCAAGCCGATCGTAACCAGTGAAGGACGTCGGGTGTTCATCGATGAACTCGCGGTAGACGTGCAGGTCGGTGTGCGACTGCTTCTTTGCCTGGCTGTCGGCCTTTGCACGCGCACGCTGCTCAGCCATCTCGCGATCGAATTCCTCGCGGTCGATGGTCAGGCCAGCTTCTTCGGCCATCTCGATGGTCAGGTCGATTGGGAAGCCGTGGGTGTCATGCAGGGTGAAGGCATCGTGACCGGATAGAACGGTTTTACCCTCTGCCTTGGCCTTGGTGGCCGCGCGCTCGAACAGCTCCTCACCAGCGGACAGCGTCTTGGTGAAGGTCTTTTCCTCGGCGACGGCGACGCGGCGAATACGGTTCCAGTTCTCCGCGATCTCTGGGTACGACGGGGTCATGGTCTCGGCCGCGATACCAATCAGCTTCTCCAGCACTGGACCGTTAGCGCCGAGCAGGCGCGCAGAGCGGATAATACGGCGCAGCAGGCGACGCAGAATATAGCCACGATCGGAGTTCGAGGGGGTGACACCGTCGAGCATCAGCATCAAGCCGGTACGGCTGTGGTCAGCGATGACGCGGAAACGGATGTTGTCCTGGTGGTTCGAGCTGTATTTCGAACCGGTGAGCCGCTCAGCCTCGTCGATAACCGGACGCAGTAGGTCGGTTTCGTAGACGTTGTCGACACCCTGCAGCAGGAAAGCAACACGCTCGATCCCCATACCGGTATCGATGTTCTTCTTCGGCAACGGGCCAAGAATCTCGAAAGAGTCCTTGCCTGTTCCTTCGCCACGCTCGTTTTCCATGAAGACGAGGTTCCAAATCTCGATGTAGCGATCCTCGTCGGCCTCTGGGCCACCATCAGCTCCGTACTCCGGGCCGCGGTCGTAGAAAATCTCTGAGCACGGACCACACGGGCCAGGCACACCCATGGACCAGTAGTTGTCCGCCATACCTCGGCGCTGAATGCGCTCCTCCGACACACCAACCTTCTCGTGCCAGATGTCATGGGCCTCATCGTCGTCGAGGAAAACAGTTACCCACAGCTTCTCAGCCGGGATGCCAAAGCCGCCGTCCTCAACAGCACCAGTCAGAAGGCTCCATGCATGAGTGATGGCACCTTCCTTGAAGTAATTTCCGAATGAGAAGTTACCCGCCATCTGGAAGAAGGTGTTGTGGCGGGTCGTGATACCTACCTCTTCAATGTCCAGTGTGCGCACGCACTTCTGAATTGAGGTCGCGGTGGAGAAGTCCGGAGTCTCATTGCCGAGGAAGTAGGGCTTGAACGGCACCATGCCGGCATTAACGAACAGCAGGTTCGGGTCATCCAAAACCAGGGAGGCACTGGGGACCTCGGTGTGTCCCGCCTTTACGAAATGCTGGATGAAGCGATTTCGAATTTCATGAGTCTGCACGGTGTTCTACTTCCTCGTTTCACGTCGAGCGTCCGAGATGTTTAATACAAAACTAGCAGTCTACCCGCTCGGTTCGAGCAACTTTAAAACCACCCCACCGGCACCCCGTAGATCCCGACCGATCTCGCCTACTTCGATTTCCGGCGGCTCCCCCGGATAATTCGGCGAATGCGTCCGAGGTACTCAGCCATGCCGTTTTCACGACCGTGATTGGATGGAACGAAATAATCAGTGCCCACCAACTGATCTGGTGGATACTGTTGGGCAACGACACCCATGGGGTCATTGTGCGGGTAGATATAGTCCACCGCGTGACCAAGGTCCTTAGCCCCGCTGTAATGTCCGTCGCGCAAATGCGGTGGCACCGGCCCGGTTTTCCCGGAACGAACATCCTTCAACGCCCCGTCGATTGCGCTTATGACCGAATTGGATTTCGGTGCCGTGGCCAAGTGAATCGTGGCCTGCGCCAGCGTCAGCCGAGCTTCCGGCATGCCTATCAAGGCAACGGCCTGCGCCGCGGCGACGGCGGTTTGCAGTGCTGTCGGGTCTGCCATACCGATGTCTTCGCTAGCCAGAATTACGATTCGGCGGGCAATAAACCGAGGGTCTTCCCCACCCTCAATCATCCGCGCCAAGTAGTGCAGGGCAGCATCGACATCAGACCCTCGAACGGACTTAATAAACGCGCTGGTGACGTCGTAATGCTGGTCGCCATCGCGGTCATAGCGAACCACGGCCCTGTTGATCGAATTGGCAAGCGACTCAGCGGTAATCTGCTCACCGTCGGCTACGGCTTCTGCGGCTGCCTCGAGGTACGTCAGGGAACGACGAGCATCACCAGCTGCCAGCGCAATGAGTTGATTACGTGCATCGTCTGTCATACTGACGCGACCATTGAGGCCGCGCTCATCAGTAAGTGCTCGATCAATGAGCGTGCCGACGGCTTCGTCGTCCAGTGACTGCAACTGCAACAGCAGTGACCGACTGAGCAGCGGGGACACCACTGAGAAGGATGGGTTTTCCGTCGTTGCCGCGACGAGAAGGACAATCCGGTTTTCCACGGCACCCAACAGGGCATCCTGCTGGGTCTTGGAAAAACGGTGCACCTCGTCGATGAAGAGCACCGTTTGAATGCCCTGGTTAACGAGTGTGCGACGAGCAGTATCGATAACCGCACGCACTTCCTTCACTCCTGCATTAAGCGCGGAAAGCGCTTCAAAGTGTCGTCCGGTCGCCGCGGAAATCAAACTGGCGAGAGTGGTTTTGCCAGTTCCAGGAGGGCCGAACAGAATAACGGAAGTGTCGCCGCCACCTTCGACCAGACGGCGCAACGGTGCTCCGGGGGCTAACAGGTGGTCTTGACCAACGACTTCATCGAGGTTTCGCGGTCGCATCCGAACCGCCAACGGCGCGTGTGCACCTGGGTGAAAGTAGGCGCTCGCATCGGAGTTCAGGCCAGTGCTTGCTGGCCCCGCACTCCGACCTTGGCTCTTGGCCGCTGTAGGTCCGGCGACCGAAGGCTCGTCGAAAAGCCCTGGAGCGTCATCGGCGGAGCCGTTTGCACCGCCTGACGGCAGCTTATTCGGATCCGCCACGTGTGCCCTAGCCTTCCTCTTGCTCTAAGAAATCGATGACTGCATGCGCGAACTGTTCCAGCTCGTCGGCACGATCGTCCTCACACTTATGGGCGAACTGTGCAATCGCGCGAGCCGTGTTAGCCATGTCGCGCCGCTCCAGTGCTGAGCCGCCAACTTCCGGCTTCAGGTCCGTGCGTCCTTCATGCCCCACCCACAGCGCTTGTTTTGGAGAACCGAAGAAGGAAACCGTTGCGGAGATGAAAAACCAACCGAGCAACGCCGCAGCGATGAACGCCATCAAACGGCGGTCGCTCGTGCCGCGATACCAATGGTCACGAATCTCTTCCATCCAGGCACGGACAAACACGTCGACCTCTGCCTCCGATGGACGCTCCACGAAAACGTGCAGCGGGAAGCCTGCGACGACGCTGGCCACGTCGAAGATGACATCGCGGTAACCAGCCCACTCATAGTCGAGGAACTGGACCTTATCCGCCAGCAGAATGTTGTCCGGGGCGAGGTCAAACGGAGTAAACGCCCTATGCGTGCCCTTCTCAATTCGACGAGCAGCATCCTCACCGAAAGAGCGCACAGCGTCGGGAACAGGAATGCCGGACCCCTCGACAGCTCGCATACCAAAGCGAATCCCCGACACAATGCCGTGGTCACGCGCCTCGAGAGCCTCGCGATCGACCTTGTTCTTCACCCACATACGACGACGCAGGGTCTCAAATCCCTCTTCACGAGTATGCGTGTGAATATGCATCCGACCCAGCGAAGCGCCGAGGCTGCGGAATGCGCGCAATCGTCGCTCTTCATCGCCACGAAAGAGTACGTCCGCAAGAGTGTCCACGACACCGACGTCGCTGAGAACCAATAGCTGCTTTGAAACATCGTAAGCAAGAAGCTGAGGCCCCGGGCGGACGTCGTCAGGCAGTGTATTGATGAACTGGTACGCCACGACTTCCCGTAAAACGGCGGGATCGACGCCTTCAGTCGTCGTAGGAATTTGCTTTACGACGACCGTGCGTTCCTGCATAAAGGGATTTGTGGCGACCCGTACGCGGACAACAAGAGCGTTTGACTGACCTGTAAGTACTTCTGGATCCGACAACACTGGAGTGCCGCCGAATCGTGCGGAAAGCAGTGTCTCTGCATCTTTAACTACGCTGTCAACTTCTGCTGCAGCGTCGTCCGAGTACTCCATTGAATGCCCTTTCAATGAGCCAGTTTCAGTCAGGCGATACGGATGTTGCGTTGTGGCCAGTACCGCCTTGGTTAGGAGGAATTGGCGCCACTCGCGCTGTTCACGCTGGAGTGGCAGATCACATTCCTCGCAATGTGATTTCTTTGTTTACTTGCTGTCGCCTGCGTCGGCTGCTGCCTTAACGCCGTCTGCCTTCTGCTTTGGCTTCGGCTTGAAGTCGATACCGGTCTCCTTGCGCTGCTGAGCGGTAATCGGAGTCGGGGCGTCAGTCAACGGATCAACGCCGCCACCGGACTTCGGGAAGGCGATAACTTCGCGAATGGAGTCAACGCCGGCCAGCAGGGAAACGATACGGTCCCAACCGAATGCGATACCACCGTGCGGCGGAGCGCCGTACTGGAAGGCATCCAGCAGGAAGCCGAACTGCTCCTGTGCCTCTTCCTCGCCGATGCCCATAACATCGAAGACGCGCTTCTGGACATCTGGGCGGTGAATACGAATGGAGCCGCCACCAATTTCGTTACCGTTGCAGACGATGTCGTAGGCGTAAGCCAGTGCGTTGCCAGGATCCTTGTCGAAGGTATCCATGTGCTCTGGCCTCGGCGAGGTGAAGGCGTGGTGCACAGCAGTCCACTGCGAGTGGCCCAGGGCAACGTCACCGGAAGCGGTAGCGTCGGCAGCCGGCTCGAACAACGGTGCGTCGACGACCCAGGTGAATGCCCAGTCGCCTTCCTTGATAAGGCCGAGCTTCTTGGCAATCTCTCCACGAGCAGCACCCAGCAGTGCACGGGAGCTCTTAGCGTCACCTGCAGCGAAGAAGATGCAGTCACCCGGCTTCGCGCCTACGTGCGCCGCGATGCCTTCACGCTCTGCGTCAGTAATGTTCTTGGCAACCGGGCCGCCCAGAGTGCCGTCCTCCCCAACAAGGATGTAGGCCAAGCCCTTTGCGCCGCGCTGGCGGGCCCAATCCTGCCAAGCGTCGAGCTGACGACGAGGCTGCGATGCGCCACCGTCCATAACAACTGCACCGACGTAATCGTTCTGGAAGACACGGAAAGTGGTGTCCTTGAAGAACTCGGTGCACTCCACCAGCGGAATGTCGAAGCGCAGGTCCGGCTTGTCAGAACCGTACTTCTCCATGGCCTCCTTGAAGGTCATGCGTGGAATCGGGGTCTGAACAGTGACACCGGCCTCGGCGAAGATAGCAACCAGAATCTCTTCTGCCAGCGCAATGACATCGTCCTGCTCGGCGAAGCTCATCTCAACGTCGAGCTGAGTGAACTCCGGCTGGCGGTCAGCGCGGAAGTCCTCATCTCGGTAGCAGCGGGCGATCTGGTAGTAGCGCTCCATGCCAGCGACCATAAGCAGCTGCTTGAACAACTGAGGGGACTGCGGCAGTGCGTAGAAAGTGCCCGGCTTCAAACGAGCCGGCACCACGAAGTCACGAGCACCTTCCGGCGTAGAGCGAGTCAACGTCGGGGTCTCGATTTCGGTGAAGTCGTGGCTGTCCAGCACCTTACGGGCTGCGCGGTTGACAGCCGCACGGAGACGCATAATCTTGGCCGGGCCTTCACGGCGTAGGTCTAGGTAGCGGTACTTCAGGCGGGCTTCCTCGCCGACAGTGCCAGAAGTTCCAACATCCTCGAGCTGGAACGGCAATGCCGCCGACTCGTTGAGGATGGTCAGCTCCGTAACATTGACCTCAATTTCACCCGATGCCAGGTTCGGGTTTTCGGAGCCCTCCGGGCGCTTCTCAACGACACCGGTGACCTGAATGCAGTATTCGCTGCGCAGGTGGTGTGCACGCTCAGCAACTTCGCTGTTGCGGAACACAACCTGGGCGTAACCGGAGCGGTCACGCATGTCGATGAAGATCACGCCACCATGGTCACGGCGGCGTCCTACCCAACCGGTCAGGGTTACTGTGCTGCCGGCGAGGTCAGCGCGGAGGTCTCCGGCAAGATGCGTACGAAGCACTGCGAATTGGTCCTTCCAAAATTGGTGCTATAGGGATTAACGCTGTGGATAGCGGTTTCGTCCGTGTAGTCTACCTTGAAGCCAGAAAGGTGAGAAGAAGACCCCGGCTATTTTGCTTATTACCGGTCATCGCCTTGGGCCTACCTCGGGCTTCATGTACTCACTTAGACAAAGTTCTCCGTAGATCCTGACGTTGATTTACATGCGGATACTATGACGCAGCGCTATTCAATGGCCCGTTTTCCGCACCTTATGCAATAGTCTTACTCCTATGACCTTCCGGAATGACTTCCAAAAGAGCTCGGCTCGTGCCGAGCGACGCTCGGGTGGTGGCCGCGCTATCGCCGTAGGCGGTGGCGGTATCGGCGGCCTTGTCCTCATCGGCCTGTACTTACTTCTCGGCGGCGACCCGGGACAATTGGGACAGCTGACAGGTGCCCAGAACAACCAGTCCTCGCAGACTGCACAGCAGTCCCCTGGCGAGGATCCCTGCAAGACCGGCGAAGATGCCAACAGCCGCATCGATTGCCGGATGGAATTCACCGGTATTTCGGTCGACCGAGTCTGGGAAGAACAACTCCCCGCACAGGCCGGCATCGAGTACACGAACCCAGGCTTAGTCCTCTTTGAAGGCTCCACTCAGTCGGGCTGCGGCGCAGCGTCCTCGTCCACCGGCCCGTTCTACTGCCCCGCCGATCAAACGGCCTACTTCGACACGGAGTTCTTTAGCACCCTGGAGCGCATGGGCGGAGGCAACGGACCGCTCGCACAGGAATACGTCGTGGCCCACGAATTCGCCCACCATATCCAAAGGTTGGAGGGCACACTTGGCCGCAGTAACTACAACGAACCGGGCCCCGATTCCGACGCTGTAAAGATCGAGCTGCAGGCCGACTGCTACGCGGGTATCTGGGCTCATTACGCGGACAAGGGGCCGGACGCAATCCTCGAACCGCTTTCCGACGAGCAAGTTGCCGATGCCCTCAAAACTACGAAGGCCATTGGCGATGACACCATCCAGCAGCATTCCGGCGGTGGTGTTCAACCGGACTCCTGGACCCACGGCTCGGCCGAGCAGCGTACGAAGGCATTCCTCACCGGCTACAAGTCAGGAAAGATGTCTCAGTGCGACACTCTCGAGCGCGGCGTCTACAGCTAGACTCCGCACTCAACAAATGCGCGTTTCCTAGATGCGCGACTGCAACTCCTGAACCAGTGCATCTAGGGCGACTGCGTGCTGCTCGTGGGACTCAAGGTTCTTCAGCTGAACCTCGCCCGCGGCCAATTCAGACTCGCCGAGGACCAACGCAAATCGGGCTCCAGCGCGATCGGCACCCTTCATCGCGCCCTTCAGACCGCGGCCGCCGTAGGACATATCTGCGCGGATACCCGCTTGGCGCAGCTTATTGATCTGCACCGCCATAGCGTGAGCGGCTTCTTCACCGAGCGCAACACCATACACATCGACGCGTCGACCATCGCTGGCCTGCTTGCCCTCTGCTTCCAGTGCGAGCAGCGCGCGATCCACACCCAAACCAAAGCCAATTCCAGACAGCTCTTGGCCGCCTAGCTGCGCCATCAGCCCGTCGTAGCGACCACCGCCACCGATACCCGACTGAGCACCAAGGCCGTCGTGAACAAACTCGAAGCACGTCTTGGTGTAGTAGTCCAGTCCGCGCACCATTCGAGGATTGATGACATAGGGCACCTTCATGTCATCCAACAGTCCAGTCACAGCTTCAAAGTGACCGCGAGCGCTGTCAGAAAGGTGGTCCAGCATCAGCGGCGCGTCGGCAAGCATTTCCTGCATTTCCGGTCGCTTATCGTCGAGAACGCGCAGCGGGTTGATGTTTGCACGGTGGCGCGTTTCCTCATCCAAAGGCAGGTCAAACAAGAACTCCTGCAGCTTAGCGCGATATTCAGGGCGGCAGGTGTTGTCGCCAAGGCTTGTCAGTTCAAGGCGGAAGCCTTCGAGCCCGATACCACGGAAGCATGCGTCGGCAAGCGCGATGACTTCAGCGTCCAGCGCAGGATCATCGACGCCGATTGCCTCTACGCCCACCTGCTGCAACTGACGGTAACGGCCTGCCTGCGGGCGTTCATAGCGGAAGAATGGCCCCGCGTAGGAAAGCTTGACCGGCAACTGACCGCGGTCCAAATTGTGCTCAATGACCGCGCGCATCACGCCCGCGGTACCCTCCGGGCGCAGGGTGACCGAACGGTCGCCGCGGTCGGCGAACGTGTACATCTCCTTGGTGACGACGTCCGTCGATTCACCTACGCCACGTGCAAAAAGCCCGGTTTCCTCGAAAATTGGCAGCTCAATGTGCTCATAGCCCGCAAGTCGTGCGCGGTGCTGGAATGAGTTTCGCACCGCCTCGAATTCGCGGGAGACCGGCGGGACGTAATCCGGCACGCCCTTGGGCGCGGAGAATGGCTTCAACTTCTTTGGCTTCTGGCTAGAGTTCACCCCGCTAACTCTACCTGCCAACTCTCACGACGTGTCAGCCAGGCTAGGTGAGGTTTTGCAGGAACGGGTTGGTCGCGCGCTCCTCGCCTATCGAAGATGCGGAGCCATGGCCCGGAAGAATCATGAGGTCATCCGCCAGCGGGAGGACCTTATCCTTCAACGACTGCTGCATGTGCTCCGGACTACTGCCCGGCAAATCTACGCGACCGATAGCCCCCTTAAAGAGGACGTCCCCGCTGAAGACAATCTCATCTTCCCCATCGGAAGCGCGCAGCATCACGCATCCCGGAGAGTGACCAGGAGCGTGAATGACTTCGAAATCCAACCCTGCCCACTTTACTTCGTCGCCATCCTCGAAGAAATCGGCTTCCGTATAAGCCTGCATAGAATCGATGTCAAAGAGGTGTCCGAAAGAAGAACCGCCGAGCTTCGGATTGGCCAGCAACACATTGTCGCTTTCGTGAATGAAGACGGGGATATCCCAGAAGTCGGCGGCCTCCGCGACATCGCGGACATGGTCGATATGACCATGGGTCAGCAGAATTGCTTCCGGCTTCCAATCTCGCTTCTCAACCTCGCCGCGTACTACCTCGAACGCCCCCATGCCCGGGTCAACAATGACGCATGGGGTGGACAGGCCGTCCATTTCCGGAGCGCCTGTTGCCACGTAGCAGTTGGTCTGAAAAGGGCCGGCTGCAAAACCAAATATCTCCATGGCGCTCCATTGTAACGATTGTGTACAGCCCCCGGCAGGCTATTTGCGCCTTCCAACAACGGGAAGAGAGCACCTTTCCCCTTGCTCGTTGGCCTGTCATCTCGCAAATGGGAAGCAATCCCGGGCATAATGGTCGATTGTGTACGCGACGGTGACCGACTGAGCTGTTACTTCAAATGCGGTCACTATCAATGGGCAAAATCGTCCGCTGGTGTTCCGTCACCAGCAATAGATGACTAACAGATACGGAGAAAGACTAGTGGCCAATAATGAGCAAAGGCGCAAAGATGCGATGCGGACGCTCGAGCGCGAACTTAAGCGCCGTGCACGTGCCGAGAAGCTGAAGCCACTGGGCGTTGTCGTAACTACCTTGGCTATCCTGCTCTTTATCGGTGGCGGCATCTACTTGCTGACCACGGCTGGCGGCGCTGACGACAATGAGGCCGCTGATGAATCCACGACTCCAGTCGAACCTGCAGCTCTGACAGCTACTCCCGTCAGCGGTGAAAAGGTTCCAATGAAGCGCTCTTCCCCACTTCCGGAAACCGTGACCTGTGACTACCCGGATGATGGCGAGGCATCGAAGGACATAGATAAGCCAGCTACCGACAACGTTCCCGCCACTGGCACTGTAACCATCACCCTGAAGACTAACCAGGGCGACATTCCGATGGAGCTGGACCGCGCTATTTCACCTTGCGGCGTCAATGCAATTGAGCACATGGCCAAGTCCAACTACTTCAACGACACCGTGTGCCACCGTATTACCGGTGGTGGCCTGAACGTTCTGCAGTGTGGCGATCCGACTGGTACCGGTACCGGCGGACCGGGCTTCAAGTTCGCTGGCGAGTGGCCGGTCAAGGATTCCGGCCTGGATCAGAACACCCCGTTGGTGTACCCGAAGGGCTCTATCGCCATGGCAAACCCGAGTGACCCGGATGCCAACGGCAGCCAGTTCTTCCTCAACTGGGCAGATTCTCAGCTGCCTCCGCAGTACACCGTGCTTGGCTCCATGACTGACGAGGGCACCAAGACGGTTGCGGACATTGCGAAGAACGGTATCGAGGGTGGCGGTACCTCTGACGGTAAGCCAGCTAAGGAAGTCCGTATTGAGAAGGCGGAAGTCAAGTAGTTGACTCAACTAACTGATTGAGAAATTAATCAAAAACAGGGTCAAGGTGAATCACCTTGGCCCTGTTTTAGTATCTACGCGGTCTCATCCTTTTTCACATATCGATGGCTACTAAACCGCCTACTGACCAGAAGTAATGCGGTAGACATCGAACACTCCCTCGACACCGCGCAGAATGTTGAAGATATAGCCCATCTGCTTAGTGTCCGAAACCTCGAAGCTAAAACGCATTACGGCAACGCGGTCATCGGAGGTATGAGAGGACGTCGACAGGATTGAGACCTTCTGATCGGAGAAAACGCGAGTGATCTCCGAGAGCAGTCCGTGACGGTCAAGTGCTTCGATTTGCACCGTAACCATGAAGACCGCACCGGAGGAATCCGTTGCCCAGGAAACCTCGATAATGCGCTCGGGCTCCTGGTGCAGTTTCTCCGCATTAGTGCAGTCCGTACGGTGCACACTGACCCCACCGCCGCGGGTGACGAAGCCAAAGATGGCATCGCCCGGCACAGGCGTACAGCATTTGGCGAGCTTAGCGGCCATATCCGCGCTGCCTTCTACCAACACACCCGTGCTGTCAGCGCGGCGCGGAGTGTTGTGCACGTTCATCTTTGAAATTGGCGTGCGGGAGACCAACTGCTCTTCGGCATCGTCCGCGCTCGAGAACTGCGCCATCAGCCGGTGAGTCACATGCTGCGCTGAGACCTGCCCCTTACCGATAGCGGTATAGAGCGCATCGACATCCGCATAGTGCAGCTCGGAGGCAATCTGCTTGATGGACGCCGGAGTGAACAGGCGGTGCATCGGCAGACCGCCGCGCTGTACCTCTGCAGCCAGCGCGTCACGGCCGGCATCGAGTGCCTCTTCGCGGCGCTCCTTGGCAAACCACTGACGGATCTTTGCCCGCGCACGTGGAGTTTTAACAAACTTCTCCCAGTCCTTAGACGGACCGGAATCGGCATCCTTGGACGTGAAAATCTCGACGCGGTCGCCAGTTTTTAGCGGTGATTCCAACGCCACTAGCTTGCCGTTGACTTTGGCACCAATACAGCGGTGACCTACTTCAGTATGGACCGCGTAGGCAAAGTCGACCGGCGTGGAGTCCGCAGGCAATGTGATGACATCGCCCTTAGGCGTGAACGCAAAAATTTCAGTGACTGAGAGGTCATAGCGCAGGGAGTCCAGGAACTCGTTAGGATCTGCGGCCTCGCGCTGCCAATCCAGCAGCTGACGCATCCACGCCATCTGATCGACTTCGGCGGAATCTCCCTTGTGAGAGCCCTTGGTTTCCTTGTAGCGCCAGTGTGCGGCAATGCCGTACTCAGCGTTGTAGTGCATCTCATGGGTGCGAATCTGCACTTCTAGCGGGGAGCCACCTGGACCGATGACCGTTGTGTGCAACGACTGGTAAACCCCGAAACGCGGCGCGGAAATATAGTCCTTGAATCGCCCCGGCATGGGTTTGAACAGCGAGTGGACGGCACCCATGGCGGCATAGCAGTCCTTGGTCGTGTCCACCAGAACTCGAAGTCCGACCAGGTCAAAAATCTCGTCGAACTCATGGCCGCGGACAATCATCTTCTGATAAATCGACCAGTAGTGCTTCGGCCTGCCCTGTACCTCAGCAGCAATGTGAGACTCCTTCAGATCCTTCTGAATCATCTCGGAGACTTCCTGGATGTACCGGTCCCGCTGCGGCGCTCGATCTGCGACCAAACGCACAATCTCGTCGTACTTCTTCGGGTACAAAATGGCGAAGGAGAGATCTTCCAACTCCCACTTCACGCTGGCCATTCCCAAACGATGCGCCAGCGGTGCAATCACCTCGAGGGTCTCACGGGCCTTCTTAGCCTGCTTTTCCGGCGGCAGGAAGCGCATTGTGCGCATGTTATGCAGCCGGTCAGCCACCTTGATAACCAGCACGCGCGGGTCCTGGCTCATGGCGATAATCATTTTTCGCACGGTCTCTGCCTCGGCGGCGGAGCCCAACGCGACCTTATCCAATTTGGTCACGCCGTCGACCAACCGTGCGACTTCTGGGCCGAAGTCCCGCTCCAGGTCCTCCAGCGTGTAATCGGTATCTTCGACCGTGTCATGCAGCAGCGCTGCCACCAGCGTGGTGGTATCCATGCCGATCTCGGCCGCAATAGTAGCGACTGCAAGCGGGTGAGTGATGTATGGCTCGCCGGATTTCCGATAGACGCCGTCGTGAAGGCGCTCGGCGGTATCGTAGGCACGCTGAAGCACAGCCAAATCTGCGCGCGGATGCACCTGTCGATGCACCGCGACAAGGGGATCTAGCACCGGGCGGATCTTCGTTCTGTTGCCGGTAAGGCTTCGCGCTAGGCGGGCACCATAACGGCGTGCGGGCCCTTCAGCCATGACTCATTCACCCCTTATTAACCACGTACAGAGGCAGATCAGCAAGCTTCTCCCGAGCTCCCAGGCCTTCAACCTCCAGCACGGTGCACAGCCCGGTTACCTCGACTCCAGCTGTCTCCAGCAGAGCGCGAGCTGCACACAGGGTGCCACCAGTTGCCAACACATCGTCGACAAGTACGGCCTTCTTGCCCTTCAGCTCAAAACCACTAGCCGGAATCTCAAGCGCGGCCGTACCATATTCCAGTTCATAGGTCTCGGTCAGCACAGGCGGTGGCAGCTTACCCTTCTTACGAATAGCGAGCACTCCCAGTCCGAGCTTGTACGCCACCGCAGAACCCAGCAGGAATCCACGCGCATCTAGGCTGCCTATAACATCAGCCCCGAACTCTTCCACCTTGGCGGAAATCTCGTCCACAATCAGGGCGAACGTCGTGGCGTCGGCAAGCGCCGGCGTCAAGTCCTCGAAGAGTACGCCCTCAACTGGAAAATCGGGCACAAACCGAATCTGATCGGCTAATGCCTCACGCGCGTGTGCATACGACACAGGTTTAAGCTCCTTTTCGGCGAAAAGAAAAAGTGCGGGTACCTGTCAACGATACCCGCACAATGCGCTTTTAAAGTAGTTTCACCCGAACCACTGGGAGGCGCTACCTCCTACTGCCCCGGACGCCAGGACAGCGGCTTGTTTTCATCGCCCTCAAGCGTCGGAGTCGTCACCGTTCGTTTCGGCGTCGACTGCTCCATTTCGCTTGCCGACGGCTCCTTCGAGCCCGAGTCCTCCGCAACATCAGTGGTGGCGGAATCGGTGCCCGAACCGGCTCCCTCAGATGCCTTTGCGCGGGCAGACAGTACCGCCTCTTCATGCTTGCGGTATTCACGCTGCCGCGACTTAAGAGACACCAACAGCGACGAAGCCAGGAAGATCGAAGAGAACGTACCTTGAATAATGCCGATGAGCTGAACGAGTGCAAGGTCCTTCAGCGTTCCGACCCCTAGCATGCCCACGGCGATGACCATCAGTGCCAGGATTGGCAGGAGCGTCGACACCGTGGTGTTGATAGAACGCATGATGGTTTGGTTGACCGCCAGGTTCACCAACTCGGCGTAACTTCTACGGGTCGATGAACGATAGCCTGCCGTGTTCTCGTCGACCTTGTCGAAAACCACGACGGTGTCGTACAGGGAGAACGACAGCACTGTCAGCAAGCCGATAATGGTTGCCGGGGTGACGTCAAGACCAATGAGCGCGTAGATGCCCATAATCACGATTGCATCCACAACCAGGGCGAGAATTGCGGCAATGGCCATGTCGCGCTCGAAGTGAATGGTGATGTAGATGAACACCAGACCCAGGAACACCACTGCAGCCAGCAGCATTCGGTTGGTAATCGAAGAGCCCCACGACTCCGACACGGTCGAGTCACCAATGGCATCCGGGGTCTGCTGCCCCTGCACATCGACGGGCTTGAATGCATCATTCAACGCGATACGAGCACTATTAATCTGGTCCTGAGTCAGCTTCTCAGAGGTGATCTCCAGGATTCGGCCCTCACCAGAACCGATAATTTGTACCAGCTCCGGCTTCACGCCGGTCGCCTCGGTGAAAACCTCCTCGGCCTGCTCAGTTGTCACTGAGGCCGGCGGCATAGTCATCTTGGTACCGCCCTCGAAGTCGATACCGAAGCTGAACCCGCGAATCAGCATCGCTGCGAAAGCAACAACGATGATGGCGACGGCAATCTGGTACCAGCGCTTCCGCTTGCCGACGATGTTGATTCCACCCTCGCCGGTGTAGAGGCGGCGGAAAAAGGAGTCGTCTTTCACGCTTTCTGGCTCAGTGATTAGCGCCGGATTCGTCTGAGTAGTATTCATGGATTCCTACTTCCCCTCATTCGCGCTGGAGTGAGCTGCACCGGTGTCGGCAGCCGTACTGGCGGAGGCATCGGAGGCTCCGGCCTTCTTACCGGCAGCTACAGTCTTATTCCTCTGTGCAATCTCCATGACCGAGCCGAAGCCGTTCATCGACGGCTTGGACAAAGCTGGCCACTTACGAGTAGCCAGGATGACCAACGGCGCAGTCACGAGGAAAGCCGTCACAATGTCGAATGCTGTGGAGAGACCAAGTGTGAACGCGAAACCGCGGACATCGCCAACGGCCAGGATGTAAAGAACCACAGCCGCAATGATGGACACAAAGTTACCCGATAGGATGGTGCGCCGTGCTCGTCGCCAAGCGTGCGGAACCGCGGAGCGGAAAGTTCTACCCGCGCGGATTTCGTCCTTAATGCGTTCGAAGAAGACGATGAAGGAGTCAGCCGTTACGCCGATAGAGATGATGATGCCGGCGATGCCAGCGAGATCGAGCGAGTAGCCAATCCAACGACCAAGAAGGACAAGGACGCCGTAGACCATCGCTCCAGCTGCTGCCAGCGAAACCAGCGAAATCACGCCCAGGCCGCGGTAGAGAGCAATCGCGTAGACGACAATCAGGGCGATACCGATAATGCCGGCAAGCAGACCGGCTTCCAAGGAAGCCGAACCAAGCATGGCCGGGATAGTCGTGGTGGTGCCGCCCGGCTCGCCGTCCTCACCTGCGAACGACAGCGGCAGTGCACCATAACGCAGGTTATTGGCCAGTCCCTGTGCCTCGTCGATTGAGAAGTCGCCCGTGATGCGGGTGGCAGAACCAACTGGGGTTGCCTCCTGAATCACCGGGGCGGAAATGACCTTCGAGTCCAACACGATAGCGACCTGCCGCTGCAGGTAGTCATTGGTCAACTTGGTCCATGTGCGAGCGCCGGTGTCATTCTTCCCGGACTTGAAGCTAAAGGAGACCTGAATCTGACCAGACTGCTGATCGTAACCACCGTTAATCGGCGCATTGGTATCAATAGCGTCGCCGGACAGACGCTGGCCCTTGGCCTCGTCCTCCTGCCCAATCAACAGCGGAGCCTTGCCCAGGAAGATGGCTTTACCGCCTTCGGGCGCACAGGTCACCAGCGGCTTGGCCGGGTCATCGGCACCCTGTAGCGGATCAACTGCATCGCGGTTATCGCAGGTCATCAGCGCAGCGGCTGCAAACTGTGTCGTTGGGTCTTCGGACTGGCGAGTCGCCAACAGCACGTCACGAACCTTCGTACGCAGCTCGGCCGCTTCAATTGAGTTCGCCGGCTTTGCCGGAGCTGTTGCGTCCAACTTCGGGGCCTCGCCCAGCGACTTGGACAGCTCCTCGGGAACCGGCTGATCTGGGTTCTGTTCCTTGAAGGCATCAATTGCACGCTTCTGCGTTTCGTTCATGTCCTTGTAGAGGTCATCAACACGCTTGGTGGCTTCCTCCTTCGACAGGACACCGACTGACACCCAATCTTCAGCAGTCTTCTTAACTACCTCGCCAAAGGCAGCTTCATCAGGGCCCTGGGTGGGCTGTTCTACCGGACGGAAGAAGAGCTGCGAAGTCTGGCCGAGCGTACGCGCCTCCTGTGAGTCTTCACCCGGCACGGTAATGACCAGCGTGTCACCGTCGGTGACAACTTGAGCGCCGCTGACGCCCATGCCGTTTACGCGGTTCTCCAGAATCTTGCGAGCCTGGTCCAGCTGATCGCGCGTCGGCTTTTCGCCCTGCGGCACCAAGGTTACTCGGGTACCACCCTGCAAGTCGATGCCCAACTTTGGCTTGGCTGATCCGCCGCCGGTGAAAAAGACGAGTGCGTACGTAAGGATGAGGAAGCCAACAAACAGTGCCAACAGCCACTGCGGCCAGTTCCTCTTGAATGTATTCGCACCGGATCTGGATTTGCTGTTCAAAGCAAAGTCTCCTGAATCGTGACGTTTAGGTACTTAAGCGCTTCGGGTAGAAACGCAGGTCTATAACCGCACCGCGAAATCGCGCGATACCAGGAAGAGGCATTGCGGGCGTCGCTAAGCAAAGCTATAAACACCAACCGCTAGAGAATAACCGATTTAGCGTAGTGCGCCGGTTTTGACTTGTACCTATTTAGTGAAAATCTTGCCCACGCTTGCCGACGGCGAAACCTGGGACGCGCCCGCTAGCCTCACGGCGCACGCTACAGCTTGGATGCATGCAAACCGACGGGGCGTGGGCGTGCAAAAAACTGCTACTGCTTTTCGGTGGAAGTGGAACCGTCTGTACCCGGGTTATCCGGGGTACTCGGAGTATTCGGGTTCTCGACCTGCTCATTGACGTCCGAAGCTGCATTGTCAGCCGGGCCGTGGCCGGTGATTTCTTGGACGTCGCCGACGTGGTCATCTGGCGCATCGGAAACACGGCCACGTCGGTCACGGTGAGCGTAGCTAGCTCCGGTACCGGTGGTGAGGTTGCGGGCAATGGCGCCCTTTTCCCAACGGGTCACGATGCCGTCAGCGATAATCAGGTCGACGGTTGTTTCGGTCGTATCAACGACTACACCATGCATACCGGAACCGGTGATGACCTCTGCGCCCGGGGCCAACTTATCCTGCATGTCCCGAATGGTGCGCACCTGCTTGTTCTGCTTGATGATCTGCCAAATTGGCAGCGCCAGGAACAAGAAAATAAGTAGGAGGAGAATAGTTTGATCCATGTCTGCCGAGTTTAACGAATTGCCAGCTAGCAATTCCACACTGCCCCGGCCGGGTCGATGAGAAAGCTATTCTCCGATAGTTCCCTCCGGCGGCTGCAACCCCAAGTGCCGCCATGCTCGGGCAGTTGCCACGCGTCCGCGCGATGTACGCGCAATCATCCCGGCACGGACCAGGTAGGGCTCGCACACTTCTTCCACAGTCGAGGGCTCCTCACCGACTGCCAACGCCAGGGAATTCACGCCCACCGGGCCGCCACCGTGCCCCTTGACCAGGGCAGTCAGCACTGCGCGGTCCAAGCGGTCCAGCCCAAGCTCATCGACATCGAAGACAATCAACGCCGCCTTGGCCGCACCAAGATCAATAACGCCACCGGAGTGAACATCTGCGAAATCGCGAACGCGACGCAGTAGGCGGTTGGCAATTCGCGGGGTACCTCGCGAACGCGAGGCAATCTCCACTGCAGCCTCTGGGCTGATGTCTACCCCGAGGATCCCAGCGGCACGGGTAACCACCTTTGTCAGATCTTCGACCTCATAGAACTCCATCTGCGCGGTAAAACCAAAGCGGTCACGCAGTGGGCCAGTCAGCATACCCGAGCGCGTCGTCGCACCGACCAACGTGAATGGTGGAATCTCGAGTGGAATCGACGTAGCTCCAGGCCCTTTGCCTACGATGACATCAATACGGAAATCTTCCATTGCCATGTACAGCATTTCTTCCACTGGCCTGGCAATGCGGTGAATCTCATCGATAAACAGGACATCGCCCTCGAGCATGTTCGACAGCATTGCTGCCAAATCGCCAGCGCGAATAAGCGCCGGACCGGAGGTCATTCGCAGGGAGCTCCCCATCTCCTGCGCAATAATCATGGCCATGGTGGTCTTACCCAGCCCGGGAGGTCCCGACAGCAGAATGTGGTCCGGAGTCACATTTCGCCCCCGTGCCCCGGAAAGCACTAAATCCAGCTGTTCGCGGACCTTGGGTTGGCCGATGAACTCCCCTAACGACTTTGGTCGCAGGTTCGATTCCGCATCGACTTCCTCGACCTGAGCGCGGGCATCGACATCACGTTGTGCACCATTTCCACCACCGCCAAAATGGTCGTTGGCTTCCCCACCTAAAGAGTCCCTGAAGGGATTGCCCGACACGTTAAACTCCGTGCGCTCGATATCGCTCATAGTCCCCTCATCCTAGTGCACTGCCAATTTTCATCATCAATGTAGCTGCAGGTCCTCAACCTGGATTTACTTCTCGCCCAATGTCTTTAGCGCCGCCTTCAGCGCCATTGAAGTATCCAAGGTCGGATCAATCCGAACAACGGTCTCCGCTGCCTCATTCGCGTCAGCTTCCGGGAACCCAAGCCCGACCAAAGCACCAACGACCTGATCCAGATCTGCCTTCAAAACAATGCCAGGTGCTGCTCCGTTTGCAGCTTCCTCCAGCGGCGATACCGCCCTGTCCGCGAAAACTTCGACCTTATCCTTCAATTCAACCAACAGGCGCTCCGCCAATCGCTTGCCGACGCCGTTAGCTACTTGCAAGGCCTTCGCATTCTTTGAGGCGACCGCATTGGCAATCTCGGCCGGCGACAGTACCGAAAGAACTGACATCGCCACCTTTGGCCCCACTGTCGAGACAGTGCGCAAGAGCGCAAACATCTCACGTTCCTGTGAATTGGTAAAACCAAAGAGCGTAATCGCGTCTTCACGAACCGCCATTGTGGTCAACATAAAAGTCTGCTCATGCCTCACCAACTGGGAAGCTAGCCTGCCTGTAATGGTGACCAAATGCCCGACACCACCGCACTCGATAACGCAATAGTCCGCACCGAGATCGATAACCTCACCGCGTAGAGATGCAATCACTTCTCACAATTCCTTTCACTACGGCTTCCCGAAAGACACCGAGATAAACGCCGAACTCACAAGTGTGCTCTAGCAGGCTCCCCTACCGCGAGGGATTCTCACGGCGAGAAAGCTCCAACTCCCGCTCCTCGTGTTGCTTAGCAAGCGCAGCCAAGGTGTCGCGCTGGCGTTGCAGAACCGGACCACGCCAACAGTGGCAGATAGCGATGGCCAACGCATCCGCTGCGTCCGCAGGTTTTGGCGGAGTTTCCAACCCGAGGATTCTCGTCACCATCATGGTCATCTGCTTCTTATCAGCCCGACCGTTGCCGGTAAGCGCCTTCTTTACCTCCGACGGCGTGTACATATGCACTTCCAAACCGCGTCTCGCCGCAGCGAGGACAAGGACACCAACCGCGTGCGCAGTCTGCATTACGGTGGACACATTGCCGCGCTCGAATACCCGTTCCATCGCAACCACGTCCGGCTCGTACTCATCCATCCACTGCTCCACGGCATTGGAAAGCCGTAGAAGACGATCCTCCAACGATGCCGTGGTTGGTGTGCGGGCGACCCCCACCGCAATGGGAATGACTTTCCTGCCCTGAGCACCTTCCGCAATGGAGAGACCACAACGAGTAAGGCCAGGGTCGATACCCATCACCCGCAGAGATCCAGCTCGATAATTCACCTCTCCACTAATACCACATTTCGAACAGCTGTTTGTATCGTAGCTACACGGGGTACCAACCGTTGGTTCTGATAGGTTTAACACCATGAATTCACCGAAGAAGCTCTACGGCGTTCTCGCTGCAGCTGAAATGGTCACGTGGGCTCTGCTGCTCTTGGGGCTGGCACTGAAGTACCTGTTCAAAGTCACTGACATCGCCACCACCATCTTCGGCGGCATCCACGGTTTTACGTTCCTGTGCTACGTAGTCACCACCATCATGGTGTGGATCAACCAGCAGTGGAGCTTTGGCCGCGGTGTCATCGGCCTCGCCTCTTCTATCATTCCATTCGCAACCTATCCGTTTGAACGAAACACCCTGAAGGCAGGCCTCTTGGATCGGCCCTGGCGCTTTACCGACGAATCCGAGGAGCCACAGGGCATTTTCGAGTGGGCACTCGCGATGATTATTCGCCGCCCGTTTATCTCGGCATTCGTCATCCTGATTGTTCTCGCCGTGGTCTTCACACTGTTGCTGATGGCGGGACCTCCGACTCAGTGGTTCTCTTAAAACGGTTCTACTAAAACTTTCAGAAACCAAAATCGGGTTTATTGGCAAAAGTGTGTCCGTCTGGCGTGTCGACCGGTGCGTCGGCGGGCGGGCACCCTTCGCTACTTACCCCAATGCGAGTTACTGACTGCGTTTATGACAAAAATGACCTGTAAAATCGTCTGATAGTGACATAAACTCGCACAGTTTCACATTTGCAGCCCGTAGTTTTTCCCCAAAAAATCCCCATCGGACGACTCTCCGATGGGGATCTTCCATTCACACCAGCTCACCGCGCAATTCAGCGCTGCGGACTACCCTGCGCGGGCACCCCTTTAACGCCGGGAAGCCGGTCAGCGGAACCGTCGCCAAGCAAACGCCTAGTCGTCGAGTTCGGCGATAACCTCGTCGCTGATGTCGGCGTTCGAGTAGACGTTCTGCACGTCGTCGGACTCTTCGAGAGCGTCAATCAGACGGAAGAGCTTGCGTGCACCGTCAGCATCGAGAGCGACCGTGGTAGAAGCCCGGTAGTCCTGATCTGCGGAGTCATACTCCATTTCGGCATCGACAAGAGCGGTGCGGACATTCATCAGATCGGTAAAGGCGGAGACAACCTCGAACTTTTCGCCCAGGTCGTTGACCTCCTCTGCACCGGCATCGAGAACCGCCATAAGCAGGTCATCCTCGGTCAGTTCGCCCTTCGGCAGCTCGACGACACCCTTCTTTTCGAACAGGTAAGCCACGGCGCCGTTGTCCGCCATGTTGCCGTTGTTCTTGTTGAACGCCGAGCGCACATCGGAAGCAGCACGGTTACGGTTATCAGTCAGGCACTCCACAATCAAAGCGACACCGCCAGGTGCATAGCCTTCGTAGACAATGGTCTCCCAGTCAGCACCGCCGGACTCCTCGCCGGAACCACGCTTGCGGGCACGCTCAATGTTGTCGTTGGGAACCGAGGCCTTCTTGGCCTTCTTGATCATGTCATCGAGGGTGGGGTTACCAGCAGGATCACCGCCGCCGGTACGAGCCGCGACCTCGATGTTCTTGATCATCTTTGCCCACTCTTTGGCGCGCTTGGCGTCATTAGCAGCCTTCTTGTGCTTTGTGGTTGCCCATTTTGAATGACCCGCCATGTGCTAGTTCCTACCAATCCTCTCGTCAATACCCATGTAGATGGGAATTCGTCAGGTGTTCATTATACAAACCGGGGATTTAAATTCCGACAAGCTCTCGCAAAAAGAACTCGTGGAGCCGCGTCTCCCCCGTCGACTCCGGGTGAAAGCTGGTGGCCATCGCAGCCCCCTGCCGTACTCCGACCACTGTACCTGCGGTCTCTCCAGCCGATTCTGGCACCCGCGCTAGCACCTCAACATCATCACCGACACGCTCGACCCACGGTGCGCGAATAAAGGCGGCGTGTACAGGCGGCTGGTCACCGCTGATCGCTAGCTGCGGAATATCCAAGTCAGTTTCGAAGGAATCCACTTGCCGGCCAAATGCGTTACGACGGACCGTGATGTCAATCGCTCCCAGGCTAACGGCATCCGGACGGGTATCGAGCACTTCGTCGGCAAGCAAAATCATGCCTGCGCAGGTGCCATATGCCGGAAGGCCATCGCGGAGGGCTTCCCGCAGCGGGTCTTCAAGCTCATTGAAGACCATCAGCTTGCTCATGGTTGTGGACTCGCCGCCGGGCAAAATTAGGCCGCTAAGCCCTTCCAGATCACGGGGCAAGCGCACCTTTCGGTGCGGGACGCCGAGCTGGTCAAGCACATATCCGTGTTCGGCAACGTTGCCCTGAAGAGCGAGGATACCGATTGTTTCCTGTGTCATTAATCTAGGTTCTCACTGCGAGCATCGAAGTTCGTCGCCACTGGCACGGGCTCGACACCCGGGGCCAGGCTTCGGGTCAGCCCTTCCTGCGTGACGACGGCCACGAGCTCGCCCTTTTGGTTAAAGATGCGACCGTGAGTCAATGCGCGACCCGCGTGCGCCGATGGCGAAATCTGGTCGTAGAGCAGCCATTCATCCGCACGGAACGGACGCATAAACCACATCGCGTGGTCGAGGCTGGCTTCCTGGACCTCAACGCCTGGATGCGGAACGAGTGCCGATGACAGCAAAGTCATATCCGACATGTACGCCAGCGTGCAGACGTGGAAGGTCTCGTTATCCGGCAGGCGATCCTTGCACCGGAACCATACCAGCTGCTGGGACGGGGTGTACTTGTTGTGTTCGAACTGATCATCCGGCACTACCCGGATATCCCAGTCCGCCCACTCGCGCATTAGTAGACGACGTGTGTTCGTCATCTCAGAGGTGTCGGTGACCACGTCTTCAGGATCTGGCACCTTGCGCATCACGTCAGAGTGCTCGAGTCCCTCATCCCCCTTACGGTGGAAGCTGACCTGCATGACGAAAATCGTACGGCCATCTTGCACAGCTTCGACGGATCGGTGGCAGAAAGACCGGCCGTCGCGAATACGCTTGACCATGTACACCGTCGGGATATGGGGGCGGCCCGGGCCTACAAAGTAGGCGTGGAGGGAGTTCACCGCGAAGGTATTACCCACCGTGCGCGTCGCCGCGACGAGGGACTGGCCGGCAACTTGGCCACCGAAAGTGCGCTGCAGGATTGACTTAATGACTGGGCCACGGAAAATGTCCCGGTCAATCTGCTCCAGATCTAATACCTCGCGGATGTTAGCCATTTTTACCAGCCACGCTCAGCGAGTCGGTGCGGCTGCGGAATCTCGTCGACGTTGATGCCGACCATTGCCTCGCCGAGACCGCGGGAGACATCAGCGATGACCTTCGGATCATCGTAGTGCTGGGTTGCCTGGACGATAGCCTTGGCGCGCTTCTCCGGATCACCGGACTTGAAGATACCGGAACCAACAAAGACACCCTCGGCACCGAGCTGCATCATCATTGCAGCGTCAGCCGGAGTTGCAATGCCTCCTGCGGTGAACAGCACGACTGGCAACTTACCGGTCTCAGCGACCTCGCGTACCAGCTCGTACGGTGCCTGCAGCTCCTTGGCGGCAACATAGAGCTCGTCCGGAGCCATAGAACGCAGACGGTTAATTTCAGCGCGGATGGTGCGCATGTGAGTCACAGCGTTGGAGACATCACCGGTACCGGCCTCGCCCTTGGAGCGAATCATGGCAGCGCCCTCGTTGATGCGGCGCAGAGCCTCACCCAGGTTGGTCGCACCACAGACGAAAGGCACGGTGAATTCGAACTTGTCGATGTGGTTCGAGTAATCGGCCGGGGTCAGAACCTCGGACTCGTCAATGAAGTCAACACCGAGGGACTGCAGAACCTGTGCCTCAACAAAGTGGCCGATTCGGGCCTTGGCCATAACCGGAATGGAGACGGCATTGATAATGCCCTCGATCATGTCCGGGTCAGACATACGCGACACGCCACCCTCTGCGCGAATATCGGCGGGGACACGCTCCAGCGCCATCACGGCAGTTGCGCCGGCATCTTCAGCGATCTTGGCCTGCTCCGGCGTAACGACGTCCATAATGACGCCGCCCTTCATCATCTCAGCGAAACCGCGCTTCACGCGTGCGGTGCCCTGCCCGGAGTTGTTCTCAACCGTGCTCAACGAACCCTACTTCCCTAATAAAACTGGTGAATGTGACCGTTTGTAGTCGTTTAACACTATAACGCCTGAACTAGACAGTGCTGTTCATTGAGTCACAAAACACGGCGAACTTCCAGCACAACAGCGAATTTTCCCACAATTAAGCAGTTGTCAGTCCGTCTGCAACATCGAAATATTCCGGTTCGGGTGCAGTGCCCGCCAGCCGCAGCGCGCGTACTAGCGGCCTGGCTCGCAGTGCTTTCGTATCCGTCACCGCATCATTGTAGAAACGGCGGGCGAGCTCGAGCCGCGTGTGGGCGTCAGAAAGCTCAATTGCCATCGTTCGGTCCACGGGCTGTTCCTCATAGAGCGCCACAATTTTCCTAGTCAGTTCGTTTTCCACGTCTGCGCGCTGTCCAGTGTTGTTGGCTCTAAGTGGTGTGGCTTCCACCTTCGTCACTACGCCGGCGAGTTCCGGGTAGGCGGCACGAGCGACTGCGGCCCTTCGCCCCAACGCCGCTTCCAGTGAAGAACGCGCCAAGTCCGTGCGAATGTGCATACGGTTCAAACGCGTCGCTGTCGATGAAGCCACCAAACCGCTAACGAGTACGACAATCAGCGCAATGACTAGGACAACGACCCAGATTGGAACGGTTACGTCCACCGAAAACCCACTTTCACTCCGCTGCGTTTAATCAGCTAACACGACGGAAATCTCTATGGCGCAATGACGACCTTTTCGCCATCCATGCGCACCGTATCGTACACACGCAGAACGCCGTCGGCGACCTGCGACCAGTCATACTCCCAAGCCCGTTTATGCCCGAGTGCGCGAAGCTCCTCCCCCAACTTTGGCTGCGTCAAAAGGCGTACGACTGCATCCGCAAGGTCTGCGGAGTTACCGTTTTCAAAGTGAAGCCCGTAATGGCCGTCGTCAAGCACGAGTTTGAACGCATCGATGTCGCTGGAGATCACCGGCGCACCCGCCGCCATCGCCTCTACCAGCACGATGCCGAAACTCTCTCCACCACGCTGCGGGGCAATGTACGCATCCGCATCGGCGAGTATTGACGCCTTAGCATCCTCCGACAGTCTGCCGACGAAATGCAGGACATCTGCGTTTCTGCCCGCTTTACGACGAGCTGCCGCGACATCACCATCACCAACAACACAGACCTCAAGCTGTGGAATCTCTGCACGTATTGCCGGCAGCGCGTCGAGCAACACGTCAAAGCCCTTACGAGATTCGTCGAAGCGTCCGAGGAACACGAGCCGATAGACCCCCTCACGCCGTGGCGGGATCTCAGGCAACGATGAGGCGGCCGGGCAGGACTCAAAATCTCCAACACGGACACCATTGGGAATGAGAACCGGGTCGCCGCCGAGTTGCTCAACCTGCCAGCGACGAGCCACTTCCGAGACAGCGATGCCTCCCCGAATGCGTTCAAGGTACTTCCGCAAAAATGGCGTGGCCAACTTCAATGCTAGGGAGTCCGTCGCCGCAGAGTGATAGGTCGCGACAATTGGCCCGACCGAGTTTACTAACGACAGCATTGAAAAACTGGGCGAATTCGGCTCATGGATATGAAGAATGTCAAAGCTACCTTCCTCGATCCATGTGCGGACTCGACGGCTCGTGCGGGGACCAAAAGACAGCCGAGCGACTGAGCCGTTATACGGAATCGGGATGGCGGCACCACCTCGAATAACGAAATCCGGCACATCCGCCTGCGCGCTAGCCGGGCCGATAAGACTGACCTCGTGGCCGCGGCGGATGAACTCCTCACACAAGTCAATCGCGTGAGCTTGAACCCCACCTGGAACATCGAACGAGTACGGGCACACCATTCCGATTCGCACGGCTACTTTGACCTCTTCTTATCCGCTGGCCACAGTGGCTGCATCATGTGCCAATCCGCTGGATGCTGAGCAATATCAGATTCAAAAACAGTAGCGATGTCTTGGACAATGTCAGCTAGATTGCGCCCCTCAGTCGGCACGAATGGATGCGCTACAAAGCGCCAACCATCGCGCGTGTAGGACAGGCCCGCGGGCATAAGCCGAGCGCCCGTGTCCTGTGCCAGCTTTGCCGCGCCGACCGGCATTGTCGTCTGCTCGCCGAAAAAAGTGACCGGGACCCCGTGGCCGCCGAAGTCACGATCAGACAGCAGGCACACAACGCCACCGTCTTCCAATCGCTTCTGCAGTTCCGGCATCGCGGGTTTGCCACCGGTAAGCGGGAGAATGTGGAATCCGAGGGATTCGCGGTACTCCACGAAAGCGTCGTAAAGCACCTCTGGCTTCAGCCGTTCCGCCACGGTACTGAACCGGCCATGGCGGGAAACGAGCCACATACCTGCCATATCCCAGTTACCAGAATGCGGCAGTGGGATGACGATGGAATCTCCGGCCTCGAGGGCCTCAGCAACTCGTTCGAGCCCATCGCTGGTGGATTCGACCGTGTCTGCCAGCTCTGGAGAGGCGATGGAGGGCAACCGGAATGCCTCCACCCAATAGCGTAGATAGGAACGCATGGAAGCCCGAATAAGCCCTTGCGGCACTTCCTCAGGCGGACAGCCCATAACGCGAGCCAGGTTCTTGCGAAGCTGGCGGGTCGTCGTGGGATTTGCTGCTACCCGATCGGCGGCTATGTTGCCGATGCGGTAGGCCACGCGTTCCGGCAGCAGACCAAAAATCTTCCACCCGGCCATATAGCCGAGCGCAACGAAATCATCTTTCGAGCGAGGCAGGAAGAAACTAGTCATCGTATCCTCCTTTAGTTGTTGGAATCAGCCGAACCCGTGGACTTCGTAGCAGAGTCAGGGTTGATAGATGAACTATCAGCTGCGCCTTCTGGCGGGGCGATGGGATCCAACGCTCCTGGCTGCTTAGCCACCATGTACAAGCGCTGAATGACGGTGAATACCGAACCAATCGCCAGGAGCCACATTGCGACGTAGAGGGCATAGTCCACGCCAAGCCCCTGGAGCCCAATGCCGATTAGACCGATAATCAGGCGCTCCGCACGTTCGACGAGACCGCCGTTGACCTTGAGGCCGCTAGCTTCTGCCCGAGCCTTAACGTAGGAAATGACCTGGGAAGATCCCATAGTGATCAGTGTCAGAATAAGCAGCACTGAATCCGCGTCATGGTGATACACCACCCAATACGCTATCGCCCCGAACAGTGCAGCATCCGTAATGCGGTCACAGGAAGCATCCAGCGTCGCTCCGTATTTCGTTCCCTGCCCTCGAAGTCTGGCCATCGTGCCATCGAGCAGGTCAAAAGCAGTGAAAATAGCGATTGACACCGCAGCTGCGAAAAGATGGTTGGTAGGAATCAGGATTACCGCAAGCAGAACGGAAACTACCGTTCCCACCAGGGTGACCGTGTTCGGGCTAATGCCGACCCGCAAAAGTGCAGCGGCAATCGGTTCAACTACTGGGCGGATTGGAGCCCTGCCACGGACACTCAGCATGCTGCCCCATCCTCTTGATTAAGGGCACGCCAGCCGTCGGCAAGCAACTCGCGAGTCTGACGAAGAGCCTGCGGTAACACTTTGGTGCCATCGATCACGGTCATAAAATTGCTGTCACCCGACCAGCGCGGTACGACGTGCATATGCAGGTGATCGGCGACCGAACCGCCGGAGGCCTTGCCTAAGTTGAAACCTACATTGACGGCGTGCGGGCGCGAAACCGATTTGAGAGTACGAACCGCATGCTTGGCAAATCGCATCATCTCGGCTGTTTCTTCGTCGGTCAAGTCCTCAAGGTTGGCGACTTCGCGATATGGAACCACCATGAGGTGCCCTGGGTTGTACGGGAACAGATTCAAAACGGCGTACACCCACTCGCCGCGAGCGATAATGAGTGCTTCCTCATCGCTTTGCTTCGGCAAATCAACGAAGGGGTTACGAGATGGCTTGGAGTTATGCACACCACGCTTGACGATGTAGTCCAGCCGGTAGGGTGCCCATAAGCGCGTGAGCCGATCCGGTTCGCCGTAACCGCTGTCGACGTATACGCCATCAGACGATTCCTGCTGGCCGGCATTGCCCTGCTGCTGCGGAGGCAACTCTTCACTTCCCGACTGATTCACTGCCATCCCCTTCGTTGCGTGGCCGGGACCCCATTCGAGCCCCGACCACATATATTTCTCTGCTGTAGTTTACGACCTCGCGGTCAACTTCTTTGGATTACCACGCGTGGTTCACCAGTTAAAACAACGCGGTCGAATTAGAGAGCGTTAACGACCTCTAGAGAGCAGAGACATTCTCCTTGTTCGGCTGTTCGTTATTCCGCGAAGCAACCCAATCACAGATGATGTCCACAGCCTTCTCAACTGCCACCCCGTTAATCTGGGTACCATCGAGGAACCGGAAGCTGACGGCGCCTGCCTCAATGTCGCGGGCACCAGCCAGAATCATGAACGGAACCTTGGCCTGGGTGTGGTTGCGAATCTTCTTCTGCATGCGGTCATCGGACGTATCCACGTGGACGCGGATGCCACGAGACTTCAGCTGTACAGCAAAGCCCTCCAGGTGTGGGATACAGTCATCCGCAACCGGAATACCAACAACCTGTTCCGGAGCCAGCCAAGCCGGGAAAGCACCTGCGTAGTGCTCCAATAGGACGCCAAAGAAACGTTCGATGGAGCCGAAAAGCGCACGGTGAATCATAATCGGGCGCTTCTTGGTTCCGTCAGGTGCGGTGTACTCGAGCTCGAAGCGCTCCGGCAGGTTGAAGTCGAGCTGTACCGTCGACATCTGCCAAGTACGGCCGATGGCATCGCGGGCTTGGACGGAAATCTTCGGACCATAGAAAGCGGCTCCGCCCGGATCAGGAACGAGCTCGAGGCCAGAAGCATCTGCAACGCGCTGAAGAATAGCTGTGGACTTCTCCCAAATTTCATCCGAGCCGACGAACTTCTTTTCGTCCTTCGTAGACAGCTCCAGGTAGAAGTCATCCAGGCCGTAGTCACGCAGAAGCGAAATGATGAAGTCGAGGACATTAGTGAGCTCTTCTTCCAGCTGATCCTCGGTGCAGTAGATGTGGGCATCGTCCTGCGTAAAGCCACGGGCTCGGGTAAGACCGTGGATAACGCCTGATTTCTCGTAGCGGTAGACGGTGCCGAACTCGAACATACGAATCGGAAGTTCACGGTAGCTGCGACCACGCGATGCGAAAATGAGGTTGTGCATCGGGCAGTTCATCGGCTTGACGTAGTAGTCCTGCGGAGCCTTGGTGCAGTTGCCGTGTTCGTCATATTCGCCGTCGAGCTGCATCGGCGGGAACATGCCATCCGCGTAGAAGTCCAGGTGACCAGACTTCTTGAACAAGTCACCCTTAGTTACGTGCGGCGTGTTCACAAAGTCATAGCCCGCTTCGATATGACGGCGACGGGAGTGCTGCTCCATCTCGTTGCGGATGATGCCACCCTTGACATGGAATACCGGGAAACCAGAACCAATCTCATCCGGGAAGCTGAACAAATCCAGCTCGGAGCCCAAACGGCGGTGATCGCGCTTCTCAGCCTCGAGCATGCGGTCGAGGTACTCGTCTAACGCTTCCTTGGACTCCCACGCAGTGCCGTAAACACGCTGCAGGTTATCTCGAGATTGGTCACCCCGCCAGTACGCAGCGGAAGAACGCATGATCTTAAAAGCAGGGATGTAGCGGGTGGTCGGCACGTGCGGGCCGCGGCAAAGATCAAACCACTCGGTCTCACCGGTACGCGGATTGACGTTGCGGTAGCCGGTCAAGGTCGTGCCTGCACCACCGACGTCGACATTGGCCTCATCATCTTCGGCCACCTTGCCGGCCGACTTTTCAACAATCAGCTCGAGCTTATACGGCTCGTCGGCAAGCGCTTCCTGCGCCTGATCGGCAGACTCGAACGCGAAGCGCTCGAATCGCTGACCAGACTTGATGATCTTCTTCATACGCTTTTCGATGCGCTTGAGATCCTCCGGCGAGAAAGGCTCATCGACACGGAAGTCGTAGTAGAAACCATTGTCGATGGCAGGGCCAATGCCCAGCTTCGTCCCAGGGAACTCCAACTGCACGGCCTGAGCCATCACGTGAGTCGCAGAGTGGCGGATGACATCGCGACCGTCCGGAGTATTCGCCGGAACGGGCTCGAAGACGGTTTCCACTTCTGGCTTAAAGGACAGATCCTTCAAATTGCCTTCAGGGTCGCGGACACAAACGATGGCGTCAACGCCCTTGTTCGGGAAACCCAGGTCTCTCATCGCCTCGCCCGCAGAAACTCCTGCGGGCACGGAAAACGGTGCTGGGGTTGCAAATTCTTCTGACACGGCGTGCGTGTACTCCTTTTCAAAGTGTCTTCGAAAATCACATACCTGGTGACCTTCGTCAGTCGTTCACACACTTTACCGCACGGTCAAAACTCAGGCCTCGAAAAGGTCCTGGGCCCAGTACTCCTCCTCAGAAGTTCCTCGTGGCATAACAAACACGGCGGATCCAATGTGGAAAATCCACTGATTGAGACGGTCGTTCTTGGACAGCCGCTCTTGAATCGGATTGAACTGCTCCAACGGGTCCTTCTGGAAACAAATGAATACCAGGCCGGTGTTGGTCTCGAATCGACCATTCGGTTCCGGTGGCAGGTCATAGTTGTAGACCCGTCGCAGAATCCGCTGATTAGGTTTCTCTTTCGGAGGCATTGACAGCGCAACATGGCTGTTCGGATCCGTCAGAGGCAGACCATATTCATCAGTCTTCGCCAGGTCGACGGTCTCAAACTCGTCCTTACCTCCAATTGGCGCGCCGGTGCCGATATCTCGGCCGGTAATAACAGTGCGGCTTTCGCGGTCCAACACATCCCAGCCTGGAATATCCATTTCGATACGGCGGACAACCATCGCTGTACCGCCCCGCAACCAATCCGGACCACTATCAATCCACACCTGCTTGTCGAATTCTTCACGAGTGCGCGGGTTGACCGTACCGTCCTTCTGACCGAAGAGATTGCGCGGGGTCTCGCCTTCCTGCGTAGAACCATTGGCGTGCTGGAAACCAGCTTGCACCCAGTGAACATCCAAATAAGAACCTGCATTTCGGATCATCATTCGGGCCGCATGGGAGACCATTACTGGGTCGTCCGCACAAATCTGCAGGCACAGGTCTCCGCCGTTCCACTCCGGGCGGAGCTCATCGTTAACGTACTTTGGCAGATCTCCCAGCCACTCAGGCTTCTGGTCTTCCCTATCGATGATTGTGAAGAAATTCTCCCCATATCCAACTGTGATAGTCAGATTGGCCGGACTCCCCATGAGCTCGGGTTCCAAATCCGTTCGAGTAGCCTTGCCGGCTGTCATTCGGCGGGCGTCATCCGTCCAGGCACGCATGAGGTTTTGGAGGCGATTGCGATCGACCCCCTTCTTCACGTTGAAGGCTATTAGCCATAGATTCGCCTGTGCGGGCGTCGCAATCCCCGCCTGGTGAGCGCCATCAAAAGGTACGGTTGCTGTCTGCAAAGGCGGTTTCGGTGGCTCTTCCTGTGGACGTTCCAACCCAATCGCCTGGGCTTCCGGCGCCCCCAGGGCGAGCGCTGAGGCTCCTGCGGCGGTGCCGAGCCCGCCAAGAAAACGCCTTCTGGAAAAGCCTTCGGACATTTTGTGCACTCTTACCTTTCTGATTACTTCGAACTGGAACACATGAGATGGCTGGGGATCCGCCAACTTTTCAATAGCTTCAACGCAACCACTGGCCTATCCAATTCGACCGTATCGAAAACCTTTTTCGGAAAAAGAAAAGCGCCGGAGTTCGTTGCATATGCTGCAATAACCTGCCAACTCCAGCGCTTCTGCCACCATTAGATTCAGCTAGTCAATTCCTCGACGTACCTGAGCTCACGCCCGCTTTACGACGAACGATTGCTTGATCAACTTGTCACAAAAATTAGTGGCCCGAGTGATCCATCTCACCGCCACCCATGTGCTCTGGGTTGTTCAGGTCACCGTCATTACCGTAGTCCTCTTCACCTGCTGGCTGGACACGAACCTCAACGTCCTGGGTAATGCTAGAGCCGTCGGAAAGCTCAATGACGAGCTTGTACTCAGCTCCCACATCCATAGCTTCATCATTGTTCATGATCATGAAGTGAGTGCTACCCGGTTCGAGAACGAGTTCGCCATTAGCAGGAATCGTCAAACCTTCCGGCACCTCGAACATCTTGCCGTCCTTGGTATCGTGCTGCTCGAACTTCGTGCCTTCCTTCAGCCCCTCAAGCTTGAAGGAGGAAACCTTGATGTCCTTATCGGTGTTGTTGGTCAGCGTACCGAAGATGGCGGTCATGCCCTTGTCAGCCGGCTTTTCCTTGATGTAGGCATCGGCCAGCTGCACAGCAGCATCACTCTTCTCCATCTGAGAGGTAGCTTCGGTCGCAGCGGAGGTTGCGGACTCAGTCACCTCAGCAGCAGTGTTATCGTCGGACGAGCATCCTGCCAGAGCAAGGGTCAGAGCTGCGGAACCAGCGATCAGTGTAGTTGCAGTGCGATTGAGCTTCATGTGTCTATTTTGCCTTTCGATTAATAACGATGACGACAGCGGCGATGATGACGATGAGTCCACCACCGAGGCCATAAGCCCATAGCGGTATTGACTTCGTTTCCTCGGCGTGCGCACCGGTCTGACGAGATTCTGCCCCGGCTTCGGCTGCGCCAGCAGCATCCGGATCAGCCACTGAAAAAGAGGTCTTTCCTCGGGTGGAGTGACCATCAGAGGAGGTGATTTGGAAACCAATGATGTAGTTACCAGGGCCTGGATTAATATCCTCAGGGATATCCAAAGAGACCTCATTACCCACTACCTCTGGCTCGTGGGAGTACAGGACTTCCTTGGCATCTGCATCACTAATTGCAACGGTGTTGAAATTGTTCTTGGGGTTGCCGGAGAACTTGAGAGAAACGTGGTGCGGAAATTCATCGAGAACCTGCTTGTCGCCTGGGTTAGACGACAGCACGGAATCGTGAGCATGCGCGGGGCCAGCATTAATAACTGACGCACCTGCAAAGACTACAAGCGCCGCAGCAGCGGCTACTGCACGCCGGAAACCCGACTTTGAGAACCGAAACGTTTCGCCTGAAGCGACCCGGGGACTCACTAGAACAGTTCAACTCCTTTAAGCGGGACAGTTCGAGAAGAACAGCAGTAGTCTGACCGCTGCCCTTATACCTATTGTCGGATGGTAGTCCAGAAAAGTTCCCGAGAGGGACGAATATAGTTCAGGTCACACAGCAAAACCCCGGCCGCGCAGTTTTTATACGATGCGTCGACCGGGGTTTTAAATGGTAGTCCCAACTGGGTTCGAACCAGCGACCTTTCCGGTGTGAACGGAACGCTCTTCCACTGAGCTATGGGACTCGGACAGAAAAGCACTAAGCCTTTGCTGCTCTGCGGAATAAGTTAGCACGCGTTTTGGAAGTTTCCCTAATTGGGTTGCATTGCGTTTGCGATTGCGCAGTTCGACGATTTATTACCCCACCAATGGAACTCCATGACGATAGCGACTCGATAGCCCCCAGTAACCAACCCACGAAAGCGAATAAATGACATCGTTGCGATTCAGAGGCATCAAAGGTTGGTCTTTAGCCCTACGCCCACAGGCACAATACAGATGTTCACCTGGTAATTTGTAATCAATCGCACAAGCACGCTAAAGTATCTTTCGCACCGCAAGAGAGCAATTGAGATTCTTCTTCGCTCTCCTTGCAACGTGATGCGGATGTAGCGCAGCTGGTAGCGCATAACCTTGCCAAGGTTAGGGTCGCGGGTTCGAGTCCCGTCATCCGCTCTGGTTTCTCAAGAAGTTAAGCTCTGTGGTATAACTTCGAGGCAACCACTGAGGCGGCAGCCTCACGGTGGAATGGCCGAGTGGCGAGGCAACGGCCTGCAAAGCCGTGTACACGGGTTCGATTCCCGTTTCCACCTCAGCAGAGATTCCTTACCGGTTTCGATGTAATGCGCGTTTAGCTCAGCGGGAGAGCGCTTCCCTGACACGGAAGAGGTCACTGGTTCAATCCCAGTATCGCGCACCACGTAAGCCCTTATGGGCGAGCGTATTTGCGGATGTAGCGCAGCTGGTAGCGCATAACCTTGCCAAGGTTAGGGTCGCGGGTTCGAGTCCCGTCATCCGCTCAGTGCAAAACCCCCTTCTCCTGGAAGGGGGTTGCGCTTGAAAGCTTCTATATAGCTTTTACCCCAGCGCGATTAGCTCAGTGGGAGAGCGCTTCCCTGACACGGAAGAGGTCACTAGTTCAATCCTAGTATCGCGCACCACGTAAGCCCTTATGGGCGAGCGTATTTGCGGATGTAGCGCAGCTGGTAGCGCATAACCTTGCCAAGGTTAGGGTCGCGGGTTCGAGTCCCGTCATCCGCTCAGACCAACTCCCTTCCGGGTATCCGGGAGGGAGTTTTCGTTTAACCTTTGGGGTTAAGTGACAAAAAGTGTGTCCGCTCGGTGTGTCGCCGGGTGGGCCCTTTTTATCTCATGGGCCCTTTCCGGAT